>JAQTMV010000117.1 GCA_028714175.1 Methylococcales bacterium
CAGACGACTATAAAAATTATGTCCAGCTTTCCAATCGAGGTACTGTGCTCAAGCCCCGCGCTACCGACTAACAGCCATTCACCAACAAATTACTGTGCATAAAAAGACACTTGTCATAATGGCCGTTATGCAAAGCTTTGCATAACAGCCAGGAAGGGTCAGTGGTCAGTTTCCAGTGAATGGCTGGTTAATCTTGAAAATCGGTCATTCAGAAACCGCCAGTGATCGGCATTCACATATCCTTCGCGGTCCCTCAAAAAAGATTCAAATTCCGTTAGAAATACAGCACTTCTTCAGACTCATTTTGCGTTAGAAGAGGGCTGCTGTGGGATACGCACTCATTTTGGTTTATATTATTTAACCGTTATTCGTGAGGCAGATTAAGTTTTAAAGACCTTCGCTAAATCTAGCTCTACACGCTAAAGATTATTGACTGGAGGAGGAAGGTACAGCAGTTTGTCGAGCTCGTTGGATTGAAAAAACCTTGTTGTCTCTAAATTCGATAGTCACGATGCGCGTGTCATCTCCCCCCGTTTGCTTCGGTGTAGTGGTGTTTTCATCACCAGAACTGATTACGCTGTAAACTTGCGAACCTATACTCGTAACCACCCCTGCGATCGGACTGAAAATACCGGCCACTGTTGCTAGAACACTTCCTATTTGACTGAACAACTTGTTATTGCTTTTGGGTTCTGGTGGTGGAGCGGCTTTTGAAGCACCTGGACCAAATACCCAAACAGCCGTAGTCCCCTCCGCAGTATCAGTCACCGAAGTTGGAATCCCTAAAATACTTTCAGCCTCCGCACGGGGTATTCCTATCTTAAGGTTTTCCAGAATAGGCGGCTTGGGTTCCTCACTGGGTACAGTTTGTTTGGACGAAGTCGTTGTAGGGGTTGGCTCAGTCGCGCAGCCGCTACAGAGTAAAGAAACGTACAGGAACAGTAAATTTTTCATAGGATCATCAAAAGTTTTTGCCTTTGAATTTTTTTGAAATCCAAAAAAATAGGCTGAATGACATACTGGATAAGCCATTCAGCAAATTTCTATGAGACTTCACCAAAAACCAAGACCCCCGTTGACTCATCACAACGGTTTTTTTTATTTACTCATTTAAAGAATAACTTAGCGATGTCTGCTTTACTTGCTTTCATCAGTAAAACATTTCTTGGTAAAACTATTCTTCGCTGTACCCTTCAACTTTTTCTCAGCGGCTTTTGCATCGCAATCCACTTTGGCAGCATTTAACTTGGTATCTTTTTCACATTTTAAGCTCATGCAATTGCATGTTAATAATTTTGAGTACTGCAAAGACAGCGGCAAAAACCTGATTGGCATGGACGCCGCGGGTTTTACGTAGTTCACGACCACAATCCCAGGTTATCACACACTCTGTTAATGCGCTGGCATGTCCGCCTTTGGGTATCCTCACTTCATAATCAGTCAATTCCGGTAATGAATAATTATGCAACTTCATCACTTTGTTAATGGCGTCTATAAATGCATCAAAACCACCATTACCTGCACCTGATGCGACATGCTTTGTACCATTGACATTGACCCGTATACTAACTGTTGACTCCAGATTTAAACCGCTGGTGATAGAGCAGTTGAGCAATTTTATATGCTGATAATTCTTGCTTTCCAGCACATCTGCAATAATAAAGGGCAGGTCATCTGTGGTAATGGTTTGTTTTGAATCGCCGAGGCTGACAATGCGGGCAAGCACTTTCTTCTGATTTTCCTCCGACAAATCAAGTTCCAGCTGCTCCAGATTTTTTTTCAGCGACGCTTTGCCGCTCATTTTACCCAGCGCGTAGCTGCGAATACGTGAGAAGCGTTCCGGGCTCAATCTGGTTTTATACAATCCACCTTTCTGGTCGCCATCGGCATGGATACCGGCGGTCTGCGTAAAAACATCGGCGCCGATAATGGGCGTATTGGCCGCGACCCGTTTGCCCGAGAAGTTTTCAACCATGTTGCTTATACGAACAATATGGCTTTCATCAATAGAAAGCTTCATGTTCATTTTATCGCGCAATACTACTGCGACTTCAGCAAGTGAAGCGTTGCCTGCGCGTTCACCGAGACAATTAACAGTGCAATGTATAGAGCTTAAGCCGGCACGAACGGCAGCCATCACATTAGCGGTTGCCAATCCGTAATCATTATGGGGATGGAAGTCAAATTGCAGTTCCGGGTAACGCTTGGACATATCACTCAGATTGTTAAATACTTCTTCTGGCGACAAAACGCCGAGGGTATCGGGCAGCATGAAATGGCTGATACCTGAATGCCGCAAGTTGTCCATCAAGCCGTAAACATAGTCCGGGTTGTCTTGGTAACCATTTGACCAGTCTTCCAGATAAACATTGACTCTCAGGTCTTTTGTCAGTGCATAATTTACTGTTTGCAGTATATCCTCAGTGTGCTCTGTTAGCATTTTTCCCAACTGCTCGCGGCAATGCTTCTCGCTGCCCTTGGTCAGTAAATTGATAACCTGGCCACCGGTTTCCAGTATCCAGTCAACACTACGAGTATGATCAACAAATCCCAGAACTTCTACACAGCCGGCGAATCCTTCTTGCTGAGCCCACTGATTAATGCTGGTAACTGCTTCTTTTTCGCCTTGAGAAACACGGGCGGAGGCAACTTCAATGCGGTCAACCCGCAGCGACTGTAAAAGGGCCTTGGCAATATTGACTTTTTCAGCGGGGGTAAAGGATACGCCTTGAGTTTGCTCACCATCACGCAAAGTGGTGTCCATCAGCTGGATAGTTCTGGAATCTGTGGATATAATTGTCACCTATTTTCTCATTGCGGTTTGTTGGTTTCAGTGCCGGATAGGTAGGGAAAAGCGAAACCTATCACATAGATGGTTAATTATGATGGTTTCGAGTATCGCTTCTACCTATATCATACTCGGCTACAAATCATCAGGCGTTAATCCTGTTTTTTTGGCTATACGTTGCAACATGCGGCTGCCAATCTCTTCACCTTGATGAAAGGCAAAAACAAAATCATCATAACCTATTCGCTGCAATACTTTATGTGAACCTGATTGTCTTTTTACTGACCAGCCTATTCGTACTAATGCCGCCAACACTTGTTTGGCTTTTGTACTTGGGAATGAATTCATGCGGCAAATAATAAATTCAGCTCTTCTGATGCTTCGCCATGCTCTAAACGATCTGCAAGAATACGCAATGCCAAGGCTTCTATATTCATGATGGCTTGCTCACGGGTATTACCGTAAACCATTGCTCCTGATAATGCCCCTATTTCAGCTATCCAACGTCCATCCGTTTCTTGTTCTAATTCAATTTGATATTTTTTATTCATGCGTGTTGCCTCTGGTTTGTTTTTGAGCCGAATCCATAATCGCATTAGTGCCGTAGAATGAGGTGAGGTACGCACCCCAACACCACAATTAGTTGCTTGTTTTTGTTGGGGTTCGCAAGCTCATCCCAACCTATGAGCTGTAATTTTTCATAATTGATTTTTGGTGCCATAGGATGGCTAATTACTCTGGGGAAAGTTTATGTCAATAGGATATGTTTTTTTAATAAACTCTTGAGTTTTTAAAGGAAGCATATAGAAATGATCTTTCAATCCCTCTCTACTTTTAAACACAGAAGATTTTTCTTCTCTATTCATTAATATCCACTCACTTTTAGGTATTCGTCTTGTAGCGTATTGGTATTCTTTCCAATATTCTTCAGCCACACGAGGCCTCTCTGTTTCCTCTTTATCTATTTCCCTTTTTTTAGCTTCACTATCTAATTTAGCCCATTTCTTTGGATTTTTCTTTCTGTCAAAGTATTCGTAAATTTTAAATATAACAGTAAATATAACTAAAAATAAGAATGCAATGGATAAACTTATATTAAGTTTTGAAAGAATAAATAGAACAACTAAAGTCCAAAATACACCAGAAAAAGTCAATTTATTTCCTTTTTAATTAGTACGTGGATTCATTATTTTGTACATAACACAAAGCTTAGCGGGCGTGTAGCATTAGCAGAGCTCCGCTGGTGCGTAGAGTTAGGCTTATTTTTTTGGTAACAGGTTGCATAATACAGCCTTCAGAAAACCAGGGTTGTTGTTATCTTCGCCAATTTTCCAACTCTTGCTATTTGTGTCGTAGCCTGTTGGGTCAGATATGGCGTTATTAGAGTTCCGTAAATGGGCGTATTTGGAAACGGAAAACAATAATCCTGTAAACGTTCCTGGTGATGTGGTGTCTATGTTATTTTTTTCAAATTGCACATATAGATTTCCGAAATCATCTACCCACAAGCAATATTCGATAGTTCCTTCTCCAGCTATCTTTTTTGCTTGGGCAACAAAATTTGCAACTTTTTTCATGTGTGATTTTATCCTTGTTGTGATTTTGAAGCCTAATTCGTGTTTAGACACCCTGACAGGTGTCGTGAATTACACCTAAGCCATGTAGGGTACGCTGTGCGTACCGTCGAATGTCAACAGGTGTACGCACAGCGCACCCTACATAATCAGTTAAGCCCAAAGCCAAGGATAATTTTGCTTATGCTGCTGTTCATACTCGTCGATCTTATCGACATGCTTTAATGTCAAACCAATATCATCCAGTCCACTTAACAGATTTCCCTTGCGAAACGGGTCAATGTCAAAACTGAAACCATTGCCCGCCGGTGTCGTGACTTGTTGATTTTCGAGATCAACGATAAAGCGAACGCCTTCGTTTGCAGTAATCTCGGTCATCAATCTGTCCAACTGATTTTTATCTACCTTTATGGCCAAGATGCCGTTCTTGAAGCAGTTGTTATAGAAAATATCGGCATAGCTGGTAGAAATAATCGTATTAAAGCCATAATCGGCAATCGCCCAGGGCGCATGTTCGCGGGATGAACCGCAGCCAAAATTGTCGCCCGCTACCAGAATTTTGGCGCCTTTAAATGCGGGCTTGTTGAGCTCAAACTCGGGATTATCGCTGCCGTCATCATTAAAACGCCAATCGTGAAAAAGATGCACGCCAAAGCCGCTGCGTTCCACTCTTTTTAGAAATTGCTTGGGGATAATCTGGTCAGTATCGACATTGCTGCGATTCATCAATGCAGCAATACTTTCATGTTTTTTGTACGGTTCCATAATATTTTCTATCTGTTGTTACAGGGTGCGGATATCAACAAAATGACCCGCCGCTGCGGCAGCGGCTGCCATTGCCGGTGAAACCAGATGCGTGCGTCCGCCCTTGCCCTGCCGTCCTTCAAAGTTACGGTTTGAAGTGGATGCGCTACGCTGTCCCTTGGTCAATTCATCGCCATTCATCGCCAGACACATCGAACAGCCAGGATCACGCCATTCCCAACCGGCCTCAATAAATATCTTGTCCAGCCCTTCATCCTCGGCCTGATGTTTGACGTGGTAAGAACCAGGCACTGCAATAGCCTTGACCCCTTCGGCCACTTTAGTGCCTTTTGTCATTTCCGCGGCAATGCGAAAGTCTTCTATACGGCCATTGGTACATGAGCCGATAAAAACAAGATCGATAGGAATGTCGGTTATTTTGGTATTCGGAGCCAATCCCATATAGGCCAATGCACTTTCACACGCCTTGCGTTTTGATTCGTTTTCAAAACTTTCCGGCGCAGGAACGGCGCCATTGACTCCAACTACCTGTTCCGGTGAAGTTCCCCAGGAGACTTGCGGGGCAATGTCCGCTGCGTCAAGTGTAATGACAGCATCAAACACTGCGCCCTCATCACTGGGTAGGCTCTTCCAGTAAGCCAGCGCCAAATCCCAATTATTGCCGGAAGGCGCAAATTCACGTCCCTTGAGATATTCGTAGGTTTTCTCATCCGGGGCGACCAGTCCAGCTCTGGCTCCGGCTTCAATGGCCATGTTACAGAGCGTCATACGTCCTTCCATAGACAAAGCCCTGATCGCCTCACCGGCATATTCAATCACATAGCCGGTGCCGCCAGCCGTGCCGATTTTACCGATAATAGCCAGGGCAATATCTTTTGCCGAGGAATATTTGGATAAGCGCCCATCAACCTGAATCAGCATCGTTTTGGATTTTTTCTGCGGCAGCGTCTGCGTCGCCATCACATGTTCTACCTCGGAGGTGCCAATACCAAAAGCCAGCGCGCCAAAAGCGCCATGGGTCGCGGTATGGCTATCGCCGCAAACAACCACCATGCCGGGATGAACAAAACCATGCTCAGGCACAACAACATGAATCACACCGTTATTCGGGTTTTTCATATCATAGAGATTCAAACCGTTCTCAAGACAGTTTTCAGCCATTACTTCGATTTGTTTCTTTGCAATGGGATCAGCAATGGGCAGGTCGCGATTTTTGGTAGGCACACAATGATCCATTGTCGCAAGAATGCTATGCGGATTGCGCACCTTGCGGCCGGCAAGCCGCAGTCCTTCAAACGCCTGGGGACTGGTTACCTCGTGCATTAGATGGCGATCAACATAGATCAAAGGGGCCTGACCGGCCGCGTCAACCACAAGGTGGCTGTCCCAGATCTTTTCGTACATTGTCTTTTTCATAGCGAATTCCAAAGCTTTTACCGGCTCGACATCGAGCGTATGGCGTGTTACAGGGTCAATCAATAAAGCATAACGGATTATGCACAACATTTTATTATCCTACAAAACATACCTGGTTTGCAATGCGTTAAAAATAGTCTCCAAGGGCGATCGGACTATAATCGACGGCACTATACAGATAAATTTATTGACCTTTGATTTCGATAGAGGTTTCATTCATACAACAGGAAGTTGCAACAGGCTGTTTCTACAAAGTGACTCGTTTGGCGATTTCAATGTCTTTGCGTAATAAGTCATTGACTAATGATTGCATGTTTTCCTGCCTACTTAAGCATTTTTCATTTATGAATCATATTTTTTTAGTTACCAAGCTGTGGAAACAGGATACTGAACAATCATTTTATCTGATGTCAAAATGGTTAAATCGTGTGCTATTGCCTGGCAAATTAGCATTTTATCGAAAGGATCACGGTGATGATTAGGCAGGTTGCTTAACTGAAATACTGCTTTTTCATCGAGAGTCAGGTATTCAATAAAATGCTTTTCACACTGTTGTTTAATAAAATCGTCTGCCGCACTGGGCAAAGGCAGTTTTCCTAGCTGTTTAACAATAATTTCCCATACTGAAACACTACTCAAATAAACGGCATTTTTGGTATTTTGAAAGAGTATTTTGGCTTTATCGCTGAGTTCCGGTGCGTCTGTTGTCAGCCATAAAAAAGCGCAGGTATCCAACAGAATTTTCATTTTATCCCCTCAAACGCATCCAGTATTTCGTCCGGCAAAGGTTCAAAAAAACCGGCTGGAATCTCAACCAGCCCTTTTGCCAAGCCAATAGGACGCTGGTGGATAGTCTCTGTGGGTTTTTCCTGAGCTAAACCGAGCCTAAAGTAATGAATCAAGTCATAAATCTCTGCCAGTTTTTCATTGGGAATTTGTTTTATTTCTTCGATCAGTTGTTCTTGTAACATGGGTTTTCTCCTATAAATACGTCTGCATGATCGCCTGCTTTTTGGCGGAGGCGGCGGCAATAATAGCAAGTAGCCCGTATGGAGCTTGCGTAATACGGGATTTCGTGGCTCCCGATGCCCGTATTCCGTTGTACTTCATACGGGCTACTTGCTGCTGACAAAGACGTTTTTTCGATATTTTCTAAAATAGTAACAGCCTGCTGACCGAGTTTTTCAGGTTGCCATATTGACCATAAAAGGCTATGAGTATCGAGCAAATAGCTGTTCACGATTGTAAAAACTCTTCATCCGTGATCTTAAAGTCCTCGTCAATGGCAAATTCCACCTTACCTTTTAATAATCCTAATGGTCTTTTTTTAAAGGATTTTGTTTTTAAAGTCAAAATGAAGCTTAAAGCTTCTTCCGCTTTATGCAGGGGTAAAGTGTGTATTTCCTTTAACACAGCTTGCTCAATTTCTGTTCTATTCATTGTTTGCTTTGCCGTAAAAAATTTGAAATGTTACAGCATTTTCATAACTGATTGGTAACTTCTGCGCCGGACAACAGCAAGTAGCCCGTATGGAGCTTGCGTAATACGGGATTTCGTGGCTCCCGATGCCCGTATTCCGTTGTACTTTATACGGGCTACTTGCTGCAATTTCCAGCATTTACAAAATAATCTGCTCATCAATCTGCTGAAAAACACCTTTACCTTGAGTATTTTTCTTTTCCGCCATTAAAAACAGACATTGACCACCACTTTTCCTTGCCCACAATTCACCGACTGCCCGTTTTTCTCTGGAGTCATCATTCGTTGCATACACTTTGCCTTTGTACTCAACGGCTAATAACCTGCCATCAAGCAATTCCGCGACAAAATCAGGATAAAACCAGTTTTTTGCCAAGGGCAGGCGAAACGCCGCGCCATCCCGATTCACTAAGTTTCTAATCCAGTATTTAACTTTAGGATGACTGTCAATGAGTTTGGCGCACTCAAATTCTTCGCCGTCTTCCTTCAAATCCTCAATTTCAGGGTAGAAATGCCTGGAAAATTGATAGCGTCCCTGATAGAAAGGCGGCCTTGCCGGATAGTAACCGGGTAAAAACTCAAACACATGATCAAAGCGGGTTTCCAGATTTACGTTTTCCTCAAACAAAGCATATTGAAAACCTTTATCTGCCGCTTGTTGCCGATAAATTTCAATTTGTTCACGAACCGCACGCGCCAGAATATATTTACAGCGAATTAACCCCGTCAATGGTAAACCACGCGACTTAGTCAGATATGTAATCAACCTTGTCAAAAATGCGCGTAACTGGGCCGGAATCAAGCCGATTTGTCGAACTTGTGGTTCCAGCCAAAACAGTAGCTCGTTTTCGGTATATCCGCCTTCCACCCAATCTTGGTTATATGCCTGATTTTGATCGGCTAGGCGATAGCTCAATTTTTTACCGTCCATATCCACTTCAAAGGTATGCGCGGTTTGAACCAGGTTAAAATTCGGCAATTCCGCAGGATATTCCAGTAACGACCATTCACTGCGCCAATGCAAAAAAGCATCGGTTTCCAGCAATTCCCACAGCTCACCCTGTTTACAGCAAAGTTGCGGTAATGGCGCAAAGGTTTTACCACATTGAGACGGCGCACGAGCCACCACTACTCGCAAATTATGATGCTCAATTTGCGTACTCAGTTGTTGTTTTTGTGCGCCAGTGACAGTTTTAAGTAATTGTGCTTTGGTTTCGGGTGACACTTCGCCTTTAATTTCGATACTAAAGGTGTTGTGAGGCGTGGGCGAAATGATCACGTTGGTCGAGGTTTCTAGCGGTAAATCCGGCGGCACTTCCGCTTCAAAGCGCAAGGTTGGCTCTGTCCGCACAACAACATCATCTTGATCGTCAAACACATCACTTTGATTCGGATTGCCTTGCGTAATGTTGCCAGCGGCTTCCAATGGCTCAAAGCCCATCTCAATCAATTTATCGGTAAGTTGCTTGGCAACCACGGCAAAATCCGGTGAAGCCAAATGCGCATAGGCGCGGTTCAATGCCTCACTGTTACGCCGTTTGGCGTGAGGCATCCGCAATACTCGCCCTAATAACTGCTCGGCATCCTTGCTGGAACGCACATCTTTGACCGAACAAAACACATAAGCAAACGAACAATCCCAGCCTTCCTTCAAGGCTTCGATGGTAATAATGTACTTGATCTGGCAGGTAGGCGAAAACAGATTCAAACCGTTCAATTCACGTTGCTTACCGGTGGCTATGGCTATTTCCCGTTCATCGACATGCAGTTGCTCGATTAAATGCGTTTTTAACACCTCAACCGGCACTTCGCCGTTTTTTGCATCCGCCTGAAACAATACGATAGGCCGCACAAAATCGCTTTCCTGTTGCGCCTCCAACGCCAGTTTTTTACCCGTCAACACCGCATCACGCACGGCGGCTTGCCAGTCTTTATGTTCGGTCAACACAATCGGCAGTTTAATCATATTTTCAGCTTTTAATTCCGAAGCCGAACAGCGATAAAGAATATTTGAGGCTGAAGTATTGCTGCTATCCGGTGTCGCGGTAAATTCGACAATACAAGCCGGATGCAGCCGCTTTAAGGTGTCAAAAGTGAGTTTTGTCCGGGCATTATGCGCCTCGTCCATAATCACTAACGGTTGATGCAACGCCAGCAAATTAGCAAACGAGGCTTTAATTTTGCCGATGTCCTCGCGCTGTAAGCCGTTCTCCTGTAAATCCTTCTCGCTGATTCGCTCTAACTGGTATTCAGGGTCAGTAATACCGACAAAATGCGGCTCAAAGTCTTCATGATGCACATACACTTTACGTCCACTGGTATCTTCCACCCGTAACGCGGCTAAAGTACCAACAATAATCAAAGTCTTACGGCCTATATCCTGGCGGCGAATCTGCGTAACCTCGCTGATATCAAACACCCGTAGACGATCTAAGCCGAATTCGCTTTCCAATGCCTGCCGATACGGATGCCCCACGGTTTTTAAGGCTTCCAGAGTTTGCTCACGGATAGTATTAGTCGGCACCAGCCACAACACTATCGGATAATCCTGTTCCAGATAGGCTTTTTGCGCCACACTCACGGCATAAGAAGCCAGAACGGTTTTACCGCCACCGGTCGGCAAACGCATACAGACATAAGGCATTTCACCGAAGTCGTAATGACGATAGAGAACAGGGTCTAGCTCTTGTTTGAGATAACTTGTCTTAAACGCTTCGGCAACCGTACCGCTTTTGGCTTCGATTAAAAAATGAGATAAGGCCGCTAAAGCGCGGTTTTGATAGTCCTTTAATTCAAACATCACACTGCCCTCACATCATAAGGAATTTGTTCGAAGACGATGTTTTCCGCTTCCAGACGCGGTTTACCGAAACGGCTGGCTTCGCCGTAAATGATTTTGCGCCCGTTATGCGGCGGCAAACCGTCCAGCACGGCTTGAGTCAGCACATTGCCGCTTTGCGGCCTGCGGTCGCCCAAAATACCGTTATAGAGCAGGTAATAGGCGGTATCGTTATGAATGCCCAGCAACGGCGAATCGGCGCGGTTTGCCAACGGTACACGGGTTTCGCAAAACCAGATATGCGCCGCCAGTGCCGCAAAGCGCACGTTGGGATGAATAGAACCGTATTCATCAAAAATTGTCTCGCCCAAACGGAAATAATGAAAACCGCCGCCACCTTGCCAGTTGACTGCCTTGGAAATTCCGCCCTGTTCGCCTTCGATGACTTTTTTTAATCTCGGCTGGCAGTGGGTTTGCGCGTGTTCACCCATTTCGATACCGATATAACGGCGGTTCATTTTGTGGGCTACGGCGGCGGTTGTGCCTGATCCTAAAAAACTATCCAGCACAAGGTCGTTTTCGTTTGTGGCAATTTGCAAAATGCGTTGAAGTAATCGCTCTGGTTTTGGTGTATCAAATGCGTCGCTTGCTCCGAATAATTCGTTAATTTCCTTTTTAGCTTCTTGATTGTGACCAACTTCGGCGTTAGTCCACCAAGTCCAAGCATTTTGTCCATCCATTTCGTTTAAGAATCTTTTTAAACGTGGTCTCGCATTCCCATCTTTGCCGAACCAAACTCTATTGTCAGCAAGCAATTTTTTAAATGTTTCTTCTGCTAATGCCCAGCATCGTCCTTCAGGCGGTGGGTAAGATTTTCCATTAGGTGAAACGATTGTATAAAACTGATTTGGTGTTGCGTGTCCTGTCATTCCTGTGAAATCAGTGGAAGCCCATGCTCCTCTTGGGTCGTCATCGGGATTTTTAAAATCTTTCATTCGACCTTCATTCACAGCAAGTTGATTAAAACTTTCATTTTGAGTGAACGCATTTTTTTTATAAACTAAAATAGCATCGTGAGCCGCGCCTAATCTAAGTCGATTATCGGGTGATGTTCTTTTCTGCCAAACCACATTCGCCACAAAATTCTTCCGCCCAAACACCTCATCCATCATCACCTTCAAATAATGGACTTCGTTATCATCAATCGACACCCAAACACTACCATCTTCCGTTAATAACTCCCTGAGCAGATCCAAGCGTGGATACATCAGGCTCAACCATAAAGAATGCTCCAGATTGTCGTCATAATGTGTGAACGCGGAACGGGTGTTGTAAGGTGGGTCAATATAAATACATTTCACCTTACCTGCATACAGCGGCAACAACGCTTTCAAGGCTTGCAGATTGTCGCCCTGTATCAACATGTTTTCCGTGTTGGGATCACACGCGCCAAGTTCAGGCACGGCCTCCAGCAAGCGATAAGACACTTTCTGCACAGTATGCACCGCATCCTGTTTATTTAACCAATCGAGTAAGGGCATGGCTTGGTTTTAGTCCTTTAAGGTTGATTTAGGCTTTGTGGCAAGTGGTGTTTAAAAGCCAATAGCGGGATGATTTCTTTGGAAAACGAACACAAACCTTCAATAAAGTCCGCCTCTCCGGTTTCGCCTTTTAGTACCAGCCGCAACATACCGTCGGGTTTGGGTGAACCAAGCAGTTTCTGTTTGACGATAGCAAAACCGACAAGCCGCATTGCCAATAAAATAGCACTTTCAAAAGTAACCACGGCATTTTGTAACCCTGAAAAGACAGTGGGCAATTGATCTTGATGTTCCAATAAAGCCCGTAACGCTCTTTTATCGCCAGTTATCAGCAAGGGATTTTCGGTTTCAACGGCGGCGGCAAATAAGAATTTTTCGCCGCCGTCTATGTCGTCAATATTTTCAAGTTGGGCTAATAACGAGGTGTTTTTAACGGCTGGTAGGGTTTGTGTTGTTTCGAGAAAGGCAGTGAGCCGGGCTAATGTTTCTTCGTTACCGCATTTACTGAGTGCTTTGTCAGGTTTTTTGGGGAGTAATTGGTATTTTGCTGCGGAAGTGATAAAAATTTCAGTCCCTTGCCAATCAAGTATATCCGGTAGGACATCTAACAAGTCGCATTGGGCCAACTTGAGTATGATGTCGTTATCGGCAAGAACGATCAATCGGCTTTTCCTTTTAGGTGGGTTTGTAGCAAGATGTAGTCGTTTTCGTTAAGGTCATCTATTTCTAGCGATTGCAATAAGGCGGTGCGTAGGATTTCTTGATCGGTTGGGGCGTTTTTGGCGATTTGATTAATCGCAGCATTGGCTGCACCCCAATGATTTTTTGAGTAGGCATAATTTAAGACGATGTGTAATGGGTCGATTTGGTTTTTCTCACCGTAATGAATGGCTGCGGTTGCTAATTCATCGCGATTAAGATTTCGCCCCGTTGGAACAATTTTGCATTCGGGGTCGCCGGTTAATAACTCCAGTGCAAAGCGGTTAGCCGCACGTTCGTCTTCATCATCGGCTTCTGCATCAATTTTTTGATCAACTATAGAATGCTCGGCGGTGACATGTCCGAGCGTAATATGTCCTAGCTCATGTGCCAAATCGAACAGGGTATATCCATGTGGGTGATTTTGTGTCAGCACAATGACCGGACGACCGCTTTGCTCAAAAGCCAATCCTTCCATCTTTTTAGCTTTTTTGGGCAAATACTGGAGATGGATGACAGGAATACCTAGATCAAGGCAATGTGTCAGTATATCCTGAAAGGTAATCCATTTTTTGCCAGTAAGAAGCTGTTTACGCAATTCGCTGGCATCAGGATAAAAATCAGACTGTGGTTTAGCGGGGAACGCTTTTAAGACAATTCGGGCAAGCGAACGCGCCATAGCACAGGCAACACTCAATTCATCAGTCTCGATATTATTGCGATGTTTAAAGCGAATGCCTTGCGGCAAATTTAAAGCTGGTTCTGCGCCTTCTGTCCACAAGGTTTCGGCGCGAATGCCAAACGTTTGCCCTAAAATCAGGCTAGCCTGTTGTAATCCGGCGGGTGTCTCGGCTATTTCGTCGTCCCACCAATCAGGCAGTAGCGATTCAATATATTTTGGATTGTAGCCGACTGTTTGTAACTTGCCGTACAGGCGCTTCATGTGGGGGTTTGCTACCGTCATGATCCACCTCATTTGATAGGAGTTAGTAAAAGATTAAATTTAAAAATCTCTCTAGGAGAAAAATTAATTGTGAATTATAGCTTATGTGCAATGCTGCAAGCATTAAATTTTGTGGAATTAAGACTTATAACGACTTTCCAGGCATTCACTCATCTATTCATATTTTTAATTTGTCGTCATTCCCTGAATCAACTGTAGCAAGTAACCCGTACGAAGCGTAGCGTAATGCCGGGATTCCGCGATTTTCTTGTGAGCTAATCTATAAATCGTTTGCTTAAATCACCATAGGCATCAATTCTGCGATCACGCAGATAAGGCCATATTTGTCTGACCCGCTCAATGCGTGAGCTATCCACTGTGCAGGTTAACAGTTTTATTTCTGAAGCATCGGCCTGGGTGATTATTTCCCCTTGCGGCCCTGCTATAAAACTGTTACCCCAGAAGTCGATACCTGTTGCCGAGCCGGGCGCTTGTTCAAAGCCGATGCGGTTACAGGATATAACCGGAATGCCATTAGCGACTGCGTGAGAACGCTGAATAGTGATCCAGGCATCCAGTTGGCGTTGGTGCTCTTCAGGGGTGTCTTCCGGATCCCAACCTATGGCGGTAGGGTATATTAAAACTTCCGCGCCTGCTAAAGCCATTAATCTGGCAGCTTCCGGAAACCATTGATCCCAGCAGACTAATACACCTAATTTGCCGATTGAGGTCTCTATAGGTTTAAAACCCAGATCGCCCGGGGTGAAATAATATTTTTCATGAAACCCGGGGTCATCGGGTATATGCATTTTTCTATATTTGCCGGCAATACTGCCATCCTTGTCAAAAACCACGGCGGTATTGTGATAAAGCCCCGGCGTTCTTTTTTCAAAGATGGTTGAGACGACAACGATTTTCAGTTTTTTGGCTATGGCTGACAGAATTTCAGTTGTAGGTCCTGGAATAGTCTGAGCCAGTTCGAAATTATTATAATCTTCGCTCTGACAAAAATAGGGTCCCAGATGCAATTCAGGCAAGACTACCAGGTCGGCATTAATAGCGGCGGCTTCATGTATTTTTGCAATGGAAAAATCAAGGTTTGTTTGTCTGTCTTTATTGCAAGGCTGTTGAACAGCGCTAACGATTAATGTTGATTTCATAATTCAGTGGTATAAGGGAATAATGACCATTTTATTCAGTATTGCAAATGTGATGTCAGGTTTCAAATAGTTTTTGACCTGTTCAATGGATTATCAGAGCAGAAAGGCGATGGTTTGCCGGTTGAAAACTGTTCCAATTGTTCTATAGTATTTTAAGTCGATTATGTTCATGATCGATTTCATTCTCCTGCTATGAATGATATTTAAGCGTTTGTTAGACTCATTTTTCGTTAGAAACACAGCACTCCTTCAGACTTATTTTACATTGGAAGAGGCTGTTTTGTTCTCACAATAAGTCAATGGGTTACAATGAAGGGTGCAATTGCTCAATTAATTACACGATCTTAGGAAATAAAAATGAAAGTAACGGTATTTGGTTCAGGTTATGTAGGGTTGGTAACGGGGGTTTGCCTGGCTGAGGCTGGTAATGATGTAGTGTGCATCGATGTCGATCAACAAAAAATTGATAATTTAAAGAAAGGCGTTATTCCCATTTATGAACCAGGGCTGGACGAACTGGTTAAGGAGAATCAACAAGCAGGGCGAATAAAATTTACTACAGATATAAGGGAAGCCGTTAGCCATGGCGTTTTTCAGTTTATAGCAGTAGGTACGCCGCCAGATGAAGATGGAGCAGCTGATCTGCAATATGTTCTGGCAGTGGCCAAATCCATCGCTGAAAATATGAATGGCTATCATATTGTCGTTAACAAATCGACTGTACCTGTTGGCACAGCAGATAAGGTGAAGGAGACAATTCTTCAAGTGCAGACAGAACGTGGCGTGGATATTGATTTTGATGTGGTTTCAAATCCGGAATTTTTAAAAGAAGGCGCGGCGATTAATGATTTCATGAAACCGGATCGCATAATTGTCGGCACCGATAATCCAAGAACGGCAGAATTATTAAAAGCGCTTTATGCGCCATTTAATCGTAGTCATGAACGTATCATAACCATGGACGTGCGCTCGGCTGAATTAACCAAATATGCCGCTAATGCGATGTTGGCGACTAAAATCAGCTTTATGAATGAATTAGCCAATTTAGCTGAACTATTGGGTGCTGATATAGAGCATGTCAGAAACGGCATAGGTTCAGATTCACGCATAGGATATGCTTTTATTTATCCTGGGTGCGGTTATGGCGGGTCGTGTTTTCCTAAAGATGTCAAAGCACTGGAACGCACGGCACAACAAATGGGCTATAAAGCAGAATTGCTGAATGCTGTTGAAAATGTCAATCGCCGCCAAAAACAGGTTTTACTTAATAAAATCGTTCAGCACTATAACGGTGATTTGCAGGGC
>JAQTMV010000118.1 GCA_028714175.1 Methylococcales bacterium
CAGCATTTCGGGTTCAGAGCCTTTTTTGCTGCTGCGCTGCTCCGGTTATACTTTATTTGCCAATGCAAACTCATCGAGCTGATTACCGGTATCGCCAAGCAATGTTCCTGTTGCCGCATCAAATACGCTGACCGAACGCCCACCACTGATTGGTTGTCCCTCTGCAGGAAGAGAGCTGTCCGAGTCGGTGTCTCCTTCATCGGCAGTGACGAAATAACGGCCATTGGCAACCGTTGTAATCCCGTCGGGTTCGCGCAGACCTGTCATCAACTGGTCAAATTTCACCCAGCCTTCGTAGCGTGCATCGGTTTTATGCCGGGTCGCTCCCAAGCCGTAGTAGCTGATGACCAGTTCGTTTATTAAATCGACGACCGCGACCGCATCGTCTTCCTGCAAGGTTACATAGGCTTTGCTTGCATCGGGTGAAATCGAAATATATTCCGGCTCTAATAAAGCTGGAGAATGGGTTTTTATCGGGATTAATATTTTCTGTTCGCCTTTTGTTTCGGTGCCGAAAACCTCACGTCCTTCAAAATGCCCCAGGCTGACTTTTTTCTTTTCAATAACACCATTGCCATCAAAATCCATCTTCTTGCTGATGATACCATCGACATTCCAGTCGATTTCTCTTTCCATAAACCGTCCGCTTCCGGTTATTACAAAACCTTCATGATAAGTCATGTCAGCCAGCTCCAGATTTTTATGGCGAATGATATGACCGGATTTACTCAAGCGAACTATTGAAATGCTGCCTTCCGGCGTGAAAAATTGTTTTGTTGACGGTTCAAACAAAAAATCCTCTCCTTCATTGGCTATCATGGCAAGATAGCCGTCTTCGGAAAATACCACCGCATCAGGCCCAAAGCCAACGACCACGCGGTCAATTAACAAGCCGGTTGATGCCGAACGAATTTCCAGTCTGCCGGGTTTATTGCCGGCATCGATCACCGCAGCAAACAGATCAAGCGAGGGGTGAAAAGCAACAGAGGTTAATTCCTCTCCTTTGTCCAGTTCCAGTGCAAAACGGGCTTTTCTTTGCAAATGTTGAGGCCGGCTGATATCCAGCAAATCGACTTCGCCAGACTCGAAATTGCTGAGAACAGCTCGTAATGTGGATTGCTGTACGCTTATGATTTCCGTGCCTTTTTTATCGCCGGAATCATATATACTGATAGGTTCTATACTCCACCTATTGGAAGAAACAGGCGCCGGGGCACAACCCCATAAAAAAAGAATTGGTAACAGGGTAATGAGATGATTAATGTTCATAATAAAAAAGAAGTGGTATCGTGGACGGGGTTTATAACCGCCAGACGCGATAGTATATCCGGTATTAAATTTGCTGGATTGATGTAACCTCATCCAAAACACCACTTAGAAGAGTGCTTGTGTTGATGAGTAATGTTCCAGCCTTAGGCCGATAATAGGCGTAAAAAGTTTAGCATTACCGGTACAGAGCAATTCATGATTCTTCAGCGCCGTTGCAGCAATAAGCACATCTCCCATCTCGATACTATGACTTAACGCGTATTGCCTGTCCATTTGCCGCGCATGATAAGAAATAGAGTGGTCGATTTCATGAATAGTAAATTGCAGCGCCTTGAGCAATTTTTCAAAAACAGCGAGTTCCTGTTTATTGCGACAGAACGGTACATATTCCATATAGGTAAACGCTGATATTGATCTCTCCTGCGTATTCATAATCACTTCCTTGGCGCTCAATACTCCACGATCAGCATAAATCAAAATATTGGAATCAAAGATCACGCAAGGAACTCCGGCGGCCTTGACGAATAACACGTAATTCATCCTCAACGGAATTAATGTTTAAATCACGATGCATACCGAAAAACCCCGCCATTGCATTTTCCTGTTCTTTCGTATTAACAGAAAGCCTTACGGGTTGAACAATACCAAGTGTTTGACCATAATAAGTAATTTCGACGACTTCTCCACGCTTTAGAGCATCAATAAGCGCTTTGTGTTGCGACTGTAATTGCGGGGCAGATAAATGTATGTTGTTAATATAGCTATTTAAAAATATTTATCTTAGCATGTTCAGCGTATTTTTGAAGGGAATTCAATTTCTTGCAGCATTCCACCTTCCAACGCCGGGTAGGCAAGAGTTGGTAACTTTGCGTGTACTGTCTAACCTGTGCTCGTATTGGCTGGTAATTTCTCAAACCGAAGCTACCGTAATCATCCAGCTTTGAACAGTCTAAATTTTCCCCACAAAAAAAAGCCGCACCGGAGTGTCAAGTGCAGCTGTGAGGGGGGAGTGAGTGTACTACTTTAGTAAGCTACCTGGGCGCGCAACCAGAAGCTGTCCGTAAGCAGATCAGTTCCGCCTGGTGTTTGTGTGGTTGAGACTGGTGAGTTATCCAATGCTACTATAGTAGTCCAATCGGCCATCAGACGGACATTGCTGTTAAGATACCAATTGACTGCCAAGGTCAGGTTCTGGATGTAACCACCGTCGAAATTATTGTCGTTCAGATCGGCTCCCGAGTAACGTACTGCAGTTTCTACAGCGCCCCAGGTGCCATTTTTAAGGCTGAAGGGTTTTGCCGGCTCCAGATACCCGAAATTGCCTTCCTTGTACTTACGGGATTCGCCGGTCAATGTCCAGGCAGCTTCGCCATACCAGCCATTAAGCGCCAGATCGCCAAGGCCATTTTTACGGTCAATCCACATTTCCGTATATTCACCGCCGACTGAAAATGGGCCCCACATGCCGGCGGCTTCCAAACCCAGCATACCAATGTTGTTTATATTAACAACATTCGATTGGATCAGATCCAGGTTAGACATATTAGTTGTTTCATAAACCAGTTGTAACGCTTTGCCTTTTGCGACATTCTGATTGCCATCTGGCTGGCGGTAGTTACCCGCAACACCTAAATGAATCAATGTGGTTTTTTCCAGAATCGGATTGTAAATCAGGCGTGAGTTAATTCCCCAGCCTTCATCCAGCTGGTTAGCGCTGGCGCTAATAGAGTCGCCGAAAGCACCCGCCTTCGCAACCCAATTTTTCCCGACGGATTGAAAATTAATACCTATCGCCCGGTCAACAACTGGAGCGGCCAGGATATTCATTAATGAACGCTCGGTAAACATCAAATCGTTTGAACTTTCCTGCAACTCACGGCTGAAATTTTGTTTTTGTTGACCCACTGTGATATTAAATAAATCGAGCCCGTTATATTGCAGGAAAGCATCCTTCACAGCGACTTTATCATCGGCAAAATCAGCTTCGAGTCGAGTCAGCCAGTCGTGATAGAAAACACCTTCAAAACGCATACGTCCGCGGCGGACTTCTGTGCCGTCATTGGCGTCAACCGGTGTTCCAAACACGGGAGGTCTTCCGGATATTTGATTCGGTCTTGTAAAACCGTTGCCGTTCGAATTCCAGGTGGCATCAGTTTGAATACGACCGCCCAGCTTGAATTTGAAATTTTTATCTGCGGATTCAACTTGCAGCCCTTTTTTGTCCATCGTGACTTTAACTTTTTCGACTTCGTCCATGTGCTCTTGCAGCGCCTTGATTTCGTTGGTTTTCATTTCCAAATCTTCACGGACTGCGGCTATCTCGGCAGTGTCCGCCGGTGCTGCCGCCGGTTCATCTTCGACTCTTTCGAAAGCGCCAATTAGTTGTCTATGCGGGCCGGGTTCCGCATAAATCTGCTTGGTTTTGGTATCGACATATAAATCGATAGCAAAAGCGCTGAATGATGCACTTGCACCTAATGTGGTAGCGATTGCCAAAGTTAGTTTAGAGAATTTCATTTATTGCTCTCGGTTATTATCAAAAAAACTGAGGCAATGATAAGGAAAAAAAGTGACAGGTATATGACAGCATTGTTACAGTTTTGTTAAATCGCAACAAATCGATGATAAAGTTGTATTTTTACAAAACAACTTGAGGCTACTATCAGATTTCCTATTGTTTTTTAAGCAAAACTAGAGCCTTAGCTAATTCGCTTTTTAGCAACAACAGCTCATGATAGCAGCGCTTTAGAATTCGCATACGGTGCGATTGCATGGTAATGACGGGACCAATTCCTGCATAATCGTATCATTCCTTCTTGCGCGATAAATTAGCACACTAAATCTGTCAGAATCGTCTGAAACGCAGCATCGCCATAATGCGTAACACAATAAATAACAAAACGACCGGTATCATATAGGCGAACGCCACACCAACAGTTCCATATTCGGCACCCAGTAAAAAACCTAGCGCCACCATGCTCAGCATTGCCAGCATAGTCAAGCTTAGTACCGCGCGATGAAACCCCATGAATTGGAGATAATAAGGAATATCCGCAAACAAGGCGCTGACGGATGCGCCTGTCGCAATAATGAGAACAGTGTTATAACCCGCGCTGAAATGAGTACCGAATAAGCTCAGTATTTTTTGACCTGAAAATACCAGAATTGCCATTAATATCAGGATCAGTCCGCCTACAACCCGGGTTCTCTGATTCATTAAACGCTGTATGGATTGTTTATCATGGCGGTCAATCATGACAACCATCGTCGATAAATAATAACGATTAGTTGAAGTGCCTATCAGTGAAATAAAGCTGCCTGTTTGTGCGGCAATGGCATAAGTACCAACTTCTATACCGGAGGGAAAAAGTAATTCCAGAATGACAACGCCGCTACTGGTTATTACGGTCATCATCAGACTGCTCAAAACCAGAGGTGAGGAACGGATAAGCCATTTTTTCCTATGCCGCAGCGGGATTGATTGTTTAACTTCAACCGGCATCAGCATTTTGGCTATGAACCAGATGACGATTAGTGTCAAGACCCAGGCAAAACCAAAACAAAGCACAGCCGATAGTGCAGACAATTCCAGAGAGCTGAATGAAAGCCCAATAAGGAACGTCATATAAACCAGAGGAAGAAATAATCTGTAAATAGCCATGCTTAACAAATGAGCGCCATGCGCGGCAATGACTTCAACCAGAAACAGTGTGAGTGCTATTATGGGTAAAAAACCTGCAAAAACAACAATGGCAATATGATAATCCGCATGATGTATCGCCAACATAGTTTCCAGGCCAATACTCAGTAATGCCACTAATAATAAACTGAAACCGCTGATGGTACGCAGGGAAAATAACCAGAAGCCGCGAAATCTTGGCCAGTCTTGTCGTTCACGAAACAGTGCGATAGCGCGCAAGGCATATTTTTCCAGGCCTAAAGTTGCCAGCGTTGACAGCATCGTCACAATTGATAGCGCTACACTGTAATCATCAAAGTCATCTACAGTGAGTGATCGGGCCAACAAAATATTGGCTGCATACATCAGTGCGTAGTTGGCCAGTGCAAACACAAACATCAACACTGAGCGAAAATTATTGGGATATAAGTCTAAGGGATGGTTTTGGATCATTATTCAGGCTTCTTTTCGGTTTCCATGCCATTGATATCAGTTTGTCATGAACATTGTAGTGGAATGGATACGGATATCAGCTGTCGATGTTGCAACACTTTGGAATAAGCTTGAAATAAATTGACCAACTTTGGTTTTTAAAATCCCCCAATCCACTTTTTCTGTTCACAAACCTTTCACGATGATGGTCCAGACATACCTGACATTGAAATGGATAAAGTTTTCGAGCAGTTTTACCATATTCCTTGAAACCCAGGTAATGGTTGTGGCCTAGTCCTAGCCATTGTTAAAGAGATTGCTGATCTGAATAAGACACGCTTTGAACTGAGTAAATCCGGAATCAAAGGTGGCCCTCGAATTGATTTGATATTTGAAAAGTAAAATTGCCGGGTTAACCTGCTATACTCAAAACGGGCAAAGATTGCGCCTTTTGTCCCTTCTCTAGCTTCAAAGGGTGGGGGCTGGATATTTCCAGATTATCTTATTTCGTGCACGTTCCTTAACTGATTATTTTACTTTGGATTCCGGCACAAATCTTTCTGGAAAGGATTTGCATTAACCCGAAGGGCGACAGGCAGGATATTCTGTCGTGAATTCATGCCCTAATGTCGAGTCCTTGCCGTCCCTGGCTGGAAGCTCATGTGTTTTTTAAACTCTAGCGCCCCATTGCAGAAAGCCAGAGCTTGCAACGTACAGATCCCAATCAGAAGATTGGGAACCGCGGCAAGTCGTATATTATTTGCCTGTTGTGGTGGTAGAGGTGGATTCCTCGGTTTTAGTTGCTGCAGGTTGTCCAGCTGGCGTTGATGGTGTAACGGTTGTGGTGCTAGAGCTGGATTCCTGAGTTTTAGTCGCTGCTGGTTCTTCTGCTTTGTTGCAGCCAGCCAATAATGCCAATGTGACTAAACCTGTTGCGATAATTGCTTTAGTTTTCATAGTAGTATCCTATTATATTAAGTTTTGGTTGGGTTTTTTTACCCGAAAAATTTCAAGGTAATCATAATGCTAACACATGAATGGCTGTATTTGGCAATAAAACGGCCTTTCCTGGATTGCAGTGGTTATCTACATTCAGAGAATGCAGTGTTGGATTTTCAGAATAAAACTCTCCTTATCGGTTATAAATGTTGCTGACATTACAATATTAATTTGCTTAACGCAAGCTGAATGGCCTTCCTTTAATATCAAGAGTTGCACTCTGAAAAGTGAGTAAATTGCACGACCCGGCTAAACGTTATATTATAACGTTCGACTCCAGGAAGCTGACTATTGCAATGACCACTCACGCCAAACTTAACCAGCATTATCAACAGTCTTCAGAACATAATCATAGCGAATGTGTCAGTGAAGCGCTGGGTACAGCTGAGCAATTATGTGTCGAACGTGGCGTGCAATTAACACCGATCCGTCATAAAGTACTGGAGCTGATCTGGGAAAGCCACAAAGCTGTCAAAGCCTATGAGTTGCTGGATCGTCTCAAACCCTTGAAACAGGCTGCAAAACCGGCAACTATTTATCGCGCCCTGGATTTTTTGATCGAGCAAGGTTTGATTCATCGGGTAGAAAGCCTCAATGCTTTCGTCGGTTGCCGTTGCTCGGGGCATCAACATGAACAATTACTGCTGATCTGCAAACACTGCCACGAAGTCGAAGAGCGTCCGGCTCCAGACGTTATGTTGGCTTTGTTACACGAGTTCAAGCAAGCTGGCTTTATGGTACACAGTAAAGCCATAGAAGTTCATGGCATTTGTGCGAAATGCCTGGTAAACCTAAGCCATCTGGAACTTTAAAAAGCCGTTATTATGACAAGTACAGCCAAATTCTTCTATGCTTGAGTTTTAACTCGCATAAGGAAACGTCTAATGGCTATTAAGGATTGGCTTGCAGAAGATAGGCCCAGAGAAAAACTGTTGCAACGGGGTTCAGCCGCCTTGACCGATGCCGAGTTGCTGGCCATTTTTTTGCGGACGGGAACGCGGGGTAAATCAGCAGTTGATTTAGCCCGCGAACTGCTCGCTGATTTCGGCTCTTTGAAAGCCTTGCTGGATGCGGACCAACAACGCTTTTGCCTGGGCAACGGTTTGGGTAGCGCCAAGTATGCACAACTCCAGGCGGTTTTGGAAATGGCCAAGCGGCATTTTAAAGAAGTACTCCAGCGCGGCAATGCCTTGACCAGTCCGGAAATAACACGCGCCTATCTCAGTGCTCAATTACGCGGTTATAGCTACGAAGTGTTTGCCTGTTTGTTTCTCGATAATCAGCACAGGGTTATTCAACTGGATGAATTGTTCAGAGGCACGATAGACGGCGCTAGTGTTTATCCTCGGGAAGTCGTCAAACAGGCGCTGTATCATAATGCGGCGGCGGTGATTTTTGCCCATAACCACCCTTCTGGCATTTCCGAGCCCAGTCAGGCCGATAAACATATCACCGAGAAACTCAAACAGGCGCTGGCCCTGTTTGATATCCGGGTACTGGATCATTTTATCATCGGCGATGGGCAACCCTACTCGTTTGCAGAGCATGGGCTGCTTTGACACGGACAGATAAGGCATGTACACACTATAAAAGCGGTAAATAATTGGCTATCGCATCAATATAAAACCCATTTTCTTATTTTGTTCGACACGCCAGCCTGCTGTAGTCAGCTGGTTCAATAATGTCTGATTCAGCGGCAAACTGGTTTTATCAACATCATGATTGGGAAATATTGACACTACGACGCCTTGTTCTGCAGGTACATCAAGCAGTTTTTTTAACGGTTCATCATTAAATGCATCACCGTGAAGTATCGGGAAGACGTGCCGGACAGGAACGGCACAAATAACCCGGTAAACAAAACCGTAATTTGATACGCCTAAACGCCCGTTTAAATTTGTGCACAGTGGATCTGTTTGTTGATGTTTTTTTATTTGCTCAGCAACCGCAACAACATTCGTATCCCAAAAATTATGCTTATAGAGTTGCGGTATAGAGTAAATTCGAGTCAACAACAAACCTGATGCCAGCGCGAGGCCTAGCCATCGCCGGCTGATTTTGACAGTAGTATTGTTGAGGATGACTACCAAAATAATTAGCAGAGAAAATAAATATGGCAGTGTTTGTCGCTCGGAAATAAGTTCGCCCCACTGATATTTTGTCCGTGCAGCGATAACAATAGCGGCACCCAGGATGCAATACAATGTGGCGATAATAAAAGCCTGTTTTTCAATTTTTTGCCATTGTTTCCAGGTCTTTAATACCTGCCAGACCAGCAGACCCGAGATGATAATCAAGCCAATAAGACCCAGCGTGTTTCTGGCAAGAAACGTATCCAGATCAGCCAGCAATAACAAAATATTCAATTGCGCTTCTATAAAGGCGTGGCTGTTTTCGAGAAACCCGACTGAACTGGGCGGCATCGAGTAAGGCTGAATTTTACCAAAGACGATGACATTCCTAATCATCCACGGAACAACGACAGCAGAAAAACTCAACAGCCAAACGCAGGCACTGACTGTTTTTTTACGGCGATTTTCAGCGTCAAAAACAATCGACCAGGCTATAAAACCGCATAAACTGAGCACGAAGGCAAGATTGGCATTCCTGAGCAGGTAGGCAAAGCCAACCAGGAGACCGGCAATAAACCAGGCCATCAAGCGATCGCCGGCTTTAAGCACCAGACCCATGCAAAAAATGACCAGCAACACCGACAATATATCAGTAGAAGCCACGTTGCCCCAGCGGATGATTGCCGGGGTAAACACTACCAGCAAGCCAATTGTTAATGCAACCTCAGCGCCGACAACCCGCCTGAAAGAAAATACGATGCACGCGGGTATTAATGCCAGCGCAGCCAGACTCATAAAAAGCGCCACAACTTCCGGAGGTACGGGCAAGAGCAGACTAAATAGCGCTATCAGAATGGGATAGCCGGGCGGGAAAAGGGGGTCGGGAACAAAGGTTGCCGATGGCTTTTCTGTGCCATATAGCCCGCTTTCAAAAACACCGCGATCCATCAAGGATCTGGCTTGCTCGATATAACAGGCGCTATCGGGAGTGTATGGAAAGACCGGCAGGAAATAAGCAATTGTTGCTGAACACAAGCCAATGAGTATCGCCAGACTATAAACAGTTTGTAGTCTGGTCATATTCAACAGCCCTGGGTAACCAGTATAATGCCTAATACCACCAGGCAAGTGCCGACAAAGCGTATGACTGAAAATGCTTCGCCGAGCAAAAAAACGCCAAACAATGCAGTAAGAATAAAGCCCAGGCCAACAAAAGGATAAGCAATACTGACATCGATCTTCGCCAGCACCCCCAGCCAAAGCACTGCACCCAGCGCGTAGAATATAAGACCCAGCCACACATACAAATTGGAGGCAACTGCGCTAACGATTTCCAGCCAGCCGCCGGCTAGTCCTTGCTGCACAGCGGGTGAAGACATGCCTTGTTTCAGCGTAACTTGAGCAATTGCGGAAATAGTGACACTGATAAAAATCAGCGTTAAAACAGTCCAGGAAATTGTCATTTCTTTCATATCGATACCAGTGTAACCATCATCATGTTAATAAAAACGATCCAGCTGGCCTGGTCTTTTAAACTAAAGATCAGCGGATCATCGTGCATTTCACCGCGTGAGGTTTTTAACCATAATCGGGACACCCAATAAGCCATCAATGGGCATAACAGCCACAATAAAACCGGAAAGGTATATTTGCTGACGCTCTCCGGGCTGCTAATAAACAAGGCCAGGACCAGTATTGATATATAACCTGCGGCCACACCCATCGCGCTGAGCATGGAATAATCGGAAACGTGATAATCCCGGCCTTTCATGGTTTTGTGCGATAAGCGTTGTATTGCCATTAATTCGGTGCAGCGTTTGACTAATGCCAGACTTAGAAAAATAAACATCGAGAAGCCCAGCAACCACGATGAAACCGGTACCCCTATAGCATAAGCTCCCGCTACAATGCGAATGGTGTAGAGGGAAGCCAGCAATAACACATCAAGCAGCACAACTTTTTTGAAGTAAAATGAATAACTGATGGTCAACGCCAAATAGGCAAGTAACGTAAACAGGAATTGATCGGACAGTTGAACTGCCAGACCAAAACCTGCAACGAACAAGACTATCATACCCAGAATACCGGATGCCAAACCAATATCGCCGGCCGCAAATGGACGTTTACATTTGCGCGGATGATGTCTGTCCGAGACCAGATCAAGTAAATCATTGAGCAGATAGGTGGCGGAGGCGACCAGACCAAAGGCGGTAAAGGCTGCGGCTATTTCGGCGATTGCCGGGAAAGTAAATGCATGTGACGTCAAAATAGGCACGCCCAGTAATACATTCTTGGCCCATTGATGTATCCGAAGCGCACGTATCCAGGTTTTTGCTTTCGGCGGACGATCGTCAAAAATCTGCTCGACTATATAATCCTGCTTTTTAACCGCAGCGATTACGCCAATAGAGGGATTAACGACAATGGCTCGCCGGGCTTTAGCCCAAATGGCAAGATCAACGCGCTCATTGCCGGCATAGTCAAATGCCGAACCCTTGCAACAGGTCAGTATGGCTTCTAATTTGTGCTTGCCTTTTAAATTATGATGGCCATCACTGGCTAACACTTTTTTGAAAATCCCCAGCCGTTTTGCTACCGGCTCGGCCAGGCGGCGATCAGACGCAGTTGCCAGATATAAAGTCCGTCCATTCTTGGCTTCGTTATTTAAAAACTCAACGAAGCTCTTTTGTAGCGGCAAAACACTAAAGTCCAATGCCGAACGCAGCGCTATTTCTTCCTTAAGGCGAGCTTTACCGAGTGCCAGCCAATACAGCATTGCGAATAGCATCCACGGCTGTTTTTTTAATAGAAAGAAAGTACTCTCGATTAATAAATCGGTTTTGATAAGGGTTCCATCGAGATCAACAAACAGCGGCACCGAATCACGAGGCGCACTGGCTGAATCAGGCAGGAGTTGTTCCTGGAAGTTTTTCTGGCTCATAGTTATGATTCTTGGGTTAGTCTAATTTCCGCTTCGCGGTATTTTTCTGCACAGTATGCAGCCACATCAGCTGGCAAAGACGGCCCAGGCACGGTTTTATCCCAGTCCAGCGTTTCCAGATAATCGCGAATATATTGCTTGTCGAAACTGGGCGGACTAATGCCCACCTGATACTGATCAGAAGGCCAGAACCGTGATGAGTCGGGCGTTAGTGCCTCATCAATCAGATATAAAACGCCGGCATCATCAACGCCGAATTCAAATTTGGTATCAGCAATAATAATACCGCGTTCCTTGGCGTAGGCGGCGGCTTCCTTATACAGTCTCAAGCTGGCATCACGCACTTTTTCAGCCAGATCCTGGCCGATCAAGGCAACGGTTTGTTCAAAAGAAACGTTTTCGTCATGCTGTTCGGCGGCCGACTTTGTCGACGGCGTATAAATAGCTTCAGGCAATTGCTGCGCTTGCTGCAAACCCTCAGGTAATTTAATACCGCAGACAGTACCTGATTTTTGGTAATCCTTCCAGCCGGAACCAATAAGATAGCCGCGTACTATCGCTTCTACCGGCAGCGGTTTCAAGCATTTTACGACAATAGCCCGGCCTTCAATCTGGGCCCGTTCAGCGGCATCAGGCACAACCTGTTCCAACGGAATATTGGCTAAATGGTTGGGCATTACATGTTGCATTTTTTTAAACCAGAAATTGGAAATGCTGGTTAAGACGTGGCCTTTGCCGGGAATTGGATCAGGTAAAATCACATCAAATGCCGAAAGCCTGTCAGTTGTTACAATCAGCATGTAGTTGTCATCAATATCGTAAATATCACGCACTTTTCCGCGAGTACGAAGTTTTAAAGACGACAGTGATGATTGGTAAAGCGCTTCTGGAGCGGTCATAATGGTCCTTACGTGTTCTAATAAAAGGTTAATGATATAATTTTATCATTATTCCTTAAGAAAGCAGGGTTAGTATCAATGAGCTGGTTAGGCGCTGTTGTTGGCGGTGCGTTCGGATTTTTACTGGGTGGGCCGTTGGGCGCCATATTTGGCGCCTCCGTAGGCATTCAATTTGATAAGGGCCTGACAAGTTTAACAAGTGACGAAGCGCTCAATCAGGAAGAGCAGCAGCGCGTACAGACGGCATTTTTTACCGCCACCTTTTCCGTCATGGGCCACCTTGCGAAGGCGGATGGCCGGGTCTCAGCCGAAGAAATTTCGCTGGCCAAGCGGGTCATGGATGAAATGGCGCTAACCAGCGATATGCGAACAAGAGCCATCAATCTTTTTCAGCAGGGGAAAAAAGCCGATTTCCCGCTGGATACTGTTTTGGCGCAATTCTACAAGGAATGTCACCGGCGTCCTGATTTGCTGCGCATGTTTTTGGTAATCCAGCTGCAGGCTGCTTTTGCTGATGGTTTTCCGGATAGTAACGAAGAGTCGCTGCTCTTGCATATTTGCAGTCGACTGAGAATTTCCCGTTTTAACTATGAGCGCTTGAAAATACAGCTACAGGCTCAATACCGTTTCCATAGGCGAAGCGGTTCGTACCATAAAAAGCCTCAAGAAAAAAAATCCAGTCTGCAAGATGCCTATGGCATTTTGGGCCTAACGCCTTCAGCCAGCAAGGCTGAAGTCAAAAATGCCTATCGCCGCTTAATGAGTCAAAATCATCCGGATAAATTGGTCGCCAAGGGATTGCCGGAAGAAATGATGCGACTGGCGAAAGAAAAAACCCAAAAGATCAGCAAAGCTTATGAGACCATTCAAAAGGCGGGGTGAAGATTAATGGCGCGAGAAATAAAAATCGTGCATCTTGCATCTTGTGTTTTTTTATGCTGCCGGAAAAGCTTAACCTAACTTGCCATGACATTGCTTGTATTTTTTTCCTGAGCCACAAGGGCAAGGATCGTTACGGCCCACTTTATTGCCCACTCGGACAAAGGGTTGCTCTGGCGCCTTTTCTTCTTTGGCAACAACCGGCGAATCATCAAGAGCCGGTGCTGCTGCATGTTCAAAATGCATTTCTCTTGGCGCCTGCATTTGTTCATCAATAGCCTGAACATCCTCTTCCTGCCGAACCTGAACTTTAAACAGAATCCCTATCACTTCATATTTGATATGCTCAAGCAGACTGGTGAACATCTCAAAGGCTTCGCGCTTGTATTCCTGCTTGGGATCTTTTTGCGCATAACCTCTAAAATGGATACCCTGGCGTAAATAATCCATCGCTGCAAGATGCTCTTTCCAGCTGGTATCCAACACTTGCAGCATGACTGACTTTTCAAAATGCTGTAATACTTCCTTACTGATCCGCTGTTCTTTTTCCTTGTGGTTCTGTTCCAGAATATCGATAATGCGGGTGCGCAAGGACGCTTCCTGCAGATTATGATCTTCATCGAGCATAAGCTGTACAGGAATTTGAACATTAAATTCCTGGTGTAAATGCTCTTCCAGGCCTAAGATATCCCATTGTTCAACCATGGTTTTTGCCGGAATATACTGGCTAATCACATTATTGACTACATCTTTGCGTATGGCAGTGATAATGTCGGAAATTTCTTCAGCAGCCATCAGCTCATTACGCTGAGCGTAGATGACTTTACGCTGATCATTGGCGACATCGTCATAAGCCAGGATTTCTTTACGGATGTCAAAATTGCGTCCTTCAACCTTGCGCTGCGCATTTTCAATTGACCGGGTTACCCACGGATGCTCAATAGCCTCGCCATCGCCCATGCCCAACTTCTTCATCAAACCAGCTACGCGGTCGGATGCAAAAATCCGCATCAAATCATCTTGCAGGGACAGGTAAAAACGGGTCGAACCAGGATCGCCCTGGCGGCCGGAACGGCCTCTTAACTGGTTGTCTATACGGCGCGATTCATGGCGTTCAGATCCAATAACATGCAAGCCGCCGCTGGCAAGTACCTGATTGTGCCTGTCCAGCCAGGCTCCGCGTAATTTTTCCTTTTCAGCATCACCGGCATCTTCGCCTGAAGCCCTCAGTTCTGCGTCCAGATTGCCGCCCAATACGATGTCGGTACCCCGGCCCGCCATATTGGTGGCGATAGTGACCGCGCCCGGCATACCAGCCTGTTCGATAATATGGGCTTCACGCTCGTGTTGCTTGGCATTAAGAACTTCGTGTTGAATGCCCTGTTTTTTCAGCAATGCGGAAAGACGTTCGGAGTTTTCAATGGATGTGGTTCCCACTAAAACAGGCTGTCCGCGACTGACACAGTCTTTAATATCATTCGCTACGGCAATATATTTTTCATCGGCTGTCAGGTAAACCACGTCACCGAAATCCTTGCGAATCATCGGGCGATGCGTTGGAATAACGACGACTTCAAGACCATAAATCTTGTTCAACTCAAACGCTTCGGTATCGGCAGTACCGGTCATACCGGAAAGTTTGTCGTACAGGCGAAAATAGTTCTGGAAAGTGATTGAAGCCAGCGTCTGATTTTCACTGTTAATGGTGACATGTTCTTTCGCTTCAATAGCCTGGTGTAATCCTTCCGACCAGCGGCGTCCCGGCATTATTCGGCCGGTAAACTCATCAACAATAATAACTTCATTATTTGCGACGATGTAATCAACGTCTTTTTTGAATAATACATGGCCACGCAATGACGCATTCAGATAATGCATCAGGCGAATATTAGCTGCATCATAAAGGCTGGTTCCCTCCGCCATTAACCCATATTCAAGCATCAGGCGTTCAACGCGCTCATGGCCTGCTTCGGTCAAATAAACCTGACGTGTCTTTTCATCAACCGTATAATCGCCAGGCTGCTCTTCATTTTCCTGCCTGGTCAGGTACGGTATGATTTCATTGGCCTTAATATAGATATCGGTGCTTTCTTCAGTTGGCCCGGAAATGATCAGCGGAGTTCTCGCTTCATCAATCAGAATTGAATCCACCTCATCAACGATAGCAAAGCTTAAATCGCGCTGGACCTTTTGCTCCAGGCTAAAAGCCATATTGTCGCGCAGATAATCAAAGCCAAATTCGTTATTGGTGCCGTAGGTAATATCTGCTGCATAAGCTATGCGCCTCGCAGCCTGTTCCATCTGGCTGATAATAACGCCGGTGGACATTCCCAGAAAGGCATAAAGCCTGCCCATCCATTCAGAATCGCGTTTGGCCAGATAGTCATTGACGGTGACAACATGCACGCCGTTTCCCGGCAAGGCATTCAAATAGGCGGCCAAGGTCGCCATCAAGGTTTTACCCTCTCCGGTTTTCATTTCCGAAATCTTTCCGTCATGAAGTATCATGCCGCCAATCAATTGCACATCAAAATGACGCATACCAAAGACGCGTGTGGATGCCTCTCTGACCGTGGTAAACGCTTCCGGAAGCAGATTATCCAGTTTTTCACCTTTTGTCAGGCGATCCCGAAATTCCTCCGTTTTTGCTCTTAACGCTTCATCAGATAATTTTTCGTATTCCGAAGCCAACGCGTTGATCCTTTTGACCAGCTTCTTTTTCTTCTTTATCAGCCTGTCGTTACGGCTCCCTACAACTAATTTAACCAGCTTACCCAGCATGTTTTTTCCGATGTGAATTTAGTAAATGATTGAATCAAAACATTTGATTATATACCGTCTAGTGGTTTAGTTACAGATAAAAACACCCGGTATTTTATATTTGGTTTAAATTATGGCAATGCTTAAGCCGTTAACGGTTAGCTCATAACGAATGGATACAACCAGCATCTATCCAGAACATTCTTAGCGAAGCGTGGTATTGAAATCATCGGCCAACACAATACTAACGAGGCTTTGCCTCAGACCAACGAGTCATGGTTGGTGCTAACTGGCGTTGGGAGGGCTCCGCTGGAGCCGGTATGGTAAAATTTCCACGCCGGTATTAGATCGCTGGGCGATCAGACCTT
>JAQTMV010000119.1 GCA_028714175.1 Methylococcales bacterium
ATTCTATTAAAAACCGTGATCGTATCTCTCAACCCCTGATTCTACCGTTAAAATTTGGGGTAAACGATTTTTAGGGGACGCTGTAGGCCAAGTAGGTCAAGGGCTACAGAGCAGCGCAAATGGCTCAATGCGAATTAATAGCTTATCATTCACAGCACCGAAAAATAGCCCTCTCCAAAGGGAGAGGGTTGGGTGAGGGGAAATACAATAGATATAGCTCTTTGATTTCATAGCTACAAATTTAGCTCTTAATTCGTATTTAAACTAACCACCGCATTCATGAAGCACTCAATGGCAGGCAGTGTGTCCCATTCTCCTATCTACACCGTGCAAACCGTCACTGTCACAGGCTCCGATTCCATAGGGCGAACCCGTGAACAGTTCTGCCTTTCGGGTTACACACCGAATCGCGCAGTAAATTGATATGCTCAGACAACAACGTCCGTTGCCGTTCCAGCAGATTGGCGGTAAAGAAATAACAGCCACCAGCCACAAAATTTTGCCGGTAATTGGGCATAACAATTCCACCACAATAAAAACAAGCATAGCAGAAGGTAGGTCGAATTCGCGCCACGACTGCATGGATGCAGGAGGTAGAGCAACGCAGGAGCAGTTGCCGAGCAAACCGCCATGCCCAAAATATCACCCAATCGGGCAGAAATTAACCAGTCCGAAATAAAAAACCTCGCCTGGAAAAGTCCGGGCGATGGTCGGTTTGGTAGGTTTCGATGTTGGGGGATTGCTAAAGCGAATCCGCCCTATAGCACTGCTACCTACTACCCAGATGGATTTGGATGCCAAACTGATATAAGCATAGAAAGAAAAGATGGGTAAAGAACGCGATTGCCGTGACCACTCAGGTGATCAACATCAAAAAATAGCGGCAATTTATTTTCGAAAGCGGAACAAGTATCTGATGGGCATAAGATTGGAAAAGTATCCCATACAGCTAAATTTGGGTGATTGCGCATCAATATGTCCAATGATTTCATAACGGGCTTCCGGTATTCTAACAAAAAGCTGCGTTTCATCGTGAATCCACTGGTACAAATGGGATTGCTGAAGTTGAACCAGTCGGAACAGCGAAATGGTGGGGATTTGAAAACCGGTTTCGGCGCGTCTATCACAACAATCAGAGATGCTTTTTCGAGCTTGGCTATCAAGTTGTCCGCTGTCCGCAGGGCGACCAAGCGTTCCGCAGTGGAATCAGAACTCAGTTGTTTAGCCACTACATCTGATTCATTGAGGGCTTCAAACGCATTACCAAGTCGAGTCATTCTTAAAGATGCCAGAAACACGATATCATTTGGCTTGGCTACTCTTTCAATCTTAGAGAGAACCTGTTGAATGAATAGGGAGCACTCAGGATTCGGAGATTTGAGCAGGTTAGCTATCGGGCAGCCAGATTTCGTGTACTGTTGCACTTCGACCCCTTGCTCAACCGTCAGTTTGTGTAACATGGTGCTGTAGGCTTCTGTGTGCGAATCACCTAGTACAAACATTCTGCGACCGTCGAACGTTTTGGGCACTGCTAAGGTTGTCTTGGAATCTGAAGGCCATAGCTCGGGATGATACGGATACCAGTTGTGCCTATCTTTCGTAACGCTGAGACTGAGGTACGGTTGAGCCATGAAGACTACCCCGGAAAAAGCGAAGCACAAAACGATGATTCCCAATCCCCTCGATACAATATACCAATCAGATCTAGACAACACAAAGTTACTTCGTCTGATTGGTTTTTCAACGACATGGTAGGAAAAGGCGCTCATTAATGCTGTAAGCGTAATCGCGGCAATTATCGCCAGAGGCTTCTCCAAACCAACAGTCCATTTGAATATGACCAGAATTGGCCAATGCCACAGATACAACGAGTAGGACATTTTTCCGACATAAACTATTACCCTATTGTCGAGAATTCCGCTGATGGCCGATACTCTACCAGAATGACTAACCGCGCCAGCGATCACGAATAGCGCGCCAACTACCGATAACATAGCCCAGGGGAAAGGAAAAGACTTCGGATCCGAGAAAATAAATCCCAGACCAACCAGTACCAGTCCGATCACAACGCACCCGCTTGTGATGATTTCTGAGCGTGCAAGGAGTATGTTTTTTTTATGCAGCTTAAAAAGCATTGCGCCACAAGCCAACTCCCAGAACCTGCTCGGGAGCAGATAGAAGGCATGGTCTGGTGCAGCAGTGGTTTCAAACCACGAATAAAGTAAAGAAACGGTTAAGAGGATCGCGAGTAACCAGTTGGCGAAAACGCCAACTGCATCTTTTCTTTTTCGTCCTTTCAGCCAAACAAAAAAAATGATCGGAAACACCAGGTAGAACTGTTCCTCAACAGCGAGAGACCAAGTATGAGTGAATGTATTGAACTCTACTTGTGGTGAAAAATACCCATCATTGAACCAGATCAGCGCAAAGTTGCTTAATCCAAAGAACGCAGACATGGCCGTTTCCGCCAATATTTTCAGTCCTGGTGGCGACACTATCAGTGTCTGCAATAACCCAACTAAGACAATGCACACAGTGAGCGCCGGATAGATCCGAACAATACGACGGGCATAGAAGTTAACTACAAACCTCAAAAAGGTCGTTTCTGTTTCTCTTGCGAGGCTGCCGCTAACGACATAACCGGATATGACAAAGAATACATCTACGCCGGAAAAACCGCCAGGCAGAATCGAGGAATCCAAATGAAATAAAATGACCGAGAGAACTGCAATTGCACGCAGACCATCAATCCCTGGGATGTAGCTAGTTTTTTGTCTTTTAACGTGTTCTAAACTCATCTTGTTCAATAGAAGTCAGGCAAGGTGGATATGGGTTCTTTAAATAGTGCTTTAATGCAGATGGGGGGAGTCTGATTAATTCTGTGTAATGTAACCGCTTATTTTCTACCCATAAGGCGTATAAATTGTAACTCGTAGAACTCTGTACATGACAAAACAGAGAAAATTGCTATAAATGTAATTGTAGTTTCTCAGATAAATATTTCCAGGCCACAACGGTAAAAATTACGCAGTGATCGAAAATTCTCACGCATTTTTTTGGCTCTTTCCGATTTTGTGGGGTAATCGCTACATACAGTGTCGGGCATAACCAAATAAACGCCGACCTTCGACATCGAGCCAGATATGTTGAAATAACCGATCTAAATCATATATAGAGCTGTAGGGAGAATCTAAGTAAGTTGGTTTGGAGATTCCCTAACTTGTTTAGGAAAAGGAATATATAGGTTCTAATATTGAGTATGTATTACATGAAGAGCCGTGTACGGATCCGTACGCACGGTTCTGTGATCAGTAGAAGGCTGTGGCCTCCTCTGACCCGATGAATACGGGGGAGTTCATACCACGGTTCTACTTGCTACATGCTACTTGCTTTACGCCAGATACGTAACCAGTTCGACGACTACCCTGATACAGAGGAAGAGCGGTAGATGACCGTGATGATGAGCAGATGAGTCTCAAGCTACGGCAGCGCCTTGGTAAGTTTTTTCATGAATGGCTTCTTTTAGACTGGTAAATGAAATCTTTTCGACTATTATTTAGTCAAGTCTTACTCAACACCAGCTTGATTGAGTGAGAAAAAGGGTCTGACCCCGGAACGTCTATGCCGAAGGGCAACAGGAAGGACGACAAGAAGAATGCATTGCAATAGTCATGCGCCTGTTAAGGCGCCGGTTAGATATTCATCACGAGCAAAACCAGGCGTTGCCGGGTTTTCGAACAATGTCTGTGGAACAATTGGTAGAGTTAGCCGAAGCGCTGTTGAATTTTACCGAAATAAGTGATTTGACGGTTTGGATACAGGAACATGATGTGTGATGGCGCGGAGCATTGAATGGCGTGGCGTTACAAATGCAACTGTACAAAATAGGTCTGACCTCATTTTTGTAAAAGTGACAAGCTTGCCAAAATCAGTTGTAAACAAATTTTACAAAAAGTGAGTGAACAATAATTTTTACAAGACGTTATTTACGCAGCTTTTTGCAGAATTAAAAAAATGCATCAAGCTGGCTTCAATTAAATGAAATATAAAAGGGTTTTGTAAAATACAAAGGCAATGCTAATTGATGTTTAAAAACACTTTATTCATGACGCTCTCAAGTATCTTTAGGTTGCTAGCTGGCGTTGTGCTATTTATATTTCTGGCACGATTCTTGGGGCCGGAAGAGTTTGGGAGATTAATGTATGGCCTTACCGTAGCCACCATAGCGGTATTGGTTATTGAATTCGGCTTTTCTCAACAGTTGCTCAGAGACATTGGTAAAGAACCTGATCAGGTGCTCCTGATTATGGGCCGAGTATTTATAGCCAAGATTTTGTTGACGCTGCTGGTTGTGGGTAGTGGATTGCTTGTATTCGTTATGTTTCCCGTGTTGGTAAAAGATCAAAAAATCTTCTGGTTGTTATTTGTGTCATGTTCCTTAGCTTCCTTTGCTGATTATTTTAATGTGGCTTTTCGCGCTATTGGCCGATTCCATGAAGAAACCAGGATCGCATTGGTTAGTTCGCTGTTTCATGTTGGTTTTTTATGGAGCCTGGCGTTTCTTGGATCGGATTTAACGACACTTGCGCAAGGATTTGCTGGTTCACGCGCGCTGAATCTCGTAATTTCCTGGATAGCTTATCAGCGTATCGTTGGCGGTTTGAAATTTGGTGAGAAGCCTTTCAAAACGGCTATTGGTACTCTTAAGAGGGGTTTTCCGTATGCCGCGGATGCTGGGTTTACCAATTTTTTTTCGCAGGTCGACATATTGATTGTCAATCACTACTTAGGGACTGCAAGTGTTGGTTTGTACCAAGCCGGGATGCGTTTTCTGCAAGGTGCGAGCCAATTTGCTCCTGTACTGGGTAATGTATATCTGCCGGCGATAGCCGGTTGTAGTGATAAATCAGAACAATTGCAGCGTCTGTCAAGGAAGTTCAATAGCCAAATGATTTTGATGGGTGCCACAGGCTGGGCAATTTTTGCGTTTGGCGGCGAGTGGATTACCCGGTTGATCTATGGTGAAAAATATCTGGGACTTAACCCGCTATGGCCTCATATTGGGTTCTTACTGTTTTTACGTTATGTGGCAGCTTCCCAAGGGGTTTTGCTGACAGCAAATGGTTCTCAAGGTACACGTGTATTTGCGCAAATTATTGGACTTGTCGTTGTATTATCAGTCTCAAATTGGTTAATTAAAGAAATGGCTTTGGTAGGTATGCTTGTGACTTTGAGTTTTACTACCGTAGCTTTGATCCTGGTTTATTCTTGTGCTGCGATAGTGAAGAGAATTAATTTGGGATTAAGTCCTTTAACAGTCGTTACCGTCTGTAGTGTGTTAGTAATAGCGTTAAATCAGATCAAAGGATAAAAAAATATGCAGTGGATAGATCGTTGGTATCTTAGTCGTCTAAAAAAAAATGAATTTAGAAGTAAGCGCCTACGTGAGATTTTTTTAGAGAAATATCAAATCGATATTGGAATGTATAGTTATGGATGTTTTGATCAAAACAGAATTCCAAGAGGCACGAAAATTGGCCGGTATTGCTCATTTGCTAAAACAGCTGTCATTTTTAATGGCAATCATGGTCTGGATTTTTTGACTACTCATCCTTATGTATATAACCCAAATTTAGGGTTAGTAATCAACGAGACTATTAAAAGAAACCGTTGTGTAGTCTCTGACGATGTTTGGATTGGGCACAATGCGATAATTTTGCCGCGAGTTGAGGGCATTGGAAGAGGTGCTGTCATTGCAGCAGGGGCGGTAGTTACAAAAAATGTACCAGCTTATGCGGTTGTTGCTGGAAATCCTGCCAAATTGATTAAGTATCGTTTTTCTCCAAAAGTGATTGAGAAAATTGAAAATACTGAGTGGTGGAAAAATGAGGAGTGGGAGCTAAAGGAGCAGATGAAGTCTAAACCAGATTTGGTATATAGGCCTGCAAATTACTTTCAGTTAGATGAAACCAATTGAAATCTGTCTGTATGTCATCAAAAACTTCTAACTTAATCGAATCTGTTGTTAACAACGGCCTATGTACCGGTTGTGGTATCTGCGAATCCATCGTCCCGAAAGGGGCTCTGGAAATGGCTTTAAATGCAGAAGGCTTTTTACGCCCAAAAATCCAGACTGCAACCGATTTTGGTGACGATGCGACTATTCGCGATGTCTGTCCTGGTGTGCGGGTCGATCATGGAGTGCTTAAAACGGATTACCACGCAATTTGGGGACCGCTGGTAGCAGTACGTACTGGTCATGCCGCCGACAACGAAATTCGTCAGAGAGGGTCTTCGGGCGGGGTGATTTCCGCGCTGGCAGTTTATTTATTGGAGCATAGCTTGGTGGATTTTGTTGCCCACATCGCAGTGAGCCAGGATGATCCATTACGCAACGAACTACAGCTTAGCCGCACCAGGGATGACGTACTGCGTGCGGCAGGCTCGCGCTACGCGCCGTCAGCGCCACTAAACGCGTTGCGCGAACTGCTTGATCGTGGCGAACGCTTTGCCTTTATCGGCAAGCCTTGTGATATTGCAACGTTGCGCCGCTATGCTCGGCATGACGCCCGTGTGGATAAGCTCATTCCCTACATGTTGTCCTTTATGTGCGCAGGCATTCCCAGTATCAAGGGAACTTACGAATTGTTGGAAAAACTGGGCGTTGGTCGTAGTCAGCTTAAGAGTTTCCACTACCGAGGCGATGGCTGGCCGGGTATGGCAAAGGCCATTACACAAGAAGATCAAGTATTCGAGATGGATTACAACAGTTCATGGGGTAATGTCCTGAACCGCCACCTGCAGTTCCGCTGCAAGATTTGTCCGGATGGCACCGGCGAGTTTGCCGATGTCGTCTGTGCCGATGCCTGGTACGGCAAGGACGGTTACCCCGATTTCACAGAACGGGAAGGCCGTAGCCTTGTGCTTAGCCGCACACCACAAGGGGAATCACTGATTCAAGCGGCTTTAAAATCTGAAGCAATTCGTGCAGAAACTTTGCCGGTAGATGATATAGCCTTAATGCAGCCTTACCAAGTAAATCGAAAGAAGATGGTACTTGGCCGTCTCTTAGCCACTTGGTTAGCCCGCGGTCAAGCACCTCGATATAAACGACTGGGTTTGCTTCGAGCATCGTTGACGGCAAATCCAATAGACTGGTTACGCAGTGCGTGTGGTACATTCCTTCGCGCCAAAGGAGAAAAGCAATGAAAGGTAATGAAACGTCTTCCCATAAGAAGTTTACAATTGGACTGTTATGGCACTCGTTGACGTCCGATAACCTCGGTGTAGGTGCGCTAACAGAATCGCAAATTGCAATTTGCCTAGCGGCTGGACAGCAGGCGGGTGTCGATATTGACTTTTTAATATTCGGGACAACAGGCGGAAGCGATTACGCTCCGGCCGGTGTTTCCGTGCGGAGAGGGGGGTCTACTTCTATTAAGCAAATTCTTCGCGGTAATTCCACTTTCTTAAGCGAATTGGATCAATGTGATTTGGTATTGGATATCGGCGAGGGGGATAGCTTTACCGATATATATGGGCTTAAACGTTTTGTTATTTTCTTTCTTAGCAAGCTTGTCGTTTTGGCAAAACGTAAGCCCCTCATACTGAGTCCGCAAACTATTGGACCCTTCGACTACTGGTTTACTCATATGCTTGCAACAGCACTAATGAAGCGCTGCAAACGCGTTTATGCTCGTGATGGACAGTCTTTGGCTTACTTGGAATCATTAGGTGTTACTGATAATGCAGCCGAGGCGATTGACGTGGCTTTTCGTCTTCCCTATCTGCGTCCTGAACGCGAGCATAACGAACAAGTGCGGATTGGTATTAATGTCTCTGGATTATTATATTCCGGCGGATATACACGTAACAATCAGTTTGGTCTTACTCTCGATTACCAAACCCTGATTCGAGATTTGCTCAGCACATGGACGAAGGATCCTGGTAATCAGGTGTGGTTAATTCCGCATGTTATCTCTGACGATATTCCTGTGGAAGATGACAGAGTGGCCATTGATGCTATTGCAAAAGAGTTTCCCTATGTCATGTGCGCACCCTCCTTCAAAAGTCCAAGCGATGCAAAATCTTTTATATCAGGCATGGATTTTATGACAGGGGCACGAATGCATGCCTGTATAGCCGCATTTTCATCAGGCGTCCCAGTTGTGCCGTTAGCTTATAGTCGTAAATTTAACGGGCTGTTTACATCGTTAAATTATCATTGGGTTGCCGATGGCAAGACAATGAATGATAAAGAGGCATTTGAATTAATCATGCGAGGTTTTAGGGAGCGGGAATTGCTTGCAGCTCAAGTTGAGGAAGGGATAAAAGTTGCAGAGAAGCAGCTCCAAAATTACGAACAATACATTTCATTTTTTATGTCCGGCAAATGATTCTTATTCACCTTGATGATATTGAATTTTGTACTAGACTATAATTTTTAGGGTAAATATTACTAATTAAAAACAGTGTTATCCAAGACAAAGAAGCTGCAACAGTAACACGACATTTTTGGTATAGGAAATGAATGCACTCGATAAGATAAACTCTAGAGCCGTTTTTTAATTATCGTTATGATATTTGGCTACTTTCTTATAAAAAATGTTTCGCGTCAAAATGATCAAGATTTATTTAAGACATTTTCGAATGATAATTGATGTTATTTTATATGATGATAATAAATTATCGCGAATTACATTTTGGAATTCCACTTTCTTCGATGGAATTAAAGGTACATAAATGAGACGAACCGTTATTAAAAAAAACGTTCAGCTAATTACCTTAGCAATCGTATCTATTTTTACACTTAAATTCTTCCAGTCTACTCCGTTTGAAACACTTTTTTTTCAGCTGCAAGCGGGTTTCCTGGGCTTGATCCTATTTTTTTTGACTGGTTACACCACAACTTTCTTAATAAATCGAAATCGTTTTAACAAGGTCGTACTCTATTATTTATTACTCATTGCCATCCTACCTTTTTATAGTGCGTACAGAGCAGGTATCGAGTTTGGTCAGCCATTCATTTATGGTTTTCTGTCCGAACGGGGATGGCTACTTTTAGGGGTGGGAATATGGTTTTATTATCAACTGAGCACAAAAAGAATGACGTTCGCGACAATAGAGTCAGCTTTTGTCTTTATGGCATGGGCTTCATTGATCGTTTTTTCGTTCATTATCCTAACGTATGACCCGAACCAACTAGAGAGCGCAGAGGAAGCTTCAAAATTAGCAGAAATGACTGAAGACCGCGGGTTGCGCTTTAAGTTTCAGACCTTTTTCATCACGTTTGGAGCGATCTACTATTTTATCAAATCCTCGATCGAAAACAGCCCCAAAGATTTTGTTTTTCTCTTCCTTTTTTTGGGATATATCCTTTTTATAGTCCAGGGACGAACCTATATGATGGCCTTGGCGGCTACGTTCCTGCTTTATTATTGGTTTAATTATTCATTAGGCAGATTCACACTTACTGCTATAAAACTTGCGCTTTTCCTTTTTTTTGCACTCATAGCCATTCAAATACTTTTACCAGATTATTTGGAACGAATGAGTTATCTTTTTGCTGAAATGTTTAGAGTGCTTACGGGGGAAGAGTCGCAGGAGTATTCCGCCAACGCACGGCTTAATGCAAGTCAGTCCGTGCTTAACTATTTTGAGGCACATCCCCTGAGTATTTGGCTAGGGACTGGAAGCGTGAGTAACCAATGGAATGACGGATATAAGTCGATTTTCGGTTATTTTTATCCTAGTGATATAGGTGTGCTGGGTGGGCTTTTTGTCTATGGAATAGTAGGATCGGTTTTTGTGTTTTTAATACCCCTGGTTATTTTGATTCAAACATTAAGAAAGGTATCTGTAAAAGGAGATATTTTTATTATTTCATTAAAATATTTGCTGGTGATTGCACTCGTAACATCGATTCAGGGAAGTTTATATTTTGCCGCGAATATGTACATCATTACACTGTTTGTCTTGCTAGCCTATTTCAAACTACAGGAGCGATTAAATGTCAACCAACATACCACCAAATATCTCCGTCATGTTGTTAAACTACAAGGGAGCAGAAGACACTATTGCCTGCCTCCAGAGCCTGCAAAAGATTTCTTATCCGAATCACGACATCGTCATCGTTGATAACGCTTCGCCAGATGACTCCATGGAGAAGATAGAAAATTATTTGCAGGCACAAGCTCCTGACGAATATACCGTTTTTGCATCTCCTGACGAAGCGATGCAAAGCCGGTCGCCGCAGACTAAATATACGCTGTTGCAAACAGGTCACAACGGCGGTTACGGTCATGGTAACAATATAGGCATAAAATATGCCATGAAAAATGATACTGATTATGTGTTGGTTCTCAATAACGACACAATAGTTGAATCGGGCTTTTTGGAGCCAATGGTTCTAATGTGTGAAAAAGAGCAAAATATTGGGATCGCATCAGGGCAAATCTTTTATTTTGATAGGCCTGATACTTTTTGGTTTAATGGAGGAACATTTAGCAAATGCACTGGCAAAATAATACATAGAGACTACAACATAAAAAATACAGGACAAAAGCCATTGATAGAAAATACCTTTATTACTGGATGTTTGTGGCTGATACCAAAAGATGTATTTCAAAACGTTGGCTTTATAAACGAAGGGTATTTTATGTATGTTGAAGATTTGGAATTTTCCCAGCGCGTACTGGAAAAAGGTTACTCATTAAAAGTTTCGCGAGATAGCCATATATATCACAAAGTTGGTAATAGCTATGGTGCTGAACTAACGGAATTCTCAGTATATTGGATGACAAAGAATAGATTGAGATATATGGTGGAACATACTCGATTATTTTGTTGGCCGCTTTATTTTTATAATAACGCCGTAAAGTTTTTCATTCGTTGGTCTTTGGCAGGGAAATACAAATTTATAAAAGCCCAGTTTACAGCAATTACTCATTTGATCTTTTCAAAGGTTTTCGTATGAATAGTATAAAGTCCTGGATTCATCTTTTAAAAGAAGATATTTATGTTTTTCGATTGGTTTTTGGACCGGGAATCGGAAAATATTTTTATTATCCTGCTTTTAGGGCAATTTTTATTTTTAGATTAAGTCAATTATTTTATAAATGCAGGATAACCCAGCCAATTGCATATTTACTTACAAATATAAATGATTTCATACACGGTATTTGGATTGGTCCGAAGGTAAAGGTTGGTAAGGGTTTGCTGCTATCTCATCCGAGGGGCATTATTTTAAATCCTGATACTGTTATAGGTGAATACTGCTCAATTCTTCATCAAGTAACTTTTGGCGGAGAAAATATAATTGTTGGAAATAACGTTGAAATTCTAGCAGGTGCAAAAATTATCAACGATAAATTAAAAAATAAAAAATTAATCATCGGCAAAGGGGCTGTTCTTGCTGCGGGAACAGTTGTGCTCAATGATGTTCCGGATAATGCGGTTATGGTTGGAGTACCTGGTAAAGTAGCCAAATATCGAGATATAAATGATAATTGGTTGAATTATCGATTACAAAAAAATAGCAATTAATTATGAATATTGCAATATTTGACCATGTTGGCAAAAAAGCAGGAATGGACTACTACTCCAGTTCCCTTGCCAAGGGGCTGCTAAATAAAGACTGCAAAACAACAATTTATAGCAACTTTGTGGGAATTGAGCCGAGCAAGATAAACTATAAAACATTTTATGAAGGGCATTCAAAAGGCAATGCTTTTTTGAAACTTTACCGGCTTCTTCATGCCACCGCTAAAGCATCTTTCGACGCCAGAAAAGGGAAAGCAGACTTGGTAATTTTGCATTTATTTTCTGCCGATGCCGTCACACTATTGCTTGTCGCTATTCCAAAACTGTTTGGCTTGAAAACCGCTGTCATCTCGCATGATGTTTCCAGTTTTACAGACAATGACAACAGGCTGGTCCAAAATCTGATCTACAACACCTTTTCCGATTTTATTATCGTGCATAATCACTTTTCCTATAAAACTCTTATGCAAAATATTCGGATAAAAGACTCCAACAAAGTCACAATCATCAAACATGGAGGCTATCTGGACCATATCGGACTAAGGCCTGACAAAAAACAGTTGCGTCATGAATTAGGACTGGAAGAAGACGGAAAATACATTTTGTTTTTCGGCCAGATCAAAAAGGTTAAAGGGCTGGATATACTGCTCGAAGCGATGAGCGAACTAACCGATGATATCAAATTGATCATTGCAGGCAAACCGTGGAAAGACGATTTTTCCTCCTATGATGAGCAAATAAAAAAACATCACCTGCAAGAGAGGGTCATCAAAATGATCCGCTTCATTGAAGATAACGAAAGAGAGAAACTTTTTTTTGCTACCGATGTTAATGTGCTTCCTTACCGCATCATTTACCAAAGCGGTGTTTTACTAATGGCGATGAGCCAGGGACTTCCCGTCATCGCTTCTGACCTACTAGCCAACAAAGAGATCATCAACGACAAAGCAAACGGGTTACTTTTTCACAATGAGAATGCTGATGATTTGGCTGCCAAAATCACTCTGTTCTTTCAGGATAGAGCTCTCCAAAAAAAGCTTTCGGTTAATGCGCTTTCAACGATTGCATCAGAATACAACTGGGATGATATCGCTCTTAAATATCTTGAGATGATGAAAGGAAAATAAAGAGATGATTGTTAAGGCTCTGATTTTGTTCTGTTTGTCTGTTACACCGTTAATTGCCGGAGACTTTCCACCCGGCTGGCCGTGGCGCAGTGTTGTTATCCACGCTCATACCCTTAGTAAAGAACCCGAAATGTTGAATGAGGTTTTGCATTCAAATATCAATGTCGTCAAAATATATATGCAAATAAAATTGACGATGGAATTAAACAATCTTGCTGCCGATCAGGCGCTGCAATTAAATCTGGATAACATAGATAAGATTACCGGCCTATTATCAAAAAATAATATCGGTATCGTTGTTGACTTGTCAGATTTTCCAACCGATTCCGGAAAGTGCAGCGATAAGATAAAAATTGACTATTGGCTGGACGAAAGCTGCATAAACCAGATTTATGATCTTACGGAAAAAACTATTAAACATTTTGCAAAATCCGGCGACAGCGTGATTGCATTTCAGATTTTTAGTGAACCTGTGGTGGTGAACTGGCTTGGACAAAATGAACAGCCAAGTGATTGGATGCAAATTTATAAAAATATTATAAAAATAGTCCGAAAGTATGACGAGAAGCGGTTTTTGATCTTTTCTACAGGGCCTTGGGGAGAGCCTATGGGGTATCAAAATGTTGAACCGTTCGATGATAAAAAAATCATTTACAACTTTCATATGTACAAACCCCATGGATTTACGCATCAAGGTATACGAGGTAATAAAGACAACAGATCTTACCCCGGTTTTTTGGGCTTTAAATATTGGAATAAAGATGCGTTAAATCAATATATACTTCCAATAATACATTTTCAAAAAAAATATCACGTGCCTGTTTCGGTGTGCGAGTTCAGCGCAGTTCGTTGGGCTCCGGGACGTGACGATTATCTTCGTGATATTATCGATATCTTTGAGGATAACAATTTCAGCTGGTTCTATTTCTCGCTCGGTGGTACCTGGAAAGGATGGGACCCTCGATTCGAAGCCGATGCAAAGGGTAAGAATCTTACAAGGCACGATTTAAATTCAAGTAAAACATGGACTTTGTTAACTAATTATTTTGCAAAGAATAAGAAAGAAATAAAATGAAGATATTCTGATTGTAGCAAGTAGCCCGTATGGGGCCTTTGCGTAATTCGGGTTATCGGAACTTTGTATTTCCCTGGATTCCGCTGCGTCGCATCCACGCTATGGACTAACGCACAAAATATTCTCATTGCAAGAAGGTATTCAGTTGTTAAGACAGATGGAATAAATTTGCCAGTGAATCTCCCCTTTTTACCAGATTTGAAACAACTTACGAAATGAATAACACTAAAATACTTAGAATTCTCGGTACACGCGGCGTCCCTGCCGCTCATGGCGGCTTTGAAACCTTTGCGGAACATCTGGCACTTTATTTGGTGGCGCATGGTTGGCGGGTGGTGGTGTATTGCCAGGAAGATGGTATCGGTCCAGTATTTGAAGATACTTGGGAAGGGATCGAGCGAGTCCACATTCCGGTGAGGCAAGAAGGTCCAAAGGGCACCATTGTATTTGATTGGAAGGCTACAGCACATGCCGCCCAATTTGGCGATTTGTGTTTGACGTTAGGCTATAACACGGCGGTGTTTTGCACATTGCTGCGCATCAAGGGTGTGCCTAATTTGATCAATATGGATGGCATTGAGTGGTCGCGCGCCAAATGGGGGGCGGTTGCCAAGACTTGGTTTTGGCTGAATGATTGGGCGGGTTGCTGGTTGGGTAATCATCTCGTGGCTGATCACCCCAAAATCAAAGAGCATTTGAGTAGCGGAGTGCGAGAAGACAAGATTACGATGATTCCTTATGGCGCAGATGCGGTTACAGACGCTCCAGCCGAAGTCCTGCATGCACTGGGTTTGGAAGCGGGTCAATATTTAACCGTGATTGCACGAGCCGAGCCGGAAAATTCCTTGCTGGAAATAGTGAGTGGCTTTTCGCGCAAGCAGCGTGGCTACAAGCTTGCTGTGCTCGGTAAATATGAGCCGGAAAAAAATGCTTATCATCGGGCAGTGATGGAGGAGGCTGGCCCAGAGGTATTGTTTCCGGGGGCGATTTATGACAAGATCGTGTTGCGGGCATTGCGCTTCCATTCGGTCGCGTATATCCACGGGCATCAGGTGGGTGGCACCAACCCTTCTTTGATCGAGGCAATGGGGGCAGGCAATCCGGTGATCGCGCACGATAACCAATTTAATCGCTGGGTAGCGGGCGAGTCAGCACGGTATTTTTGTGGCGCGGATGAATGTTCTGATCGATTGGATGATGTCTTGCAAAACCGTAGTGTGCTTGACGAAATGAAGGCCGGCATTTTACAGCGTTATCAGGAAGCGTTTACCTGGGGCAAGGTGTTGGCCGAGTATGAGGCGCTGCTTGGTAAATGGTTGCCAAACGGGAGTTAGGTTTTCGAAGTTGGTGAGAGTTAAGTTCAATATGATCTTAGGATCGAAAAAATGTCCAGCGGCTTTCTACGCCCACATGCTTCGTGCATTTCTTTTCTTCAGCGTTTCCGGATGGCTTTCTGATTTTTCTTGTTTACTGAGCGGTATTTAGCTCCGTTGGGTTAACTCGATAGAGCATAACCCAACAATAAAGCCTAGATGATTCGTAGAAGTCGTCTTTTAAGTAGCATATTTATCTCTTTTCGGGCATCTACAATGTCAGGGATGTAGTAAATATACAGCTAGTATAGTGTTCATTAATTTTCATCTTAGGCGACAAGTACTTTGACATTTTCCGTCTACTGGGTCGGCCGCACGAAGATGTCCTCTGTACCATTGGTGTCGTTAGCCGCCAGGTCGCTCGGGTAGTTGACGAACGCCACGAACCGGCCGTTAGCGCTTAGCTCGAGTTCGTATGAGAAGCTACCCTCGGCGGTAGTTGTCCCTGCGCTGTTGACGCTTACCAGCGTCGTCGTCCCTTTCTTGAGGTCGCGCACGAAGAGGTCATCTTGATCATTGGTGTCGTTCGCCACCAGGTCGCTCGCGTAGCTGACGAACGCCACGAACCGGCCGTTAGCGCTCAGATCGAGTCCGTATCCGGTGTGATGATTGCCGCCAGCCGTCCCTGCGCTGTTGACGCTTACCAGCGTCGTCGTCCCTTTCTTGAGGTCGCGCACGAAGATGTCATCTGTATTATTGGTGTCGTTCACCACCAGGTCGTTCGCGGCGCTGTTAAACGCCACGAACCGACCGTCAGCGCTCAGCACTGGTTTCAGGGAGAACCCATTACCACTGTCCGTCCCCGCGCTGTTGACACTCACCAGCGTCGTCGTACCGGTCTTGAGGTCGCGCACGAAGATGTCCACTCTACCATTGGTGTCGTTCGCCACCAAGTCGCTCGCGTAGCTTTTGAACACCACGAACCGGCCGTTAGGGCTCAGCTGGGGTTGGTCTGCTTCGCGATTGCCGCTAGCC
>JAQTMV010000120.1 GCA_028714175.1 Methylococcales bacterium
CATTTTATGAGCCATTGAATCAGTCAACGGTTCGGCTTTATCGTCATTGTTATCAGACTTGTCTTTGTCGTCATCAAAGTTGTCAAAACCACCGAATTGCACTGGCGTTGCCGCACCCTGATTGGTTGCCGGCGCCATTGCGGCGATATGGCTGGCATAAAGAATATAAGTTCCGGCGCTGGCGGCGCGTGCCCCACTGGGCGCTACATAGCTGATCACAGGGATGGGAGAGGCAATGATCTGTTTGATTATCCGGCGCATGGAAATATCCAGACCTCCTGGCGTATCCATGCGAATTAGTACTGCCATGGCCCTACTGTCAACTGCATGTTGCAGATTGCGCTCTATATAATCGGCTGTTGCCGGACCTATAACATCGTAAATTTCAAGTTGTATCATTACCGGTGTTCTGACTGTTTGATTATCCTTTTCCCCGGCATACGCAGCCGCTACAACAGTCAGTAAAACAAGCCAAACAAATCGAATGCTCCGTATAATCAACATAACGCTTTATCCACTCTTTAGATTTGCAGATATTTTCAGTTTACTCCTAACGGATGCTTGCGGCAATGATTTAAAGCCCGCTGTAACTCTTTATAATCCCGATGCTTTTCATCTCAGACAGGTAAATTGAATTTAGTGCCAGGCTCTACAGACAGTGGTGCGGTTGACTATACGAAAAAGCCTTAAATCGCTATGGCTGAATCTATGGGACGAACTGAGGCAAAAACTGATGAGTTTCCGGTCTATCAGGATGCTGCCGCGTATGAAATGCCAATCTGCGCAGGCTTCCGAGTGTTTTTATTTCTATCATTCCGGCATTCGATGAGGTGGTAATGGCGCGGTGAGTAAATCCGAAGGTCATTGCTGTATTCAAGCATGTGAATGTCGGGCATAAAAAGCGAGCTAGACTACATGACTCAAGCCGATTTGTTGATGACCCAGTTGGCGAACTCAGGGCACTGACCGGCGGCACTGGGGTTGAACGCATGTTTGCCCAAATGGAAGTACCGCGCCTGGTAGCCAATTCAGCAGAGGATAAGTAGCGGCTACCTTTTTTAGAGGAAAAGGGTAGCGTCCCCTTTTCCGGAACAGTGAATCGAGGCAATAAAAAAAGGGCTTTGACTTTCACCTAAGCCCTTAGTCGATGGAGCTTAAAACCTGATTATATCTTGTGCTATTTCTTCGTCATGGTCGTGGTTATGGTCGTTACCATGATCTTGCTTATTTAGATGTTTAACAAAGCTTACACACTGGCCTTGGTTTTTGAAAGTCGGGTTGTTAAAAGTTTTCCATCCGCCTTTTTTGCACTGGTTCTTGCTGGTGGGGGCAGTGGAGTGGATGATGGCCACGGCAACTGGAGTATCCCCCACAGGAATCGGCGGGGCCGCCGCCGTATTGGTGAGGGTGTCGATTACCGAGACATAATTCCTACGAAAATTCGTCACGTAGACCCGCTTTCCGTCCGGGGTGATGGCTAAGCCACCTGGAATAATCATCTCTGGAATCGAGAGTCTCACCACCGTATTGGTGAGGGTGTCGATTACCGAGACAGGGTTGCCTTTAGCATTCGTCACGTAGACCCGCTTTCCGTCCGGGATGATGGCCAATTCACTTGAAAAGTCCCCCACAGAAATCGGCGGGCCCACCACCGTATTGGTGAGGGTGTCGATTACCGAGACATTGCCGAAATCAAAAGCCAGCACGTAGACCCGCTTCCCGTCCGGGGTGATGGCCACGCCCTCTAGAAATCCCCCCACAAAAACCGGCGAACCAACCACCGTATTGGTGGGGGTGTCGATTACCGAGACATCGCCGCTACTAGAATTCGTCACGTAGACCCGCTTCCCGTCCGGGGTGATGGCCACGCCTCGTGGAAAAGACCCCACCGGAATCGATGGGCCCACCACCGTATTGGTGACGGTGTCGATTACCGAGACATCGGAGCTACCATCATTCGCCACGTAGACCCGCTTCCCGTCCGGGGTGATGGCCACGTCAGATGGAGCATTCCCCACAGGAATCGACGGGCCCACCACCGTATTGGTGACGGTATCGATTACCGAGACATCATTGCTACTTCTATTCGCCACGAAGACCCGTTTTCCGTCCGGGGTGATGGCCAGGTCATTTGGAGCATCTCCCACAGGAATCGACGAGACCACCACCGTATTGGTGAGGGTGTTGATTACCGAGACATCGTCGCTACCGATATTCGCTACGTAAGCAAAGGGGGCAGCAGTCACCGGCAAGGCCATTAGCGCATTGCTGCCCAACATGATCACCAAAGGCCGTAAAATATGTACTATTATTGTTTTCATTGTATTTGCTCCGTTAATGATATGTTTCCGGAAGTTCTGAACAAACAAAAAAGCCGAATCACCTGTGCGACTATTTTGCAGTCACATTCGGCAGTCCGGCTTTCTTCAGGTGGAAACCAAGACTTTCTACCCCTGCGTTACGGCAAGTTTAGCTTTATCGTGTGTAGAAGCAATATGTACCTGCATGGAAAAATACTCAAATGTTTTAACCTAGGAACAAGCAGTTGATCGAAAAATCTCAAGTCGTTGGATTAGAAAAGGGATAGTTCTGGGCTCACCTCGAAGACCCCGTTCAAGTTGCAGCTCAACAGCGATATAAACTCCGCATAATCAAAAACTAAAACGGCTAAATACAGTCCCTTCAGGCCATTATCTTCTTATCCCTGTTTTGTATTCGACTTGCGGGGGTATACAATCTAGCTTTAGTTGACAGCCATTCATGGCCTGGTAAATTTTGACGGTGATACATGGCAAAACCAGCTTGCTGATTACGGGTATGGCTATACATCCACACGAGGAGGTTCTTTATGGTCGATAGAAGACACTTTATCAAGAAAGTTGCAGGCGGACTGGCGGCTCTTGGCAGCTGGTTCTTGTTGCCGCGATCGGGCCTGGCGGCTGATCCCGTTGCCGCGGATACGGAGGTAGCCACAATCATGGATATGCTTCCCGGCAAGAAAGCGCTGATCAAAAAATCGTACCGGCCACCGAATTATGAAACCCCGGTTAATTATTTCGACGCGCCGTTCACCCCAAACGATGTCTTTTTTGTGCGCTACCATAATTCAGTAATCCCCGAAGTGAAGGCCGAAGACTGGCGGCTGCGTGTCGGCGGCGAGGGGGTTAGCACGCCGATGGAACTCACCCTTGAACAATTGCGACGGGATTTTAAACCAGCTGAAATCGCTGCCCTGTGCCTATGCTCCGGCAATCGAAGGGGCTTGTTCCAACCGCATGTACCCGGTGTACAGTGGGGTTCCGGTGCCATTGGCAATGCGCTTTGGCGCGGTGTACGCCTGAAAGATGTGCTCGCTGGGGCTGGAATCTATAAATCCTCCGTTGAAGTAAGTCTGGATGGCGCTGATTCCGGCATGCATAAATCATCGCCGGATTTTATCAAAAGCCTGCCGGTGGCGAAAGCGCTGGATGAGAATACACTCATCGCCTTCGAGATGAACGGTGAACCCTTGCCGCACTGGAATGGTTTTCCCGCCCGTCTGATTATTCCAGGCTGGACCGCTACCTATTGGATGAAACATCTGACTGAGGTCAATGTCTTGTCCAAACCCTTCGACGGCTTCTGGATGAAGACCGCCTACCGCATACCCAGGGATCGCTTCGCAAGCGGACAATTTAGCTCACAGGAAACGTTGACAAATATGCCGATTACGGAAATGGTGGTCAATTCACTGATTACCAACCTGATTGACGGACAGACCGTGCCGGCGTTCAAACCTCTGGAAATCAAGGGGGTAGCCTGGGATGGCGGCATTGGTATCGTACAAGTGGAGATTTCCACGGATGACGGCATCAGTTGGCATCTTGCCACGCTGAAACAGGATTACGGGCGTTTTTCCTGGCGCCAATGGCACTATGAGTTTGAACCTAAACGCACCAGAGAGTTCAGGATCATGGCACGAGCCACCAGCCATTCCGGGGCCAGTCAACCGCTCGAGCCGATCCCGAACCCTTCCGGCTATCACCACAATGCCGTACAGAAGATTGCTATTCAGGCGGCGTGAGGAGAATGTTATGCGTACACTGTTTTTATTGTTATCGGTTTTCGCCACCGCAACCGCAGCCGGGGAAAACCAAATAGTTCTGAAGGACGGTCAGGGCAAAAACCTTGTCATTAGCCAGTGCGCGATGTGTCACAGTCTGGATTATATCACCATGCACGCCAAGATCCTGGATCGGGCAGGTTGGGAGAAAACAGTTGGCAAGATGATAAACGTGATGGGCGCTCCTATCGGCGATGCCGATAAAAAAGTCATCATTGATTATCTGGCGCGCAATTACAGGAAATAGGGAGTTTAAAGTCCGTTCAGGGTATCTATAGAGGTATCTGCTCCTTCTCCCTGAGGGACAAATCCGCCGGGAGCGGATTTGCACTTGCACGTAGTGTGCCGGACAGGACGGTCCGGCATGATTAGGTTGGGATGAGGGGGATATAACTAGTTGATTTTATATTTATCTCCCCAATCTCCTTAAACAGGAAAGGGAGTAATATTGATTTACAACCATGATTTTTTCGCCGAGAAACAGAGCGATAGCAACACCAGGAGAAAGCCAAAATGCCAGATACTTCTCATCAAATCAGCCGTCTTGTTAAACATAGAGGAGTTACGATTCCTACATTTCTTTACGGAACCGCCTGGAAGGAAGCTCAAACTGAGGCCTTAACGTCTGCGGCCATTGAGTCCGGGTTTTTAGGCATCGATACCGCGAATCAGCGTCGTCACTATGACGAGGCAGGCGTTGGCAAAGGTGTACAACTGGCCTTGGCCAAAAAAAATCTGCAACGCGGCGATCTGTTCCTGCAAACGAAATTTACCTATGCTGCGAGCCAGGATCATCGACTCCCTTATGAGCCGGAAGCAGACTACACAACACAGGTCAGGCAATCATTTACAAGTTCGCTGGAGCATCTCAATGCGTCATATCTGGATTCGTATATTCTGCATGATCCGGCTTCAAGCCAGGGTCTGAACGCTGCCGACTGGGAGGTATGGCGAGCCATGGAAACTTTACAGAAATCCGGTTCCGCGAAGCTGATCGGGGTTTCCAATATTGGCTTTGAGCAATTGCAATTACTGGTCGAAGGGTCTGAAGTCAAGCCTGCCTTTGTGCAAAACAGGTGTTATGCCCGAACCCGGTGGGATGCCGGTATTCGAGCGCTATGCGATGCAAATGACATGATTTATCAAGGCTTTTCTCTGCTTACGGCTAATTCGGTTGAATTGAATCGGCCCGAGATACACGCGATTTCAAAGCGTCTGGGCTGTTCAATAGCGCAGATAGTGTTTCGGTTCGCCTTGCAAATTGGAATGATCCCGCTCACAGGGACAACAAGCAAGAGTCATATGCAAGAAGATTTGGCAAGCTATGAAATTGAATTAACCGAGGCGGAAATTGATATGATTGAGAACATTGCTTTTATAGATAAATGACTCCCAGGAATAAACACTCCTCTCCATTGCCAAAACTATGGATGTGGCACCGCCAGTATTGATGATATTGCCGGGTTTTTCTGCTTTTTACCCGGCTGACTCGCAACTCCAAAGAGATACAATGAAACCAATTTTTTACCGCCCCGCCAAACTTCGTGGTTTGGCATTTTTAGGGCTGCTGTTAATGGCTGCTGCCATTCTTGGCGGCATGATCTGGCGCAACTTGCATCATGTTGAAACGGTATTATCGTATGTGAACTATTCACACCGTATTCAAAAGGTATCGGCCGGTTTACAACAGGCGGTAATCGGCTATTTGACTGAAGCGGCTTCAAGTCCCAGCGCGTTGATTAAAACCCTGAATGAACTGGATGCGTTAATGGCAGACAGTCATTATTTGTCAGATTCTACAAAGGCCAGTCTGGAAACCGTTAAAAGTATGCTGGTCAATGTAGGCGAGCTGGAAAACAAGGAAAAACAAACCCGGCTGATAGCATCGCTTAAAATCATGAGCGAGACGATGAATCATGAGGCTTTACAGAGAGAGAAATTATTAGAGGATATCAATCATGATACGCAAACCGAACTGTACATAGCATTGGTCACTTTTACTCTAATATTGCTGGGAGCGATGTTATTTTTACATTTCAGAATATTGCATCCGCTTAATGACCTGAGAAAACTGCTGGAACGTTTGACGGATGAGAATTACACACCTATTACCACTGATCACCTTGATCCATTATTATTGCCGGTTTTTAACAGTTACAACGAAATGGTAACGCACCTTGCGGAACTTGAAGAAGCCAAACGATTATATGCACAATCATTGCAGCGGGAAGTCAGATTAGCCACACAGGCATTACTGGAACAGCAATATAGTCTGGCGCGCGCTGAACGCCTGGCAGCAATCGGCGAAGTTGCAGCCGAATTGGCACACGAAATACGCAATCCACTGGCGGGTATTCAAATAGCTTTCAGTAATCTGCGCCGTGAAATTGATGAGCAGTACCAATGCGAAAGAATGGAGCTGATTGGTAGCGAACTGAAGCGCATGGCGAGATTGCTTAACGATATGCTCGATCAAAGCCGTCATTCGCCTGAAGCCGCTACCGATTTTAATGTGGCAACACTGATTCGGGATTTGCTCGCATTGACGCGCTATCAGATCGCCGAAGCCATTCAGCTCGATAGTGATGCACCAGACACGTTGCCGGTGCATCTGCCCGAAAGCGGCATACGTCAGGCATTGTTAAATTTGATCCTGAATGCAGCCGAAGCGCTGGATGGTGGTCCAGGCCTGATTTGCATCAGGGCGCGCGCAGATACACAGGGATTACACATCGATGTAATCGACAATGGCCGCGGTTTTTCTCAAGACATGCTGGACTATGGCATTCGCCCGTTTCGCACCAGCCGCCAGCGCGGCACCGGTTTGGGACTTGCCATGGTGCAACGGTTTATCAAGGACGCAGGAGGTACGATCAAGCTTGGCAATCAACAACCCCATGGCGCTTGTGTGACGCTGTTACTACCGAAAGCATGTATTGCCGGAGCAAAATCATGATAGAAACCCTGCTTATTATCGAAGACGAAAAGTTGTTAGGTTCCGAGTTATCCCGCCACTACCGGCAATCCGGTTGGGATGTGGTGCTAGCGACAAATCTGGCCGAAGCCAGGGTGTTATTGCTTAAAAAAAGAATTGAGCCGCTGCTGATTCTTTCCGACATGAATTTGCCGGATGGTAATGCGCTGGATTTTATGGAAACAATGAAAAAAAATGTCAATTATGCCGAGTGGCTGTTTCTGACTGGTTACGGTAGCGTACCGGATTCGGTAAGAGCCTTGCGGCTGGGCGCTTATGATTTTCTGGAAAAGCCCTGCGACCTGGAGCGTCTCGATCTGGTCGTTACCAGTGCGGCACGTAGCGCATCGATGCAACGCCGGGTTATCGATCAAACCAAGCAAGGTCACCGTCGTTATTCGCCCGAGGCATATCTGGGTCATAGCCAGCAAGCACAGGGCATTCGCGAGCTATTGGGTAGGCTGACGCAAGTGCCTTTCAGCGCCTTGATTATTGGCGGCGAAAGCGGTACCGGCAAGGGTTTGATTGCTCGTATCCTGCATTATGGCGGTTCTCGCGCTCAACAGCCGATGATTGAGGTGAATTGTGCGGCATTGCCGCGCGAATTGCTGGAATCGGAATTATTCGGTCATGAGCCGGGCGCATTTACCGGTGCGTCGGCACGGCATCGGGGTTTACTGGAGCAGGCTGATGGCGGCACCTTGTTTATGGATGAAATCGGGGAAATGCCGCTGGATTTGCAAGCCAAACTGCTTAAGGCGATTGAGGATCACAAAGTCCGGCGTTTGGGCGGGGAAAAGGAAATCAGTGTCGATGTGCAGATTGTCGCCGCCAGTAACCGTGATCTGGAAAAAATGGCGCAAGCGGGCAATTTTCGTATGGATTTATATCATCGCTTGAACGTGTTTCGGGTGCTCTTGCCGCCGTTGCGCGAGGCTGTGGAAGATCTGGACGAGCTGGTGCCGTTATTTGTTGCCGAATACAATGCCAAGGCCGGACGGCGGGTTAAAGAAATTCCGGATGATGTCTGGAATAAACTTAAAGCGCATTACTGGCCGGGTAATGTCAGGGAGTTGCGCAATGTCATTGAGCGCTGTGTATTATTTTCTGACGGAGCACTATTTCCCGGACAATGGCTGCAATTGCCCGGACAGGACTTTTTCTCGGGAGCAGGGGAACGTGGCCAGAAAATAGAAAATGCGGATGCCCGGTCCCAGGCAGGCGCTAGTGAACGAGGCATTTTTTTGCCTTTGGATGGCAGCATGGCGCTGGATGATATGGATCGATTTATCATTAAAACCGCATTGGAAAGAGCCGATAATAATCTAACAGCAGCCGCAAGAGCCCTGGGAGCGACTCGCGAGACATTACGCTACCGGGTACGAAAATATAATCTGAATATAGCGGATTGATCATGCGACAAGCTGCACCTGCAAAATTCCAACCAATTTATTTCATAAAAAAGGAAAGGCAAAATCGCTATTTAATTATAAAATACGCCTTACCTATTTTTAATTTTACCTCGGAATTACTATGACCCAACAGGACAGCATCAACCTTGTAGAACAATACTATGCAGCCTTCAATGGCGGCGATATGGATACTTTTTTGAATTTGCTCACGGATGATGTCATACATGACATCAATCAGGGTAAACGGGAAATCGGCAAAGAAGCCTTTACCCAGTTCATGGCATGTATGAACTACAATTACAAAGAACAACTGGTCGATATGGTCATCATGGCTACGGAAGATGGCAAGCGCGCTGCCGCTGAATTTGTCGTATTAGGCGAATACATTAAAACGGATGAAGGCTTACCCGCCGCAAAAGGACAAACATATCGCCTGCCGGCGGGTGCTTTTTTTGAAATCCGGGACAACAAGGTTGCCCGCATTACCAATTATTATAATCTGCAGGACTGGATTGCTCAGGTCAGCCATTAGAACGATGGTTGCGCCATAGGCATCAATTTATAGAATAAAACCACGAAGCCTGTCCTGAGCGCAGCCGAAGGGACACAAAGTTATATGTTTTTCTTCGTGGTGAGTAAAAAATGGACTTACTTACTAGTCTGAAACTCCGCCAAAAACTTCCCGTAGCCGGCCGCTTCCATTTCTTCTACCGGTATGAACCGTAATGCAGCCGAGTTCATGCAGTATCTGAGTCCGGTTGGCTTCGGGCCGTCATTGAAAACATGGCCCAGATGTGAATCGCCATAACGGCTGCGAACTTCCGTGCGTGGAAAAATCAGCAGAAAATCCTTTTTTTTAATGATATTTTCTGGCACTAATGGACGCGAAAAGCTGGGCCAGCCGGTACCTGAATCATATTTATCCCTGGATGAAAACAGCGGTTCACCGGTAACAATGTCCACATAAATACCGTCCCGCTTTTCATCCCAGTAGGTATTTTTAAAAGGCGGTTCCGTGGCTTCTTCTTGCGTCACCTGATATTGCAACGGTGTTAGTGTTTTGCGTAAAACGTCATCAGGAGGTTTGCTGTATTGAGCATCGGTGTTTATCTGGCCCACTTTTAAATATAAACCATCACCCCATATTTTTTCCAGATATTGATCCCGGCCTGAGTTAAAGCGATAGTATTTATACCGGATGGGGTTCTTTTTGTAATAATCCTGATGATAGTCTTCGGCTGGATAAAAAGCCTCAAACATTCTTATTTCGGTAATAACGGGCGCTTTGTACCGGCCGGATTCAATTAATAACTTGCGGGAATATTCAGCTTTTTCTTTTTGTTCTTCATTATGATAAAAAATCAGGGTGCGATACTGTTCACCTCTGTCAACGAATTGTCCCTCGTTGTCGGTTGGATTGACCATACGCCAGAAAGCCTCAAGCAATGTATCATAACTGATCACATTGGGGTCGTAATACACCTGAACGCTTTCTACATGCCCTGTAGTACCTTTTGAAACATCCTTGTAACCGGGATTGGCAACATGGCCGCCGCTAAAGCCTGAAATAACATCATGTACGCCGGGCAGTTTTTCAAAATCCGCTTCCGTACACCAGAAGCAGCCGCCTGCAAATGTGGCAACAGACAGGTTTTCCGGTTTTACTGTTGAGGATGTTTGCTGGTTTGTTTCGGCATAACTGCGTATTGCCAATACAGCGGTAATAGTAATGATGAATATGGATACACTTGTTTTCATGAAATCTCTTTTATAATAATTTTAAGGGCCATAGGAGCGCTTGAGGTACCTAGCTTGGCCTGTGTCCTTGGACAAGCCTGTCCCGGGCAAAGTTCAAAGGGCGCATCGGTTGCCATTGCTTGAGGGGGCCTCCTTGCCTCAGTTCATTCTGCCTATCTGGAATTACAATTCGTGCTATTAACTAATGCGGGTGCTTATGCTTGTGCTCATGTTTAGGTTTAGGGGTATCTGCTTGATCATGGGCATCTACTTCATCATGAGCATGTGTATCTATCTGATCATGAATATCTACATTTTCATGTTCATGTTCATTTTCATGCGCATGAACATGGCTATCACTACCTCCAGGAACCGGCACAGCTTCAACGGCTACGCCATATTTATAAACCATAAAACCGCCCAAATCAGCGCCCAACATTATAAGAACAAAAACCAAAGCTGAAAGTATAAGAAAAAAGCTGTTAGCGCCGCCCCGGATTAGAGAGCCACTTTTCATCCGCCAAATCGATAACACTATTGCCAAAGAAAGTACTGATATTCCGATATACTCATGACGCTCCATTATGCCATGGACATCTTGTCCATGTACTACGGAATCTGCGGCAATCAGCCCAGTTATAACAGTAAATACTGCGGCGACTGTGCCAAGATAAAGAAACCAGCTGCCAACGCTTCGCCACTGCGATTTATTTGCCAGCGTAGCAATAACATCCAAAACAAAAAAAGCTGATAAAAATGCAATAGGGAAATGCACGAGCAACGGATGAATATTATCCATGCCAGCAATTCCAGGCATGATTGAGGAAAAAATTTCCTCCGGCCTTTTTGTTGCAAGGTTCTCAATAAAAGTCAACAGGCTTGCAACGCTTTCCACAATACCACCGCCCTGGTCGGCACCACCATGAATCTGGAAGGAAAAAAAGTTATTCATATCAATCAATTTTAATGTTTTGGAAAAGAAGACAATTTACTCGATATTTGGGTAATTGCAAATTCTGAAGATTAAAGGCGAAAGGTAAAGAAATGAACATTCGCCTAATCAAACCGTTTGGCATCGACGGGTAATTTTTCGAACACTGGATGTTTTGCAATGCCATAATCTTCAGAATAATAAACTGCACCCAGATACAGGCCATCAGGCGGTGCGGTTATCCCGCCCAATTTGCGGCTTTTAACATCAAGCAAATGTTGCGTCCAGTTCATGGGCTGCTTGCCCGCACCTATGTCCATCAATACGCCTGCTATATTTCTAACCATGTGATGTAAAAAGGCATTGGCGGAAATATCGATAATGACTTTATCACCTTCCCGGTACACATCAATGAAATACATCGCACGCATAGGACTTTTTGATTGACAGCCCTGCGCCCGGAATGATGAAAAATCATGTTGTCCGATCAAGTGTTGCGCTGCTTCGTGCATTTTTCCGGCATCCAGCGGGTTATAACACCAGGTGACCTGTTTTCGTAATAAAGCCGATTTGATGGGCCGGTTAAGAATGATATAGCGGTAAAAACGGGCAATGGCGCTGTATCTTGCATGGAAATCGCCTGCCGCTTTTTTTACCCAGGTTATTCTGACATCATCCGGCAAGTTACTATTACCACCCAGCATCCAGGCATGAAGGTCGCGCTCAGTTTCGGCTTCAAAATGCACGACCTGCTCAAGAGCATGAACCCCGGCATCGGTTCTTCCCGCGCATATAACTGTAACGGGATGGTTTGCAACTTTGGCTAAGGCCTGTTCGAGCGTTTGCTGTACGCTGCGTTGATGGGGTTGCCACTGCCAGCCCGCAAAACCGCTGCCATCGTATTCTACGCCTAATACAATCCGCGTTTTATTCATGAATATAAACCTTAACCCCGGCTTCTACACGATCAAACAAATCCAGTAAATGTGCATTTTTCATACGAATACAACCATGTGATTCGGGCTTGCCGTTTATTAATCCATCAGGACACCCATGGATATAAATATAACGCCAGGTAGTATCGACGTTGCCGTAGCGATTTTTCCCCGGCTCCAGGCCGCCTAACCATAGAATTCGGGTTAATATCCAGTCGCGTTGCGGATATTGTCTGGCCAACTCTGCGCTGTATATCTCGCCGGTAGCGCGTCTGCCGACAAAAACAGTCTGCAATGGTTGATCTGCGCCAATTTTTGCCCGGATTTTATGCCAGCCGGTAGGCGTGCATTCACTCCCCATCAGCTCGCCCACCCCTTTTTTGGCGGTGGAAACGGGGTAAGACCGCACCCTGTTTCCATTCGCATAAACCGTCAATTGCTGACTGGCGATATCAATATCCAGATAATTTTGTAAATCACCCGCCGCTTTATTTTTCATTTAACACCTAAACGCCATCCCAATCAGAACTAAACAGACTTAGGAGCATGCGTGAAATAACTTTAAAATCTTACTCCTTCGCCCTCCGGGAGAGGATTGGGGTAGGGGGTAAAATACTCAGGTTATTTCATGCACATTCCCTCATGCATAGTGTAAAGTAAACTCTTTTGAAAATGCCAGTTAGGGTTCGTACGGTGCTCATCATTATATACAAGTTCGTCATTCCGGCAGGGATTCACGTCACGCTATCCTGCTTGACGCCCTTCGGGTTAATGCAAATCCGTTCCAGAAGGATTTGTGCCGGAATCCAGACTACATGGAAGTATTTAAGATCGCCATCCATGGCACTGGATACCCGCTTCCAGGCGGGTATGAAGAGTTACCTTTATATTTGTGTATAACGACGGGGGGCACCGCTTACCCAGCCTAGCTGACTCTATAACTCTGGCCAGAGCTGATCCAGTGGACTCAACATACACCGGTAGCCTTATTTTAGCCCATGGGTGTATGGCATTGTCGTAGCGATACAAAAAAGTACCGCAGATAGCGCCAGATTCTGAGTCGAACTGGACACCTGACGCTGCATAGCAAGATAAGTTAAAATCGAATCCACTTCGGCTGCGCCCTTGTCGGGGGATGACTTTTCTGTAGTATAAAATGAATTGCTTAATCCATGAGAGCTAGGTATTTTCCGTACTCAAGCTTTAGCGCTTGAACCGGATTTTGTCTCGTACTTAATCCAATAATTCCTTCGGTTGCGCTTGTGTCGTATTTGGTTGCATCATTTGTCGCGTTCATTTATGCTCATGCCAAGATAAAAATAACCGGGATCAGAGTAAAGTTAAATGCCTAAATTGCGCTGAACCGGAGCTCAGTTATAATACGGTTTTACACCAGCTTTCCGTGCCGCGCCCGGTTAGCTTAACGTGAGTCGCCGTTGATGATCGTATTGACGACAACTCGAATTCAAAATGAAGACGGACCCATCACAATATGAACTCCAGCCAAATAGTGCTATTCCATGACCCCCAGGCAAAGGGACCTACCTCGCCAAAACGCGCACGCCTGTTCTATTTCGGTGTTGCAGCATTACTGTTGGTGCTGATGTTCCTCGGCTTCCAGCAGTTTTATCTGCACGGCAAGGCCTATCCCAACCGTGAACTTGCGCCGCCGATCCGGACATTACTTATTCTGCACGGCATCGGCATGTCTGCGTGGGTGCTGCTGTTTCTGGTCCAGCCGCTGTTGATTTTGACCGGCAACCGCCGCGTTCACATGATGCTCGGGCCAATCGGCGCAGTGCTTGCGGCCTGCATTGTCATCCTCGGATTTCGGCTTGGGATTGTAGCGACGCAAATCACCCCGCCGGAAATGATAATCTGGGGCTTGGCGCCCAAACAGTTCATGGCTGTTCCGATTATCAGTATCATGATCTTTGCCGGTTTTGTGATCGCCGGCGTGTGGAACCGGCGGCGGCCGGAAGTGCATCGGCCGATGATGCTGCTGGCCACGCTGGCCGTAATTCCTGCAGCGGTCAGCCGCATCGATTCGATCACCGCTCTCTATCAAGGCACGGTGTGGGAAATGGTATTTGGTCCATTTTTTGGGACGCTGGTAGTCGGGGTGTTTTTCCTTGTCATGAAGTGGCTGCTGACGCGGTCGTTGGACCGGTGGTTTGCGATAGGGTATGCAGGGCTCGTCGTCTCCAGCGCATTGATCATGCAGTTGGCGACGACCCGTGCATGGGATCACTTTGCGAGCTTCTTGCTTAGGTGATGTCAAGCCAAGGCTGGGCACATGCCTTTTAGTGTGTAGGGTAGGTTGATAAACACAGCAATTCATCGCAAATACTGGGTTTATCAACCCAGTCTACAATCGTAAACATACCTGATACCATGATGCTCAACCGGAGCACGGTTTTAATGCAGTTTTATTTTTCAGTAACCAGCTCGCGCGGTTAGCTTTACGTTAGCGCGGCAAGCGAAGCTTGCCGCTTCTTGCAGAGTGAAAGTCCCTGTCGGGCAAGGTCTAGCCAACCACCCGTATCGAGTGTTGCGTGTCCGGTGGAGCATTGCGGGTGGCAACGACTGTTATAAAATGCGAACAACGGAGGCGAAGCGTACACAGGGAACCACATAGGCCCCTTCGATGGGCTCAGGTTAAAGTCCCTCTGGCGCTCCGATGAGGGACGCTATATCCGAAAGCGGGGGTAATGCCTCGCTGACCGGAAAAGAAGGCAGGTATGGAGAAGTCTAACTGGGCACAAAGGCGAAAGCCGGATACAGCCAAGGCGGACCTGAAGCCACCTTCCTGGAATTTCCGAAGGGCAGGGTGTCCATCGTGAGGTGGAATCCGAAGGGCATGAGGAGAAGTACCGGGCCGTAATCGAAAATGATGAACCGGTCGGCCAAAGGTGGGGCAAGGTCGAGTCTGCACTATGGAGACGAAGGCGTTCTCATTCACCCACCGCACCAAGGTGTTTGCGGATAGCACGGTACGGAAGAATAATGATGTGACCCCAGGAGAACTGGCAGGGCCTGCGGGTGGCTCCGCAGGAAGTAAGCCTATAAGCGGAAGTGAAGTGGCGAGCGGTGCTCTGTCAGTGGTCGGACAACCGAATAGTACCAAGAAGCGCGGTGAAAGCCGCGTGACCGAATAATCGGCAGCGGAATGGGCTGGGGAAGGCGGTTGGCGAAGGTGGTTGGGAAGAGAAAGAAAACCAGTGAGTAAAGGTGCAGAGGAGGATCAGTTCCATGAGTGAAAAACCCGTACATCTCCATCCGAGGAGACTGGCGGACTGGCTTAACCCAACGGAAGCAAAGAAGGACCATTCATTAATCAAACAATCTTTGATCCGGTATTCGATGAAGCCAACTTCGGATATTGGAGAAAAGCGAGGGAGGTTGATTTGATTCCTTTGATTGCAACTCGGAAAACCTCACCTTCGTGAAAGCTGGATGCTGGAAAACTGCATGTCCAGTTTGAGCGGCGGACGGAGGCTAGCGTTTCGGCGCGCCTCCTCCGACCCGACACGCCGGGACGGGACAATTCTGCCTGGAGCAGAATTGGATGCGAATGCACCCGCTGGGTGAGCCACAAGGATGTGGCGAATCATTGCCGATCACATGGGGAAGGAGTGGACAATGTTGTGTAGCCCTCAAAGGAAACACGTACCGGACATGTCGGGCTGGAGAAAACGATGCAAACCTCACTGAGGGGAATAGCCAACAAAGCGGCACTGAA
>JAQTMV010000121.1 GCA_028714175.1 Methylococcales bacterium
ACTCCTTCATAGCAGTCCTTGAATAAAAAATCAGGGACTGTCTCAGATTTATTGTTTAAAAGAAAATCTGAAAAAGTGGCTCAATATTAATGGCCATTTTTGGCTCAGTTTAATTGGCCATTAACAAAATACAATTGGACAAGGCTTGGCACCGACAATTTTCTGGGGCTCGTTGAGCCAGGGGCACTGATATTTTTTCCATTGTGAAAGACCAGTAGCGTTGATCCTGATGGGTGACTGGCGCGCATCAATGCTTGCGCGAACCACTAAACGAGAAAACGGGTGCGTATAGTCAACTGATTACCTAAACAAACGTTGCACACGAACAGGCAAACAGCATTTTTGTAGGCTACAGGGATACGGCGGTTAATAAGGATAACCTGTGGACTTGATGGACGCGTCCTGCGGACCGGTCCGAGCAGAGCCGTGTGGATAAGCTGTGGACAGCATCCCTGCTGCCCACAACTTACCCACACTCTCGGACCTCGCGCCAACGAAGTCCAGAGGTTCAATAACAGGATGAATTAATATCAACTTTCAGGGAATGAGGGCGTACAAATAATTCAAGATTTGCTTGAGGATTTTGTTTGGCTTATTGACAACGGCAGGCTAATGGGTGACCCCAGTTATAGTCATAGCGGTGTTGATAGGCAAGACCCCAGCCGAACTTACGATCGCGGTTGCTCCGCTGAATGCACTACTGCCGCCGATTCCGATCAGCATTCCGTCGCAACTTTTGGAACGAAGACCGGATATCGCAGCTGCTGAGCGCCAGGCTGCCGCCGCCAATGCACAAATAGGCGTAGCCAAAGCCGCCTATTTTCCTACGCTGAGTCTCGCGGCTAACAATGGCACTCAATCCAGTCAGTTTTCGGACTTACTGATTTCATCTGCGCGTTATTGGGCCTTGGGGCCGGCGGCACTCGCGCTTCCGCTATTTGATGGAGGCGCTCGCGGCGCGCAAATGCAGCAAGCCATTGATGCTTACGATGCCAGCGTGGCGGCCTATCGTCAGGCTGTTCTGATCAGTTTTCAGGAGGTGGAAGATAATCTGTCTACGCTACGCATCCTGGAACAGGAACTGCAAGTTCAGAACAAAGCAGTGGAATCTGCGCAAAAAGCCGTTCTGTTAACGACCAACCAATACAAAGCGGGAACTGTAAGTTATCTTAATGTAATGGTTAATCAAGCGGCCGCTCTCGCAAATGAGAAAACGGCTGTTGACCTTCAGGGTCAACGCTTGAGCACTGCTGTTCTACTCGTCAAAGCCCTCGGCGGCGGCTGGAACATATCAGCACTACCCAGTCAGGATGAAGCCGGCGGCGAGATCAAATGGTCGCAGTTTTTGCCTATTCCGGTAAGGTGATTTAAGTTGAAAAGGTACACACAGTGTATCTTACCTAGCTTACGACCAGCTTGGCCGAGCCGGGTAGCGTTGGAAAGTTGTTTGTGCCTACTGGTAATGCCTACAGATCTCTCGGAATTTCCTCAGCCTGTAAATTCCGCCGTTTGTGAATCACCGCCAGGATATCGATATGGGTTGTTTTGATTTCGTAGAGTATGCGGTAAGAGTACAGCGATAACTCCCGGACTGATTCGTCGTTGATTTCAGGCACTTTGTGCCCCATGCGGGGTAATTCGTCGAGCAGGAAGGTCTTGCGCACCAAGGCGTCCGACACCCGCTTGGCATAGAACGGCGAATCCTGGGCGATGTAATCATGAATATGGCGAAGCTGGGTTATGGCGTGCGCGGTCCACTTTACCATGATTGGATATCCCGCAACACCTGTTCCACGGGTGTGGTCTTGCCTTTCTCGGCGTCTTCCTGTCCACGCCGGATATTCTCCAGCACATAGAGCCGGTACATTATCTCTTCCATGTCCGCATCATCGGGCAGGTTAGTGATGATGTTGATGGCATCTTTCTTGAGCGGTTCCATAACGATTGACCTTTGAAGAGAGTGAGTTTAGGTAGTTGACCTTTCCTTTTTTGCACTTGAAGGTACTTAAAGCGTAACCTACCTGGCAAAATCACGACCACATTTATTAATTTACTCAAGTGCTTATATTTTTTGTCCTTTATACCCGGCCAAAACCTTATCAGTCATTGATTTTGATTTGAGTACTTGCTTATTTTCAATATCTACACCTGATTCGTCAATTATGTCCATAGCTGTTCTGAAAATGTTTTTGCACTTCGACTCGTTATTTAATTTTGTTATTATTGGTGTGCAGAATTTCTCGATTTTCTTTTGACTGTTCAGAGGAGGAAAATCATCTTCTGATGCAATCATTGGAACCAGCATAGTTAAATAAAATTTAACCTTCTTATATTTATTATCAATGTAACCTGAGTTAAAAAGCGAGTCCATTCTGTAGAAAGCTAATCCAGCCATATAATAAGAAGCATACTGGTGGTCTTGTTCAAAAATTTTAGAGCCTGATTCCCCCATATTTTTAACCAAGCTACCAAAGTAACTTGTTACCAAATGAGGATTTTTATTGAACCTTGATGAAAACGATTTTATTTGTGTTGATACAGTTATGATTTTTCTTTTTACAACATTTCTATCAGAATTATATTGTTTGGCTCTTCGCTCGTAGTAGAGACGTCCATCTCCAGTGATTGATGAGTAGTAATGCTCTAGATTTTTTTGAAAATCAGACATAGCTGCTAATTGTTCTTTCTTAATAGCAGTCTGATTATTGGCAGAGACAGTAATTTTTGATTTTACATCTTCATTATCTGTAACGATTAGCCTTAGAGGGATACTAATGTTTTCAATCCCTATTATGTGTTTATGCTCGTAAAGAACATTACTTGTTTGGCAACCATTTACAATTTGGTAATCTGTCACCGTAAAAGTATTTCCTGATGTCTTTATTGAATTTGCAACTATGGCCACACCATTATTCAATACACTGAATAAATTGGGGTTGTCGCATTCTAAAGTTTCAGAAATACTCTTATTTACAGGGTTGTTAGCGCCTTGGAAGTCTCTAACGTTATCATCGAATATACTTTGTATATTGCCATTGTCATCTATGAGTAATTTCTTAAACTCACTGAATGGTAGTACGCCGTAATAAGACTGATTAATTCCTTCGATCTCGGGCAGTATTACTTTGTTAGTGAAAATAAAAGTCGAGGTGATAGGGTTTTTTGTTTTTCTATATAACTTTCCAAGCTCATTGGCCCCAATTACATTGGGTTCAATTGATTCAAAAAGATTATAACTTTTCAATCCATCTTGTGATGATTTTACTACCGCATTAATGTTGGCATCTTCATTAATAACTCCTGTGGTAATGAAATATGTTTTGCACTTTGGATTTTCCTTAAAATCAGATGCATGGCTGAGAATAAGTTCAGAAATTTCTGCATATTTTTTAATATCATCATTTCTAGGAAGTTGAGGGCTGTCTGAAAAGAAATCATTTACGCCAAAGTAGAATGCATGCATTTCCTTGGTGTCAAAATTCGATGAGGTTTTAGACTGAATAAAAATATAAGTAACATCTAGGTAACCGTTACTTTTTAAGAGGTCGTCAATTTCATCTATATCTTCAACGAGATGACCATTAACAATAATGGCAATACCATCAATTCCAGTATCTGAGCCAGCCCCTACTGTAACTGAATTTACATCGAAGGTTTTGTTGTATTCACTGGATAATACAGTGTAGTTACAAAATTTCTCAAAGTCATCGGCTTCAGATGTAGTAGGTATTTCCTGGTCTTTTAAAAAATCCGATAAAAGCTGTTTTGTTATTCTATCCATTATTTACCTTTCGAAAAGTCGAGTTCATGATAGCGAACCTATATTAGCTGAGTATCAATGGGTCAAACACCAATACTACTACTTAAATTGGATTAGTCGGGGGGCAGTTTTTTTGCCACCATTGATTAAACATTTGTTTGTATTCGTTGGAATGATGAAATAGGTTTTATTTACTCAAGCTACCAACCTTACATGAGGTATTTCCCTTTTCTGCACTGTACGAATCTGTGAAGGAAATAATGAAATGACTACTAAAGTTTCTCCTTCAAACGTAATAAATTCCACTTCATAACCTTTATGGTTTTGATGTATCAATACCACTGTGCCAATATCACCTTTTTCTAAATGATATTCAGGTAAATCTACATCTAAAACGACAGTATCAAGTTCTTTTATCATTATGTTATTCCTGGTGTGGGTAAGCTGTTACAAAAATAGGAATTGTTTGCTCATGTTCAATAAACCAAACCGTTCGAATAAAAGGATTACGTTGATTAGGCGTGTTAATTTTACCATCAATAACATAACGCATACCAAAAGGCGTTTTTTCAACATTAATGACTTCATTTCGTTGAGCTAAGTCTTTTAAAGCCTCTGCCAATACTCTAAACAAAAGCCTTGATTCAGAAAAAACCTGGCTTTGCTTTGCCCGTTCGTATACGTTAAACAAAGTAAATAATCTGTAATTTTTGTCATTGGTACACTTGCTTGTTGAACAGCAGGGAGTTTCATTTGTTTGAATACTTTTTTAACTAAAATTATCAGTGTTAGTGCAGCAGAAACATTGTGAACGGGTTTACAACATAACTCGCCTGATCAATTGCTCCCCAATGGCATTTGCCTGGTGTATTAAGCATTCTCCAATTCAGCATCAATGATAAGCGATGTCATCGTAAGCGAACCTGGAAGAGGTTGGCCGTTGAAATAAATGACGATTAACTATTTAACCGTTATCTCCAGCCATTCGGGTTTCATCAACAAATTTTTCTGTGGCATCATCCAATTCGCGGCTGTTACGTCCCAGAGGTTGATGGATATATAAAGATTTTTTCATTAATTTGATGGGAATGGTCTTGTCACTTTGCGCCGGCGGTTTCATTTGGTATTTAGCCGGAAGCCGATGATCAGCCAACTGTAATTGCGGATTAAACACCGCGTCAAATTTCCAGAGATTTCGGATAAAGTTGCTTTGTCCCCGCAGCAAATGCCCACCGATGACTTTAGCCATATCACGGACGACTGACCAACCCATATGTTTGGTGAACAGCACCCTTTGCGTCTTGACCAACTCTTCATAGAACTCGGGCAGTGACAATCGTGTTGGCAGAACAGCATGCTGAATATCGAACATGCGGTAATCGTGCGTTGTCAGTTTGCGCGATTCGGTCAGCCAGGTTTCTGTTCCCGGATAAGGGGTATTAATACTGATATTCACAACTTCGGGAACTTCCTGACACCATTCACGAATGATTTTAAAACGCTCACTATCCCAGTCAGGATCGGCAATGATATTGATGGCCACAGTAATCCCCAAGGAACGGGCAAACTCCAGGGCTTCAAAATTTTTGTCCAAATCGATGCGCTTTCTATATTTCTTTAATCCTTCCTGGTCGATCGCTTCTATTCCCAGAAACATATATTGCATACCGAGCGTTTTCCAGAATTTGAACACTTCCTTGTTGCGCAATAAGACGTCGCCGCGCGTTTCCAGATAGTACTCTTTTTTTATCTTGCGCCTTGCTATCGCCTCGCCGATTTCGAAACCCAATTTTTGTTGAATAAATGCCACGTCATCGACAATAAACAGCCCCGGTTCTTTAACACGTTCGATTTCTTCAACTACTTTTTCCGGGCTCATCACCCGATAACTGCGTCCGTAAAATGTCCATGCACTGCAGAATGAACAGTCCCAGGGACAGCCGCGAGAAAATTCGATGGATGCACACGGATCCAGAATGCCGAGGAAATATTTACGCCGGTATTTAACCAAATCCCGTGCCGGTGAAATATCGTCGAGACTTTGGATAAAAGTTGGCTGCGGGCCTTGTCCGTCCATCGTCACGACACCCGGAACGTGATGCACATTGCTTCGGTCTTCCTTTATAGCCGCCAATAAAAGCGGCAAGCCGGACTCTCCTTCACCTTTAAGAATGGCGTCAATTTTTCCTTCGCCATGTTCAAGCAGTTCCTCTGCAATGAATGATGCGCTATGCCCACCCACGAAGACAAAACTGGACGGCAAACGTTGTTTACTGGCCTTGGCAAGGTCTATAACTTCCGGGACATTTGCCAGATAATTTAACGAAAAAGCGATGATATCGGGTTTCCACAAATCCAGCAAACGGTAAAGATCCTCGTGCGTTTCTACCTGCAAATCGATTAAACGCGTGTCATAACCAAGACGGCGGGCTGTGTCGGCAACCAATTCCAACCCTAACGGTTCCAGACGCAAAAATACTTTTGTATACATCAACGGACTGGGATGGACAGCAAGAAATTTGATCATCTCATTAACTCCTTTAGTCAACCATTCAATAATTCACATCAAGTTCTTATATTACGCCCTGGATTCAACTCATCAGTGCAATTAATTTTTTATTAGGGTTGAAAAGGTCAACTGGTACAGTTCATACGTTTTCAATCCGAGCAAAGATGAGAAAGCTTATGAAGAAATACAAGCGGCTGACTGAACTATAACGATACCAGATTCACACATTAAAGAAAGCGTCTTTTTGTTGCCCGGCAATTCGAGGAGCTGTGTTGAGCACGATGCAGCTGTGCCCAAGCTACGATACTGCCGACGACATTTGCTTGGCGTATTGAGCATTCTTCAATCCCGCGTCAATGATCAGCGATGTCATTGTAAGCGAAGCCCCGACAGCCTGGTCGTTGAAATAGATGACAGTTTCATTTTCCTGTTTCAGGGCAAGAACATAGAGCATCGGCAAAAAATGTTCAGGAGTGGGTACGGCCAATCGGGCCGCGTTGCCCAGTGACTGATAATGAGCCAGTTCCGGATGACGGTTCTCGTTGATCAGTCGCTTGAAAAGCTCGTTGGCCTCGACAGCCCAATCTAATTCAAAAGGTTTATTTAAATCACCGGAATCATTACCGGTGACCACAAGCCGACTCAGATTATGCACAATATTCCCGCTGCCAAGAATAAGAATGCCCTTTTGCCGGAGGGGAGCCAGTTCTTTTGCCAAAGCGTAATGCTCTGGCGCCTGCCTGGTATAGTCCAGGCTCAGTTGGATCACCGGAATATCGGCGGCAGGAAACATCTGCATCAGGATAATCCAACAGCCATGATCGAAACCCCAATGCTGATCCAGCCCCACTTTAATTTTCTTCATTGTATCTTTTACTTCCTGGGCCAGCCATGGACTGCCTGGAGCGGAATACTGCACTTCATTTAGCGCTCGAGGAAAGCCACCAAAATCATGAATAGTACGCGGCTTCTCCATGGCCGTAACCTGGGTTCCCCGCGTTTCCCAATGTGCTGAAATACACAGAATGGCCCTGGGCTTGGGCAAGATTTTAGCCACTTCCCGCCAGGCTTTTGTGAACTCATTATCTTCAATAGCATTCATCGGACTACCATGCCCGATGAACAATACAGGCATCGGCTCGGTGCTGTTCAGGGTATTGGTAAGTTCATCTTTTTCATTCTGATTCATGGTTAATCCTCATGACAACAATACTAGCTCAGGAAGTCCGGTAGGAACGACTTCCCCCACTATCCTCCAATGGATCAATGGGGGATTCTGACTGTTTTAAATGGCAAAATCAAGATATAAGGGTGGCGAGTTTGTTGCCCGCCATTGACCGACGTTTGATTTAAAAATGGATACATAAAGTATGTAATCACCCTTCTATCTTAATTCCCGTTATGGTTAACTACCATGATGGCAATTAAGATAGAAGCAGCTTGAACCAAACCCTATAGGCTTGCAGGAATAAAGAGCCTAAATCGCCATAGGAAGAGCATTTAAGCGTATCATAGCTCAAGTGAAAAATAATTTTCTTAGCTAAAATAGAGGATTTCTCATGACGCATTGGTCTATTTTCATTGAGTTTGCCGTCTTGGCTCTGGTGATAGGGGCTTCCGGTTACTTTCTTTCACTCTATGGAGATGTCATCGCCGAAAAGACCGGGCTGGGAGGAACCTGGGTAGGCTTCGCCCTACTTGCGACGGTTACCTCGTTGCCGGAACTGGTTACCGGTGTCAGCGCGGTGACCTACGTCGGCGCTCCAAACATCGCGCTGGGCGATGCCTTGGGCAGTTGCGTATTCAATTTACTGCTGATTGTGCTCCTGGATTTTCTGCATCGGGAAGCATCGGTCTACACCCGGATCAGTCAGGGACATATACTCTCGGCCGGTTTCGGGGTCGTGCTCCTCGGTTTCGTGGCATTCAACATCGTCTTGTTCCAAAACAGCGTCAGCCTGAGTTTTGGGCATGTCGGGTTATACACGCCAATCATCGTGCTTTTTTATATCTTTGCGGTGCGCACGGTTTTTCGCTACGAGAAAGCCCAGCGCATGGAGGTCGTAGAGGAAATTGCCGAGCGTTATCCAAATATCAGTTTGGCAAGGGCCCTGACATTCTATTTTCTGGCAGCTGTCGTCGTGGTTTTTGCGGGCATCAGGCTCCCGGTAACGGCTGAGCATTTAGCCCAGGCGATGGGCTGGCACAGCAGTTTCGTAGGCACGGTGTTCGTGGCTTTGGCCACCTCCTTGCCGGAGGTTGCAGTCACTCTTTCGGCATTAAGAATCGGAGCATTGGACATGGCCATCAGCGATCTTTTGGGGAGCAACCTGTTCGACCTGGTGATCATCGCCGTGGACGATTTGGTTTATACGAAGGGTCCCCTCCTTGCCAACGTTTCGCTCGTGCACCTGGTGACGATCCAGTCGGCCATCATGATGACCGGCATTGCCATCGTTGGTTTGCTGTATCGTCCGCAAACGCGCCTGTTCAAGACGGTGGGCTGGGTCAGCCTGTTCATGTTCGCCATCTACATCCTCAATCTGTCGGTGCTGTATCTGCAGAGGGAGTAATCCATAAGTTACTTGAAGTTTACCATTGGTTAATGGCAAACTTCAGGTTTATTGAATTGTTAATTTCGACCCGTTTTAGTCCTTTTATCCTGTTTTTAGTGTGAGATAAATTACCATGCCAGTGAAGATCTTGAGTGCGGTGTTATTGGCCATTTGTGTGCAATGCATCAGTGCGGCCCAAGCACCGACCGGTCGCATTGTATTGCCAGCCACAGTAACGCCGTTGCATTATACGATTGATATCAATCCAGACTCAACGAATATGCGATTCAGTGGTGAAGTCAAAATTGATCTGAAAATCAATACGCCGACGCAGGCGATTGTGCTGAACGCAGTTAATTTGGAATTTCAACACGCGAGCTTATCCGACGCCGGTGCTGCAACAGTCAACTTCGACGAGGAGCAGCAAACTGCGACACTGACATTCGCCAAGAATCTTGCTGTGGGTAAACAAACGCTGGCAATTCGGTATACTGGCATGATAAATCAGAATGCGGCGGGACTGTTTTTGCTGGATTACAACACGGCAGCTGGCAAGAAGCGCGCATTGTTCACACATTTTGAAAACTCCGAAGCGCGCCGCATGTTTCCCTGCTGGGATGAGCCGGGCTTAAAAGCGACATTTGATTTGAGCATAGTAGCTGCGAGCAATGATTTTACGCTCTCGAATACACCAATCAAGAAAACCGAAGCACTGGCGGGCGGTTTAAAGAAAGTGCATTTCGCGACTTCGCCTGCAATGTCGACTTATTTATTGTTCTTCGGCATCGGAGATTACGAGCGTGTCACACGTGTTGTCGATGGTGTTGACATCGGCGTCATTGTCAAACGCGGCGATACGGCAAAAGCACACTATGCACTGGATACAGCTGCGCAAATTTTGCCGTATTTACAACACTATTTCGGTGTGCAATTTCCACTGCCAAAACTGGATTTATTAGCGGCTCCAGGTCAAAGCCAAACTTTTGGTGCGATGGAAAACTGGGGGGCGATATTTTATTTTGAAAATGTATTATTAGTTGATCCGGCATTAACGACGGAATCGGATCGACGCCGGATATTTTCGGTGATCGCGCATGAAATGGCACATCAATGGTTTGGCGATTTGGTGACGATGGCCTGGTGGGATGACCTGTGGCTCAATGAAGGTTTCGCGTCGTGGATGGCCTACAAAGTTAGCGATCATTTCCATCCGGAATGGAAAGTCTGGATGGATGCGCAAAATGCCACCTCTTACGCGATGCTTTTGGATGCACGTGCCGGCACCCACCCCATCATTCAACCTATTAATGATGTGCTGCAAGCCAATCAAGCGTTTGATAGCATTACTTACCAAAAAGGCAGTGCTGTTATTCGCATGCTGGAAACCTATATCGGCGAAAAATCATTCCGTGCCGGTGTCCGGAATTACATCAGGACGCATGCCTACGGAAATGCCGTGACTGACGATTTGTGGCACGATCTGGACCATTTTTCCTCGACAAAAATTATCGAAATAGCGCACGATTTTACGAAGCAAGCCGGTATTCCATTGGTGGATGTCAGTGCGACAGAACACGGCTGGCGTTTGACACAAGCGCGTTTTGCCAATGACGATTCGACACCGGCTGATCGCAGCTGGCATGTACCGGTCAATGCACATGTGCTGGCTGCTGATATAACCGGATCAGACAATTTGAACAAGCAATGGCAGGGTGTATTGTCACGAACTGCAGCGCGTGATGTGCCCGGCAATAAACAAGAAGTGTTGTTGGTCAACAGCAATCAAACCGGTTATTACCGCACGCGATATTCGCCACAGACCTATGCTGCCTTAGTCAAACATTTTGTGCAGTTAAGTCCGCCGGACCAACTCGGCTTGCTGAACGATAGCCGTGAATTAGGTTACTCCGGATATGCGCCATTGACCAATTTTTTAAGCTTGGTTGATCAGGTTTCGCCGGAAATGGATGCCACGGTATTGAAAACCATAGCAGACCGCTTAGTGAACATCGATTATTTCTATACGGATTTGCCGGGGCAAAAAGCTTACCGGGCTTATGCGCGCGATAAACTGCAACCTGTTTATGAAAAATTGGGATGGGCTGCGCAGACCGGCGAAAATACGAATTTTGCCAAAGTGCGTTCGACGGTTTTGCAGGCGATGGCGCAATTTGACGACGCCAAAGTTCTGCAAGAGGCCAACAATCGTTTTGCCGATTTTTTAAAAGATAAAAGAAGCTTGTCTTCAGAAACTCGCAAAACGGTTTTGTCGATAATCGCAGCGCATGCGGCACCTGAGCAATGGCAACAATTGCATGAGTTGGCGAAACAAGCCGATAGCCCATTGGAGCAACAGCAAATGTATGGTTTGCTTGGTATGGCAAATGATCGCAGCTTGGCGACAAAAGCCATGCAACTAAGTCTGGATAAAGAAGTAATCATAACAACGCGCCCCATTATAATTCGCAATGTGGCCAAAATGTATCCGGAATTAGCATTTGATTTTATTGTGACTCATCATGACGCTGTGATGACGGCATTGGAGCCAGGCGCGCGAACACGTTTTGTGCCAGGCCTTGCGGGTCAATCCTATGAGACGACGATGATTGATAAACTGGATCGTTATGCAGAAGGCAATATTCCGGCGAGTGCGCGTCAATCGGCCGTAAAAGCGATCGCTTCGATCAAATATTATTCGGCGATTCGTAAAGACCGTATTCCGGAAGTAGATCGTTGGCTGAATTCAAAGCAAAAAATTGTTCTTTTAACACGACTTCCTAACCATATATAACCCTTAAATAGCAATATATATATCTTCCCATTCTGGCTGTATTGTAGTGTTCGCTCTGATTATTTACATCTCTATTGAAGAAATTGATCGGCTGGTTTTCGACGCTATGCATAGCTAAATATAACTATACACAGTGCCCGATTTCAGTCGGTTATGACTGTCTCAAATTGTACTAGACGCGAACATTATCGTGGCTCGGTGCAAGTAGCTCAGATTTAACAAATTTACTGATAGGGCGTCGAGCGGTGTTTCAATTTTTATTTGCGCGGTTTTACAATTAAGCCTGTTTTTGTTGTATCCTTCTACTCAATCAGTCCATCACATTTAGCAAGCTACCTATCATCTCTTTTTCGGCTTGAACGATTTTGATGGAGGCTTTGCTATGCAGCTCTGCCTGCTTCATATCGACCAGGGGTTGCGTATACTCGGCCAATATTGGCTTGCCTGACATCGCAGAAACACTTTCCTGAGCGATTTTCCCAGCAGCATTATCGATCCTTTGAAGTCCTTGTTGAATTCCGTAATAACCGCCACTGATTGCACTGATAGACATGACTTTTCCTAAAGGGTGAGTGGGTGCAATGGTTTAAATTTATCTCTAAGACAGTCAGTTAACCATAGCGTTTAAAATTATGTGATCAATAGGTTGGACGACTCTCCGGATTAGACATGGACATCAATGCCTTGAGGAATTTTTGCGGACTCCAATAATTGCAAGACTGCCCTTCCTTGTTGTTCCTGTATGTCTTTTGCCTTAGTAAATACTGCAGTACTAATTTGTTGTGAAATTTTTTGTTGTTGAAGGACTACGGCAACATTTGCCGCGCCTGATATGGAATCGATCATTACTAGTTCCTCAATTGTTGATTACTAATATCATAGTTTATCGGCAGGCGACGAAAGGTATTTATTTTTTTTCAAATGAAAAATAATGGTATCAGCGTCGATCTCAACCTGAGTGGAAATTTGGGTCGTGGGTTTACTGCCACGACCGGCAGCAGTCAACTCCTATGCATACCGAGCAAAGATGAATGCGGGCTGCGAAGCCCTATTTCATTGGTCTCCAGGGAAGCTGGAAGCCTATTTACTTGACATGGTTTTGTTGGTGTTCTGAAGTGGAAATCCACCAAATACAATACGTCGTGACCGACTTGGTAATAAAAAAAACAAGGAACTGGCCAGGCTCCAAAGGACCCGACACAAAAATATGCAGCTATTACTGCACTGATGTAGTTCCTTCATAGGTATAGGGCGCTACCGGCAATGTCTGGTAGCGCATAGGGCAAAGCGCCATATGGAACACAGCTGTACATAGTACGGTACTATATATAGTGGCCGATAAAGACTCTGGTCCTCCTCAAAGGCCCTTTACCGCCACTCCCTGTCTTCTTATCCCGGGCATTATTTCGTTGGCAGCACTTGCTGCGAAAAGGATTAGTCAATGTCGAGGAACATTGGCCACAGCCGTTGCTGGCGGTGCGGCGGATTTGATGTATCTAGCGATGCTCCCGCTGCCGGCGGTTATTCTAAATGTTTGGCGGACGGGCAAAGAGCAGCCCTGATGCCGAACTTTGATCTGCTCATGACCTCCGCTGCAACTTTTGCTGTAGTCGTACTCGCCATACTTACAGGCGTGTTTACTGCGATGCTGAATTTTCTCACCTCCTATGCTGCCGAAAACTATGTGTATCCGGGCCAATCACGAGTCTGGGTGTTCACCTATATTTTTTCGGTTGGATCGCAATGTGTGGAATGTCGTTGCTACTTGCAGTAGGGTATTCTCTGCCGCCGCAGTGAAGACATGCTGACACAATGCGTCAATAAATAGTAGGTGCCTCTGCTGGCTGCGGTGGTTGCGGTAGCAATCGATCTCTTCCATCGACCTGGTGGCCGTCGTAGCCGGATATTGGGTGTGGCTCAAGGAGGCGAATAGCTATTATGGCAGCCTGCTGCCTAACTTTGCCGGTTGGTTTGTGCTGATGGGGCTCGCGTCGTTTGGGTAAATACTCATCGCACGGCAGGCAGCGCGCATGGGGGAGTGAAAAAAGTGTTGGCCTCAATCGTCGCGATCATGCCGATAGGAATGGCCGCGGTGGTCCTATTGGTCATTATGAACGGCGTGCTCGATGTTCTGGGTCTAAAATAGGACGCTGAGTATTTGAACGACCTCATCATAAATGCGCTACACTTTACTTCTGGTGATGAGTGACTGCTACCAATCCAAGCCTGAACCCGAACGGATTATAAAGGTATAATAAAATAGGGGTACAAGGGCTATTCAAACAAATGTACGCAAGGTCTTGCAGATCTCGTAACCAACAATGCAGCCATGAAGGCCGTTAATCATGGTTGACCAGCTGTTCACAGGGAACGGTGACGGTTTCTTTGGGGCCGTAATTGAATAAATTTAACAAAAAAGCCACCGTGTCAGCTTTGGAAAACTTGGTTATTGTTGCTATAAGTCGTTTATAGCCGATAGAATCAGGTGATATACCTTGTAATCACAAAAGACTAATTTGTATTCCCGCTCTAATTGTTGTAAAGCAGCATTGCCAGTTGTTAAATCTCCAAATGCTGGATGATTATGTTGCGTTTAACACCATTATCTGTAAACGTGATAGTCAGGGGCGTTTGCGGTTTATGCGCCGTTACCATTTTGAATTTTCGGCTACCGGAAATGAGCGCTATAACGGAACGATTACTTTAGTAGGCCATAAAACGCTTAACATTCAACTGGAACCATACCGAATTGTTGAAGATGAAACAGTCCATTAGGCCAATTTAGGACATGAAATACAAGCTTTTCAATAGCAGACAGTCGCTAATTTTAAGCGTTTCAAAGTGAATTAGCCAAGCTCGACTCTACCTATAGTCGGCCGGTTCTAATATCCAAGCCAGATCGCGTCCCGTTACCGCCAATAATGCTTACGCCTATGAAGACATTGAAAAAAACATCAGTCGGCCTGCCGCATACGGGTATAGCCCTGCCTTTCATGATGTTAGCCGTCGGTTTGCTCATTGGTTGCCAGCTTTAGCCTGCTTTTATAGACTTACCGCCACCTGCCATAGCATTACCGACGGAAGAGGTAGGCGAGCCGCAGCCGAAACTTGCCGACATCGCCACCCGCGAATTCGCCATCGCCAAAGACCGCAGCATCGTTGGCGGTCTTGCCGTGATCAGTGCACACGACGGCGAAACCCTGCCCGACATCGCCCGGCATTTCGGCCTGAGCTATAACGACATCACCATCGCCAACCCCGGCATCGACCCCTGGACACCTAAAGCGGGCGCACGCGTGCTGCTGCCGTTGCAGTTCATCCTGCCCGATAAGCCGCGCAAAGACATTGTGCTCAATTTGGCAAACATGCGGATGTATTATTATCCCCCGAAACGGCCGGGCACCTTGTTTACCTACCCGGCCGCCCTTGGCCGTAAAGGCTGGAATACCCCGTTAGGACAAACCACTATCGTCGCAAAAGCAGTCAATCCGGCATGGACCGTTCCGGTATCCATCCGACGGGAGCACGCGGCAAAAGGCAACCCGCTACCCGCCGTGGTGAACCCCGGCCCCGACAACCTACTCGGCAAGTATGCACTTCTGCTAGGCTTTAGCCGCTACCTGATCCACGGCACTAACAAACCTTACGGCATCGGCATGCAGGTCATCCACGGTTGTGTGCGGCTTTACCCTGAAGTCATTGAAGCGCTGTTCAAAAAAACCTCGGTCGGGACAAAGGTGCGTATCATCCACCAGCCTTATATGACGGCATGGGAAGGGGGTATGCTTTATCTGGAAGCCCATGAGCCATTGGCCGTTATGCAAAGCTTCGCATAAGTACCATTATGACAAGTGTCTTTTTATGCACAGTGCGTTGCCGCGAGCGAGATATAGCCTGGGTTAGTAGCATCAATTCCGCTCGCGAGCTTTGCATAATTACAGGGATTTCAAGAACTGGAGCAGGGAATCCGGAGCGCGATACCGGACTGCCTTCATACCGGGCTCCTGAAGTCTGGCCAGTGCCCGTTCTTTCATCGCCAAATCGGCTTCGACA
>JAQTMV010000122.1 GCA_028714175.1 Methylococcales bacterium
CTGTAGCGGATAGCGTAAATACCAGTCCTGAATAGAGCGCAACTGCGCCAGATCATGCTTGCCGCTTTTATCCACCAGAGCGTATTCGTAAACCCAGCCCACGCCGGTGGCATCTGGACCCAATGTCGGCGTGACGCCTTGCGGCAACCGGCCTTTAACATAATTAAGATATTCCAGCACCCGGGATCGCGCCCAGTACATATCGGTGCCGTCTTCGAAAATGATATAGACAAACGACAGACCGAAGAAGGAATAGCCGCGCACCACTTTGGCATGAGGCACAGCCAGCATGGCCGTGGTTAAAGGATAGGTGATCTGGTTTTCAACAACCTGCGGCGACTGATCGGCATAGTCGGTAAAGATGATGACTTGCACATCAGACAAATCCGGTATCGCATCCAGCGGCATGTTTTTAAACGACCAAAGCCCTGCCAATGCCAGGATAATCGCGGCCAGCAGCACCATAAAGCGGTCTTTTAATGAGCAATTGATGATGAAATCAGTCATGTTGATGCGCCCCTTGTTCCCTGAGCAATGGCTTCGGGTCAGACTTTTGCGGGGCTGAAGGTTCCATCATTTTAGCCGTGGCTTCATGCAATCTTGATTCGGAGTCGATAAGAAATTGTGCGGACGTGACGACTTCTTCGCCTGCTTTTATGCCCTCAAGCACGGCAACATCGCCATTTGATGATAGGCCTGTGGTAATCTGGCGAGGTTCAAACTTGCCGGAACCGCGCACAATAAAAACCTGGGTTTTCGCACCTGAACGAATGACCGCCTCGGAAGGAATGACCACGGCATTAACTTGTTTACCCGCATAGATAGTCACCTGAGCGAACATATCCGGCTTTAACAATAATTCTGTATTATCAAATACCAGGCGCACCTTGATGGTTCGGGTTTTCGCTTCGGCGTAAGGATAAATGAATGCCAGATGCCCTTTGAAAATCCGTCCCGGAACGCCGGCCAATTGCATTTCAACGGGGTCGCCTACTTTAACCCAGGGCAGCTCATACTCGTAAATTTCGGCGTATACCCAAACATTGGACAAATCGGCAATCATATAAAGTTCGGTGGTCGGCGTGACATATTGCCCTTCTCTGGCGCCTATGTTGATGACGATGCCTTCAGCCGGTGTATGAATATGCAGGCTTTTTTTAATGCTATGAGTGTGCATCAGCTCATGCAGTTGATGCTCGGGTACATCCAGCAATTTTAACCGTTCACGAGAGCTGATAACCATCTCTTCCGCACCGCGGCGTATATCTTCAATAGGACTATTTTGCAATACCTTAAGGCCGTTTAAAGCCAGAACGTATTCCTGTTGACTGGCCACCAGTTGCGGCGAATAAATGCTGAGCAAATCTTCATCCTTCTTTACCCATTGCCCGGTTTTATCGACACGCAGGGTTTCAATCCAGCCTTCCGTTTTAGGATGCAAGCGCACGATACGTTCTTCATCATAGGCCACCCGCCCGACTGCACGGACGATATGCGAGAGCGTAGTCTTTTTTGCCGTAGCCGTGCGCACACCCATGTTTTGCACAGTGACGGCATCAATTTTGATAGTACCGGCTGCATCAGTATCATTGGCGTCAACATCGGCATAGACCGGGATATAATCCATATCCATGGCATCTTTTGCCGGTACTGGGGATGTCACAGATGGATTCATCATGTTACGGTAATACAAAGGTTTTTTAATTTTTATTGGAGTATTTGCCAATTCCTCCCTAGTTTCGGGTAGAGACCCAAGATTTTGCGTCTCTACCCGATTAGCCAGCCAGTATCCAACACCGGCACCCAAAGCCAGCATGAGCACAGCTGTTATTAATACCTGCTTATTCATAAATTTCTTCCTTACCAACAGCGGTAATGAGTTTCGCCAGAAATTGATTGGCTTCAGTAAAGGCTTTCCAATACTGGGTCTCGTATTCGAATAAGGTAATCTGGCTGCGCACTAAATTCAGAAAATCAACTTTGTTGACCTGATAACCCGCCAGCATCGAGGCAACGGTCTGTCTTGCCTGCGGCACGATGCCGGTTTCAAACAATACAACCTGATCCTTGGCACGCTGATAATCGTTATAACCTTGGGTAATCTGGGAACGCACCTTGTTCCACTCGTCCTGTAAAGCGTATTTCTCCTGCATTAATTCGCTGGTTCGCTGATCAACAGCTTTGGCCTGTTTTTGGGCGGCAAAAATCGGTACATTCATGCTCAGATTCAGGCTTAACATATCCGAACGCTGATTGCCGGAAGGCGTGTTAGCCCGGGCTCCATAAGAAGCGTCGACAGTAAAATCCGGCAGATAGCTTTTTTTTGCCAGATCCAGACGCGATTGTGCGGCATTAATGCCCAGTCGATTTCCCTCCAGTATGGCTCTGGATATTTCAGCTTGTTGATAAAGCAGGTTTTCCTGCTTAAGAATAGGCAGCTGCGAGGCGACTGTTTCTGGTAGAAGTATTTCGCTATTGGCCGGTTTATCCAGTAGCGCGTTCAGGCTGGCAGCCGCATTGCGGCGCGATGCCTTCAGCATTAATTGCTGATCGAGCAATTTGGATAATTCCAGTTGGGCCAGCAAGACATCCTGCTGTAACCCCTCGCCGACTTCATATTTGGTTCTGGCAATCTCCACAAACTGCTGTAACAAGGCGTAATTGCTATCAACAATCTGTAATGCTCTATCCAGATAAAAAATCAGCCACCAGGTCGTTTTCACCTCGCTTAATAAGCGCCAGCGTGCTTCCGTGACATTTTGCGAGGCCGCTTCCGCTTCAAATGCCGCCGCTTGCTCACGCAGCGCAAGTTTGCCGGGAAAAGGGAAAGCTTGAGAAATACCCCCGCCCAGCTGCGTCATATCATCCTGGTGGATGTTAAAGGTATCAACCGGCAGGTTCATCGCATTAATACTGATTTGAGGGTCCGGCAATGCACCTTCCTGCGAAGGAATAGCCGCCATCGCCTGGGCCCGCGCCTGTATTTGCGCCAGATCGGGATTATCCCGGACAGCGAGTTCGGTTGCGGCTTGAAGTGTTAAAACAGTTTGGTTTCCACCCACAGCCATGCTGCACTCAAGCAGGGCGCAAGTTAAAACAATACCCTTGAAAATGATTTGTAGCGACATAATGGCCTCTTACACACAATATAAAATCCGTACAACGGATAGGATATGTTGAGTCGGTATAGGGCCACTGCCTACAGTTAGGAATTATTTGACCGGTTGCAGGCGCTAATTCGCTTACGGGCTTTTGCTGATCATTCGCATTGTGCGAATAAATCCGCACCTGCAGAAGCAAAATAAATAAATAAAGGCAGTAAACCCTTACGACTGTTAGAGGCTACTGATAGGAGGTCTTATGTCGGGGGAGAATAAGAAGGAACTGGAAGTAGACTTTTTTGGGTGCCCATAGCGGTTTGAACTATAGACCTGAAGAAACAAAAAAGCGGCGGTTATTCCACCATCGCCACACATATGAAAGCTGCAACTGCTACTTGCGTGGCAGACTGTTTTCACTTTATTATGTTGATGACATTGATCGGAATTCTGTGTTGTTGCATCCCCTGTGTCATTTGCCATATCAGTTACAGCGATAGCTTGTTCGAAAGAGGGATCAGCAGATAATTGACTCGCCATACCCGAATAATAGCCAAACGCAGACGTAACCGGTGTTATAACCATCATCAGTATTAACAAAAATAAAAATCGCCGATTAGTCATTGTGCGGGTGTGTTGAATTTTTTAAAAGTTTATCTTTATTGAGCATGATTATCAAAAGGTGGTTATATTCACCCTTGTACCTTGTATCTTTTTACATTTCAATAATGGCGTTTTCCGAGTTGCGTTCGGTCTGTGCATGGTCATTTCGCAATGCTTCAGTTCGTTCCAGATAGGCATCATCAACATCGCCGGTGATATATTCATTACTAAAGCAGGAGGTATCGAAGTGCTTAATGTCCGGATTACCTTTGCGGACGGCATCAATCAGGTCATCGAGTTCCTGGTAAATCACCCTGTCTGCGCCTATGGCTGCACATACCTCGTCTTCAGTTCGATTATGGGCAATCAATTCGTGGGCGGCCGGCATATCAATACCGTAAACATTGGGATAACGAACCGGCGGCGCAGCAGAAGCAAAGTAAACTTTTTTAGCACCGGCTTCCCTCGCCATCTGGATAATTTGCGCGGAAGTTGTCCCTCTGACTATCGAATCGTCAACCAGCAATACATTCTTCCCTTCAAATTCAAGGCTAATGGCATTTAACTTTTGCCTCACCGATTTTTCTCTCATTTTCTGTCCGGGCATAATAAATGTTCTACCAATGTAACGGTTTTTTATAAACCCTTCCCGGTACTTCACACCTAAAATATTTGCCATCTGCAAAGCCGCTGTCCTGCTGGTATCAGGAATAGGGATAACCACATCAATATTATGATCAGGCCATACGCGGAGAACTTTTTCTGCCAGTTTTTCGCCCATACGCAAACGCGCTTTGTAGACCGAAATATCATCAATGATTGAATCCGGTCGGGCAAAATAAACATATTCAAAAATACAAGGGCAATGATCGATCTTTTCAGCACACTGTTTGGTATGCAAAGCTCCTGAAGCTTCAATAAATACCGCTTCTCCAGGTTCAAGGTCTCGAATCAGATCAAAGCCCAGCACATCCAGGGCAACACTTTCAGATGCAATCATGAAATCCGAACCCTGCGCACCCTTTCTTTCGCCAAAGACTACCGGTCTGATGCCATGAGGATCCCTAAATCCCAAAATTCCATACCCTGCAATCATAATAACAACAGCGTAAGCGCCACGGCAACGGCGGTGAACGCCAGAAACTGCCTGAAAAACATCATCAACAGTTAAATGCAATTTACCCAAGCTTTGTAATTCGTGAGCAAAAACATTTAACAGAACTTCAGAATCGGAATCGGTATTAAGATGGCGTTGATCTTCTACGAATAAAACAATTTTCAACTCTTCGGTATTGGTTAAATTACCATTATGAGCAAGCGTCAGACCAAAAGGAGAGTTTACATAAAACGGCTGGGCTTCTGTTGAATTGGTGCAACCCGCCGTTGGATAACGGACGTGGGCAATGCCCATGTTACCTTTCAATCTTAACATCAGGGCATTGGTAAAAACATCACGAGCCAAGCCGTTTTCTTTACGCAAATGTAACCGCCCCCCTTCACAGGTTACGATACCTGCAGCATCCTGACCCCGATGTTGCAAAACCATCAACGCATCATATAACTCCTGATTAACAGCTTGATGGGAAAAGATAGCCGCAATACCACACATTTTTTTACCTGATTTTAAAAATTGCCAGCGATAATAAACTTATTCCGCCAGTCCTGTCGGAATAGTTGCTTGCAACTATGATGCATATTTGAAAAGACAACCCTATCCACCCTCATTGTTTTTCCTGACTTACAACTCCGATATCCGGATTCTCTCTTCTCGAATTATTCAGCAATCAGAATAGAGGATATTTTTTGACTATCCAGTTTTGCCTTCATTTCAACAGCACGTTTTTTATCAAGCGAAGGACCTACTTTAAGGCGATAGAGCGGCACGTTACCGCTGCCTTTCGTGGCTTCCAGCGTCACCGGGAGTCCTTGTTTACGTAAAGTATTCAAAAGCGACAAGGCGTTTTCCTTTTTACTGAAACTGCCTGCTTGTATAAACCAACGCCCCAAATCATGATTCGGTTTTGAGGGTTTAGTGACTGCTTTTTCAGTTTTTTTAGTTTTTACCGGTTTTTTAGTTTCGGCTACAATGCCTGTGTCCAAAGACGTGGATGAGCGTTCATTTTCAGGCTCATCATTTGGCTGTTCAGCTTCATCAATACCTTCTTCTGCATTGACTATCGTTTCCCCTTCTAAAGGCGCATCTGCCGGACGTTCTTTGTCTGTTGATAATTCCGCTTCTTCTTCTGTATTTACTAGCGTTTCAGATTCTGCCTCAGACCTGTTCAATACCTGATTAGTGCCGGTCGGTAATTTATTTGCCGACTCTTCGCCAGTGTTAACCGGTGTCGCCGGAATAACAAGCTCGCTAACTTTTTGACCACTATTATCTATAGGATCATCAAACAGCATCGGAATAAAAATAGCAGCAAGAGCGGTAACAACCACGGCGCCTATCAATCGTTGTCTTAATTCTTGATTCATATTGTCAATTCACCTTTTCTCAAATTCATTCAAACAATCAGATACTAAAAAGAAAGATCCAAAAACCAGCAGCAAATCGCCTTCTTGCGACTGTTTTTTTGCAGCGTCATAAGCTTGCGCAAAACCAGTAAAACCGAAGGATACACGTGGCACTGAGCTTTGTGAAAAAACCTCGCGCATATGAGGTTCTGTAGCTGCTCTGGCATTGGCTAACGGTGCAAAAAACCAGTCATGGACCACAGGATTCATAATTTCAAGAACAGCTGCAATGTCCTTGTCTTTCATCATTGAAAAAACGGCATGTACTTTTCTGCCGGGGAATGTCCCGGTCAGATATTCAATTAATGTTTTCACCGCTTCCGGATTATGGCCAACATCCAAAAGCACCGGGATTTTATCATTAATCAATTGAAACCGGCCGAGTAATTGGGCATTTTTGATGCCCAATCGAATCGACCCGTCACTAACCGGCAAGCTTTCAGACAACATAGTCACCGCTAAAATTACGGCTGAGGCATTACGATACTGATGCTCGCCTTTTAAACCCGGCTCAGGCAATTGGGCAATATGCCTGATACCCGAAAACCAATCCCAGGTCGCTGCCTGTTTTTTATATGTAAAATCCTTATTGATACAATACAGCATGGCGTTTTTATCGGCAGCGCTTTGAGCTAATGAGTCGGGGGGCTCAGGATCTCCTACGATGGCGGGAATTTTCGCTCGAAAAATACCGGCTTTTTCTCGACCTATCGCTTCACGTGTTGCACCCAGCCAATCGACATGATCGATACCGATACTGCTAATCAACGATACATTGGGGTCAATGATATTGACTGCATCAAGCCGGCCGCCTAAACCTACTTCAAGCAATTGAATATCCAAACCTGAACGCCGGAATATATCAAGTGCGGCCAGTGTACCAAATTCAAAATAGCTTAATGAGGTATTGCCACGTACCGATTCAATTCTTGCAAAGGCTTCGCAAATTTTGTCATCAGATACAGGTTTACCGTCTATTTTTATTCTTTCGTTATATTTAAAAATATGAGGAGAAGAATAAGCGCCTACACGGTAGCCCTGTGCTCTATAAATAGCCTCGAGATAAGCAATACATGAGCCTTTTCCGTTTGTTCCGGCAACTGTAATTGTGAGTGGCTTTATGCAATCAGGATTAAGTGCATGATAAACCTGTGCTGCCCGCTCTAATCCCATGTCTATCGCTAAAGGATGCAAGCTTTCCTGCCAATCCAGCCAACCCTTTAGCGAATCAAAACGCATCATTAATCGAGTGCTTGAAAAGTGAGTTATTCCTGATCAGAATGGTTTTCGGCAACTTCTTCAACTTCTTCAACTTCTTCAGCTTCAACAGTCAATGACGTTGGTTCAACTGATACAGAAGCCTTTGCTCTACCTGCCATCAATATGGCCAAAATACTCGAAATTTTATCGCGCATTTCACGTCTGTCAATAATCATATCAATCGCGCCATGCTCCTGTAAAAACTCGCTACGTTGAAAGCCTTCCGGTAATTTTTCACGGACGGTTTGCTCTATCACCCTGGGACCTGCAAAACCAATCAAGGCATTGGGTTCAGCAACATTAATATCACCCAGCATAGCCAGACTGGCTGACACACCGCCCATCGTCGGGTCCGTCATAAATGAAATATACGGAATACCCGCAGCGGAGAGCCGGGTTAACGCCGCGCTGGTTTTCGCCATTTGAAACAAGGAAAACAGTGATTCCTGCATCCTGGCGCCGCCGCTAGCCGTAAATACAATAAAAGGTATACCCAATTCAAAACTCTTGTTAACACCTCGGACAAATCGCTCACCAACCACTGAGCCCATTGATCCGCCCATAAATTTGAAATCAAAGGCTGCTACAACAATATCACAACCTTTTAGAAGTCCTTTCATGACAACTAACGCATCATTTTCTTTGGTTTGTTTTTGCGCCTGAATAATCCGGTCTTTATATTTTTTAGTATCTTTGAATTTTAACGGATCGACAGGCTTAATGTACTTGCCGATTTCTTCACACCCGTCCTCATCCAGAAACATGTTCAGCCGAGTTCTAGCCGAAATGCGCATGTGATATTCGCATTTTGGACAGACACTGAGATTTCTCTCCAGTTCTGTATTATAAAGAATCGCATTACAACTGGGACACTTGGTCCATAATCCTTCAGGCACAGCACCTTTCTTATTTGACGCTTCTGTTCTAATTGTCTTGGGGAGTAATTTCTCAAACCAGCTCATTCATATGCTCCGTTGACAGAAGACAGAGGATGGCGGACAGGTGACTGAAGATTGTTTTCTGTCTTCAGTCCTCCCCCTTCCGTCATCCTGACACTATCCAGCGCCTGACGTATGGAGGCTAACAATTCAACAATTTTGTTTTTAGCCTGTTCCGGATCATCCAGATTTGCCTCAATTATACTGATCAGGGCGCTGCCGATAACAACGCCATCGCCTATTTCGGCAATCGTCTTTGCTGTTTGCGCGTCCTTTACGCCAAAACCAATCGCTACAGGCAATCGCGTATTTGCTCTGATTTGTTGCAGCTTGTTTTTTACATCCGCCGGATTCAAATGCCCGGCGCCGGTTACGCCTTTAAGCGAAACATAATAAATATAACCACTGCCCGCCGCATCCATTTTTTTTACCCGTTCATCGTTGCTGTTAGGCGCCAGCAGAAAAATAGGATCAATACCACGCGCCTTTAACAAAGTGCTGCATTCCAGCCCTTCTTCGGGAGGTAAATCAACGGTTAAAACGCCGTCAATTTCGGCGCGTTGTGCAGCATTGGCAAAACCCTCATAACCCATTGCTTCAATCGGGTTCAAATAGCCCATCAGCACAACGGGGGTCAGCTGATCGGATTTTCTGAATTCAGCAGCAATCTCCAGGGTTCGCCTCAAGCTCATTTTATGAGCTAAAGCGCGTTCACTGGCGCGTTGAATAACCGGGCCATCGGCCATCGGGTCAGAAAACGGCACGCCCAGTTCAATTACATCAACGCCTGCCTTTACCATTGCGTGCATCATCGGCACGGTAAAATCAGGTCTTGGATCACCCGCGGTAATAAACGGAATTAAGGCTTTGCGGCCTGTTTTGGCAAGTTCTTCAAATTTGGCAGCTAATCGGCTCACAGTTCTATCCCCTCACGTTTGGCCATGGTTTGCATATCTTTATCGCCACGGCCGGACAGATTCACAATAATGATGTCATCTTTGTTCATTGTGGGTGCAAGTTTCATTGTGTAAGCCATGGCATGGCTGGATTCCAGGGCAGGGATAATGCCTTCCATGAGTGTCAAGGCATAAAAACCTTCCAGCGCTTCAGTGTCGGTTATATTGACGTAAGTTGCCCGCCCTGTATCCTTTAGCCACGCATGTTCAGGGCCTACGCCGGGATAATCCAGCCCTGCCGAAATAGAATGCGTCTCGATAATTTCACCATCATCATCAGCCATCAAATAAGTGCGGTTACCATGTAACACACCCGGCCGGCCCGCACACAAAGGCGCTGAATGCCTGCCCGTTGCAATGCCGTCACCCGCAGCTTCAACACCGTACATTTTTACCGATTCATCTTCAATAAAAGAATAGAACAAACCGATGGCATTTGAACCACCGCCTACACAAGCCACTAAAGCATCGGGTAAACGTCCTGTTGCTTCCTGACATTGCTGCCTGCATTCACGGCCAATAATCGCCTGAAAATCCCTGACCATAGCAGGATAAGGATGCGGGCCTGCAACTGTGCCGATAATATAAAAAGTGTTATCAACATTGGTTACCCAATCTCTGAGCGCTTCATTCAGGGCATCTTTCAGTGTTTTAGATCCTGACTCAACTGCGACTACTTTTGCGCCCAACAGCTTCATGCGATATACATTTAAAGACTGACGGGCAACATCAACAGCGCCCATATAAACCACACACTCCAACCCTAATCTGGCGGCAACAGTCGCAGTCGCAACGCCGTGTTGACCTGCTCCGGTTTCAGCAATTATACGCGTCTTACCCATGCGTTTGGCCAATAAGGCCTGGCCCACCGTATTGTTGATTTTATGGGAGCCCGTATGATTAAGGTCTTCACGTTTCAAATAGATCTGTGCACCGCCCAGTTCGCGGCTCCAGCGTTCAGCATGGTACAAAGGCGAAGGGCGCCCGACATAATATTTTAAATCAGCATCCAGTTCCGCGATGAACTCCGGATCCTTTAAATATTGCTGATAGGCCGCATTCAATTCCTGGATCGGCGGCATCAATGTCTCAGCAACAAAAATTCCACCATAAGGGCCAAAATGTCCCCGCTCATCGGGCATATTATATTTTTCAATCATGTTGCTGCTCTGTCACCCTCATTAACTTGTTTTATAAATGCCGCCATTGCAAGCGCGTCTTTAATTCCCTTTGCCGCTTCCACACCACTACTGACATCCAACGCATAAGGTCTTACTGTTTTTATTGCCTGTCTGGCATTAGTTACATCCAAACCACCTGCCAGTATAATAGGCAATGCAGAGTGTTTGGGCACCAGCTCCCAGTCAAATTGACTACCCGTACCACCCTTGACATTTGGATGATAAGCATCCAGCAATAACCCGGATGCATTATGATAGCACCGCGTCAGCGCTGAAATATCAATGCCATTGTGCATTCTTACCGCTTTAATGTACCGTTTATGATAAATCCCGCAAGCTTCAGCCGGTTCATCGCCATGAAATTGTAAACAATCAATAGATACCCGCGCCAAAATCTCGCGTATCCGCGCTTCCTGTTCATCGGCAAACAAAGCCACAACAGAGGTAAAAGCGGGCAGAGCATTGACAATCCTGATCGCCTGTTCAATCTCAACATGTCGTGGGCTGGGGGGATAAAACACCAAACCAATTGCGTCTACGCCCAAGTGAGCTGCATAAACTGCATCTTCAGCACGAGTAAAACCGCAAATTTTAACGCGAGTTCGCATAAAGTGATATGGGAATTTGTAGAAAGAAACTAGCCGCCTAGAATAACATAAATAGCGTTTTCAATTACTCGAAAATCAATCATCCAGGTAATTCTCGTTATGGAATTTTAACCACGAAGATCACGAAGTCCACAAAGAAAACACTAAAAAACTTCATATTATCCGTGATCTTCGTGGTTTTTTAATCAAAAGATTGAAATAACCGGGGTTCTGTACGGCAATGCTATCGCTTTTTTGTTACACTTGCAGAACTTAATTTCATGCACATTCATCAACCAACTGACAAATCTTATCCATTCCCAGATTAAACAATTTTTCACGAACATAGAACGCGCATCCATGGAAAAAACATACGCCCCTCATTCGATTGAACAACGCTGGTATAAAGCCTGGGAAGAAAAAGGCTACTTTTCCCCGCAACCCGCCGGTGAATCTTATTGCATCATGATTCCACCGCCCAATGTTACCGGCAGTTTGCACATGGGGCATGCCTTTCAGGATACCATCATGGATGCCCTCATCCGCTACCACCGTATGAAAGGTTATAGCACCTTATGGCAAGCGGGCACCGACCATGCGGGGATTGCCACGCAAATGGTAGTAGAACGCCTGTGCAATGCCGAGGGTAAAACCCGCCATGATTATGGACGGGAAAAGTTTATTGAAAAAGTCTGGCAATGGAAGGCAGAATCGGGCGGCACGATTACCCGTCAACTGCGGCGTATGGGCTCTTCTCTGGATTGGACAAGGGAACGTTTCACGATGGATGAAGGCATGTCCGATGCCGTTCAGGAAGTATTTATTCGCATGTATGAAGAAGGCCTGATTTATCGCGGCAAGCGCCTGGTAAACTGGGACCCCGTCCTGCATACTGCTGTTTCTGATTTGGAAGTTCTGTCCGAAGAAGAGAACGGTTCGATGTGGCATATTCGTTATCCGCTTTCCAATGGCCAGGGGTTCATGATTGTTGCCACCACCCGCCCTGAAACCCTGCTGGGTGATGCGGCGGTTGCGATTCACCCCAATGATGACCGCTATAAACATTTACTGGGAGAATTTCTGGAACTGCCGCTCACCGGTCGCAGGATTCCGGTTATTGCAGATGACCATGTTGATCCTGAGTTTGGAACTGGCTGCGTCAAGATTACACCGGCTCATGATTTTAATGATTATGGCGTTTGGCTGCGTCATCGTAATCATTCTACGATTCAGGCTTTGCCTCATGGCGGCCTGATTAATATTTTTACCCATGATGCAAGTATACTTGCAGATAATTTAATCCCTGCCAAATATCAAGGTCTTGACCGTTTTGAAGCGCGTAAACAGATTGTTGCCGACCTGGTAACTTCGGGTTTGCTCGAAAAAACTGTCGACCACAAACTGATGGTGCCGCGCGGTGATCGCACTCACAGCGTTATCGAGCCGCTGTTAACTGATCAGTGGTATGTCAAAGTTGCACCATTGGCTGAACCTGCGCTTGCTGCTGTCGAAAATGGCGACATCAAGTTTATACCGGACAACTGGAAAAACACTTATTTTGACTGGATGCGCAATATTCAGGACTGGTGTATTTCCCGGCAAATCTGGTGGGGTCATCGCATCCCTGCCTGGTATGATGACAAGGGCAATATTTATGTCGGACGTTCTGAGCAAGCCGTCCGCGAACAACACCACTTGCCGGCAGACGACTATGAACTTAAACAGGAAGAAGACGTACTCGATACCTGGTTTTCTTCTGCCTTATGGCCTTTTTCCACCTTGGGATGGCCGGAAAATACGCCGGAACTGGCCAAACATTACCCGACCAGCGTACTGGTTACCGGTTTTGACATCATCTTCTTTTGGGTGGCGCGGATGATTATGATGGGATTGAAATTCCAGGGCAAAGTGCCGTTTAAAGAAGTTTATATCCATGGCCTGGTGCGTGATGCCGAAGGGCAAAAAATGTCCAAATCCAAAGGCAACGTACTCGATCCGATCGATATCATCGATGGCATTGAACTGGATGCTTTGGTAGAAAAGCGCACTGCCGGCATGATGCAACCACACCTGGCAAAAAAAATCGAGCAAGCCACGCGCAAGGATTTTCCAGGCGGCATTCAATCTTATGGTACCGATGCCTTGCGTTTCACCTTTGCTTCGCTGGCGTCTACGGGCCGGGATATACGTTTTGATCTTGCGCGTACTGAAGGTTATCGCAACTTCTGTAACAAACTCTGGAATGCGGCTCGTTTCGTATTAATGAACACCGAAGAACATGACAATGGTTTATCTAACGACCAATGCACTTACACGCAAGTGGATCGCTGGATTACTACCAGGCTTAACCAGGTTATAGCAACAACCAGCCATGCTATTGAGAACTATCGTTTAGACCTGGCCGCGCAAGCGATTTATGACTTCACCTGGAATGAATATTGCGACTGGTATCTGGAACTGGCAAAAATAACTCTGCAATCGGATGATGCCGCCCTGCAACGCGGTACACGTAAAACACTGTTAACGGTTTTAGAAAACATACTCCGTCTGGCACATCCAATCATGCCGTTTATTACCGAAGAAATCTGGCAGAGGGTTGCACCGTTGAAAGGTATTCATGCCGGCACGATCATGCTGCAGCCCTATCCCGTAGCCGATAAAGACACTTTTGATGACAAGGCCATCGCCGAAATTAGCTGGGTCATGAACTTTATTCTAGGCGTTCGCCGTATCCGTGGTGAAATGAATATCGCTCCGGGCAAACCATTGCCGGTATTACTACAAAACGGCTCTGCCGCCGATCGGGGCAGCTTAACCCACAACCGGATTTATTTGCAAAAACTGGGACGCCTGGAGTCGATAACGTGGTTAAATAATGATGACGCTACACCGGAATCAGCGATTGCTTTAGTTGGCGAGATGAAAATCCTGATACCAATGTCAGGTTTAATCGACAAGTCGTCGGAATTGGCACGACTGGAAAAGGAAATACAGAGAATCAAAATCGATTTACATAGAGTAGAAGGCAAGTTAAGTAATCCAGCGTTTGTTGATAAAGCGCCACCGGAGGTAATCAATAAAGAAAAAATCCGGCTCGCTGATTTATACACAATGCTTAATAATCTTGAACATCAACAAAGCAAAATAAGGGCCTTATAAATAAAGAGATGAAGGCTAAAAGGTACAAGGTGCAGGTTATTTTTAGTTTTTAGCCTTTAGTCTTCTTGATTAGCAAGATGTTTCAGCCGGTGACAAAAGTTCGTCATTCCGGTAGAGGAGCCGGAATCCAGGCACATGGATGTGAAACCAAGTCTGACATCGCACCTAAAGAAAGCCACAACGGTTCGGCAAGTTACCATACATGGTACTGGATACTGGCATCCATGCCGGTATGACGGTGCTAGCTGAGGTCCCTTGCTAATCAGGTTAGCCTTTAGCCTTGAACCTTTAGCCTCATTCAACTATATTTTTTAATCATTCAACTGGCAAAGTAATCATCAAATGGCTACCGCAACAACAGATTTTCAATTTAGTGGCTTTACAAAGTGCTTGATTCAGAATGGACTGTTGACTGAAAACGATGCGAAAATTCATAGCAAGGAAGCACAAAAAAATAAAACTCCGTTAATTAGCTACCTTGTTGCCAACAAGCTTGTTGACAGTAAAACTGTTGCATCAAAAGCTTCATCTGAATATGGCATCCCTTTTTTTGATCTCGATGCTATTGACTTACGTAGCCTTCCTATAAACCTGGTCAGCGAAAAGCTTATACGCAAACACCATGTCCTGCCTCTTTTTACCCGGGGTAAAACGCTGTTTATCGCTATATCTGATCCGACCAACATTCAGTCATTTGATGACATCAAGTTTCAAAGCCGGCTTCATCCGGAAATCATACTGGTTGATGAAAACAAACTGGCTAAAGCGATAGAAACAGCTTTGGAAGCTGCTGACAATTCAATGTCCGCTCTTCTTGATGAAGATCTGGAGAACCTGGATATTAGCGGGGGTGATGAGGATACCACTAAGAGTGAAATCAATTCAGATATTGACGATGCACCCATTGTGCGCTTTGTAAATAAAATCCTGTTGGATGCGATAAAAAAAGGGGCTTCCGATATACACATGGAGCCCTACGAAAAAAACTTCCGTATTCGCTTCAGAGCGGACGGAATACTCTATCAGGTCGCCAGCCCGCCCGCCAATATAGCAACCAGGATCATTTCCAGAGTTAAAGTCATGTCCAGAATGGATATTGCTGAACGCCGGGTTCCGCAAGATGGGCGCATCAAACTGACTATTTCCAAACACCGGGCGATTGATTTTCGAGTCAATACCTGCCCTACACTGTTTGGTGAAAAAGTCGTTCTGCGTATTTTAGATCCCACTACTGCCCAAATTGGCATCGAAAAGTTGGGCTTTGAACCCGATCAACAGCAACTTTTTCTTACTGCAATCAACAAACCTTACAGATCGGAAGAGCACACGTC
>JAQTMV010000123.1 GCA_028714175.1 Methylococcales bacterium
AAAACTGAATAATTGGCTTGAGAGAAGCGTTTTGTTTGTCGGTTTTTTGGACTGAATGAGATAATGACATTTGAGTAGGCTCACTTGATAATGGTTTTTTGAAGCTCTATTTTGATTTTGAGTCCTAATCTTTTCAATAGCCAGCGGGTAATTTATCAGGAAAGTAATATGACATGCTTGTAAGGCGTTGTTTTATATCTCACAAATAGATCTACACCCGTCTGCCGAAGCGATGGCCAAATTGGGAATTATGAGGTGAAGGTGCTGCTCTCCAATGGTTGCTCCGGGTATCCCGATGCGAATGTGACCAGTAATCTGCAAAAGCCGTTTGTTGACCGAATAGCATCATCAGGCCGATACAGAAAACAATTTTTAGGCTTGGCGTGTTCATATCTGTTTAAAGCGCAAACAATTAGTAGCAATTGTGGAAATATTGTGAAATTTAATGCTCGCTATCCTGATGTGGATCATAACGATAACCGGCGCCGTACACTGAATCAACCAGCTCCTGTTCGGGCAACAGTCCGGCCAGTTTTTTCTCAGTTTTTCAACAAATTCCGGAACAGTTGCGATAAGCGATCTGTATCTGCATAAAGGTTAACCGGGCCAGGTGTATTATCGATCAATCGAACGCTCAGTTGTTTACTATTGAATATCGGCATTAGCGCGGCCAAGTCTTCTTTAAGCGTTGCCACTGGATCAGTCAGCGTTTTGCGATAAGTTAACGCCCCTTGATCGGATAGGACCAGTTGATAAAGATCTTCTGTTAACCTGTTAAGCCGCATAACATTGCCGAACAGGGAATCGACAGCTTCGCGGGTCAGCGGACGAGTGCCGTCCTGCAATGCTTCCAGTTCGCTGCGCAATACCGCCAACGGCGTGCGCAGTTCGTGTGAGATGTCGGCGATCCAGCGCCGTCTGGCCTGTTCCGACTGTTCCAGAGCGGCGGCCATTTCATTAAAATCCCTGGCCAATTGACCCAGTTTATCGCCGGATTCGACCGGCAGTCGGACATTATAGCGGCCTACAGCCAGCGCTTTAAGCCTTATCGATGAGTTCGTTCCAGGTGCGCGGTGGAATGCTCACCCGATCATTGCGGTATCAGAGCAATTGGGCGTTGCTAGTGAATGGAGCAGCCCAAAGTTGATTTTCGTAGCGGGCGCTCTCGACAGCCGCAGACAAGCGCCCCGTCGAGACTCGCTCCGACGTCAATGCGGGCCAAGGCAGAATCCAGCCGGCCTCAGCAAATTCAGCGGTCCAGATCACGTCCATACCGATGATGTCGATATCCGGGTCTGCGGCCGCCAAGCGGCGAACCAACTGCTCCCGCTGCTGGTCAGCATCGGTGGGGAGAGGTGTGAGAGCGATAGCGTAGCGACCCGCTGACATTTGAGAGCACCTCTCTGCGGCCTCGCGAAATGCCCCGGAAGGCTCGTCGAAGACATACCAGGCCAGCGTCGGCAGATTTTTATCTTCATCACTACCGCAGCTTGCGGCCAAGGAAAGCATAACCGCGAGTAGCAAGAGAAGATAGTACCTTGGTGTTGGATAATCGTTCACGGTGTCCAAGATACTCCTCGATTGCCGGGTTGACCAGTTGATTCCCTGCGGTTGTCAACTCCAGGCATTTTTATTTGTTGCTAACATCAACTCCGATATAATCCACCGGCAGCATCCAGCAGCCGCTTTTGAGCGGCGAAATGGCGTTCGATGTATCCAAGTTCGAAGCGCTCATACCGGGTTTGCGCTGCAACCTGCTCGATGAGTTCTAAAGCAAGACTGGCCAGAGGCTTGCCGGTACTCATGGCAAGGATCTGGGTCTGCGCCGCGCGTTCGACGAAATAGAGATCATCGAACGCCTGAGCCACTGTCGGCGCAGCTGTAATTACTCCGTGATTACCCAGAAACAGCACATCGGCGTCGCCGAGAATTTTTGCCATCCGTTCGCCCACCGTATCCGATAACGCCACTCCGTCATAATCAGTGTCATACGCAACCCTGCCGTAAAAGCGGCAGGTAGTATGCAGCGCCCATTCGAGACGACCGCCGGCAATCATCGTCAACGCCGTCGCGTAAGGCTGGTGGGTATGCAGAAGTACACGGGCGCGAGGGACAAGCCGATGAATCGGCGCATGGATGTGATGAGCCGATGCCGAGGGCTCACCCTCGCCCCGGACCACTTTACCGTCGAAGTCACAGATAATCAGATTCGAAGCGGTAATCTCCGAAAAATGCAGGCCAAACGGATTAACCAGAAAGTGCAGTCCATCCGGCAACACGGCGGAAAAGTGGTTGGCAATCGCTTCGTGAAGATTATTCGCTACCGCCAGATGGAAAGCGGCCGCCAAATCCACACGGAGGTTCCATTCGGTCTCGGTTAAGTTCGATATATTCATAACGTTACCTTCACAGGCACATTTACAGAAATATTAATAACCCGACAACAATTTGCTGATCTTATCCAAAAACTCAAATTATATGAGTAAAATGCATGCTTCACTTTTTTGAAGCTAAAAAGATTACAAAAATGAGAATCAAATAAAATACCGATATAAACATCCACATGGTCATCACCCCCCAAATGTAATGTATTGAGTATGCCATTACAGAACGCGGAGTCAAGGATTATTTCCCAGGTAAAACAATAGTTAATAATTAACTAACAGACAGGTCAATTTCACAACGGATGCGCATAAAATAGAGTCTGGTCTTGTGTTATCGCAAAATAAAAACATTCAAATTTTGTAATGCTTTATTGCATTATGTGACCCGGACATTCTCGAAATTGGATTGCATTAGAAGTTTCTTCAGAATCATTTGAACGGCAGGTTTCGACCCTTATGTAAATATTTACATAAGGGTCGATAACAGACTGTCAATGACAGATATAATTGGGACTAATTTTTGAAGATGCCATATCAACTGAAGTTTTATAAATCATTGTAAAGTCAGATAGGGTGTCCGCTGTGCGTACTTTCCGGCTTAAATCACCTTACCGGAATAGGCAAAAACTGCGACCATTTGGTCTCGCCGCCGACTTCATCCTGACTGGGTAGTGCTGATATGTTCCAGCCGCCACCCAGGGCTTTGACGAGTAGAACAGCAGTGCTCAAGCGTTGACCCTGAAGGTCAACAGCCGTTTTCTCATTTGCGAGAGCGGCAGCCTGGTCAACCATTACATTAAGATAACTTACAGTTCCCGCCTTGTATTGGTTGGTGGTTAACAGAACGGCCTCTTGCGCAGATTCCACCGCCTTGTTCTGAACTTGCAGTTCCTGTTCCAGGATGCGGAGTGCAGCCAGATTGTCTTCCACCTCCTGAAAACTGATCAGAACAGCCTGACGATAGGCCGCCACACTGGCATCGTAAGCATCGATCGACTGCTGCATTTGCGCGCCGCGAGCTCCTCCGTCAAAGAGCGGAAGCGCGAATGCCGCCGGTCCCAGTGCCCAATAACGTGCGGCCGAAGTCAGCAAGTTTGACAACTCACTGGATTGAGTGCCATTGGTAGCCGCAAGACTCAGCGTAGGAAAATAGGCGGCTTTGGCTACGCCTATTTGTGCATTGGCGGCGGCAGCCTGGCGCTCAGCGGCTGCAATATCCGGTCTTCGTTCCAAAAGCTGAGACGGAATACTGACTGGAATCGGCGGCAGCTGTGCATTCAGCGGAGCGACTGCGATCGTAAGTTCGGCCGGCGTCTTGCCTATCAACACCGCTATCGCGTGCTCAAATTGAGCGCGTTGTACGCCAAGATTGATAGCTTGCGCCTGTGCTGATTCGAGCTGGGTTTCGGCCTGGACGATTTCCGATTTGGCGGCTATGCCTGCTGCGTAACGGTTTTGCGTGATCCTAAGTGTTTTTTTATAGGTTTCGACGGTCTCGTTCAAGACTTTTGTCTGTGCGTCAAGCGCCCGCAGTAGAAAGTAGTTTTGGGCCAGCGTGGCCTGGGTTGATAAACGCAATGCCTGCAAAGTGGCGGCGCTGGCCTGGGCGCTGGCTTCGCTGGATTCGACCTGTCTGCGTACGCTGCCCCATAAATCCGGCTCCCATGCGGCGCTTAATGCCGCCCCGAACAGATACTTGACACCGGAAACCGCCACGTTTTGGCCGCTCGCGGCACGGAAGCGGTTGACGGTTGCTGTCGCAGTAGAAGTGGGGAAATAGGCGGCTGCAGCTGTCTGCACGAGCGACTGGGCCTGTCGATATTGGGCCTCGGCCTGGGCAATTGACTGATTGGCACTATCGACCTGTTCTTCCAGCGTATTCAGGTAAGTATCGTTGAATATCTCCCACCATTTGCCGGGAAGCTCGTGATCGCGCGGCTGCGCCTGCTTCCAGCCTTTAAGCTCTTTGAAATGTGCAGAAGCGGCACTGGACGGCCGCCGATAATCCGGCCCTACCGTACACGAGATGAGCATTAAGGGACAGACAACAGTCAACAACCGTAATGGGCAGGTAATCATAAGTCATTCAACAAAATGCAAAAATGTTAGAGGTATGTACTCATAACGGATAGGTAGCTACACAAGTCACATTGCCGTTATTCCGGCCGGGATTGCCGGAATCCGTACGCCCGTAAGGGCGTGCTACCAGTGCGGTGAAAGTCCATACCAGAGTAAGCCAAAAACTCTGAAATTGAAAGTAACTGCGTCACCGTGAGGTGAGGTGTATAAAACGTAGTGCCGGGCTGGTTAAGCAATGCACGGATCAAATGCGGCGCACGGGATGCACTGCTTACCGTTACCGGGTATCTCGGGCTCGCCGTTTCTCTACACGTCGCACTGTCCATAGCGGGGGTAGGAGTTTGCGATCATTGCACTTATCGCAGGCGCCTTGTCGGTGGGCATCGGATTCGGTTTGCAGAATATCGTCAATAACTTTATTTCCGGCCTTATTTTGCTGATTGAACGCCCCATTCGTTCTGGCGACTGGACTTTTGTCGGCGCCACCGAAGGCCTTGTCCACAGGATCAGCATCCGCTCGACTCAACTCAGAACTATTGACGGTTCGCATATCATGGTGCCCAACTCGGAGCTCATTTCCAGTCAGGTCACTAACTGGATGTTGCATGATTCATCGGGACGAATCAAAATCCCTGTCAGTGTCGCCTACGGTTCCGACCTTGAATTACCATGAAGGACATGAAGATAATGAAGGGAAGAGAATTTAGTGATTTGTCGAATAATGTAAACGAAAAAATTGACGCTTGCTTGTAGGTATTCATGTGCTATAACAACTCATAAAGGAATCGAATAAAAAATCTAAATTATCTGGTTTTTTTCTCATTCCCGGAAAACCTGCTTAATATTGACCATCGGAGACTCTCTATGACTGACGCCGCCATCAGTGAATCAATACAAAATTATTATGGACAAGTGCTTAAGTCCAGTCTGGATTTAAAAACCAGTGCCTGTTGTACCCTGGATGCAATGCCTAAACATTTACGGCCACATCTGGCCGACCTTCATCCTGAAGTGGTTTCGCGATTTTACGGTTGCGGCTCGCCCTTGCCGCCGGCTTTGCAAGGGCAAACGGTATTGGATTTAGGCTGCGGTTCGGGGCGCGATTGCTATTTGCTATCCAGACTGGTCGGCGAATCGGGTCGGGTCATCGGCGTTGATATGACCGAAGAGCAACTGGCTGTCGCCAAACGCCATTGCGATTGGCACGCCGAACGCTACGGTTATACGCGTTCCAATGTTGAGTTTGTACACGGAAATATCGAAGACCTCGCTTCTGCCGGCATTGCCGGCAATTCCATCGATGTTGTGGTTTCCAACTGCGTCATCAATCTCGCGCCGGATAAATGTAGAGTATTATCGGAAATCTTCCGCGTGCTCAAACCTGGCGGCGAACTTTATTTTTCCGATATCTATGCCGACCGGCGCATACCGCAAGCGCTTAAACTGGATCCAGTGCTCTTGGGCGAATGCCTGGGCGGCGCTTTATATTGGGAAGATTTCCGGCGCATTATGCAGGACTTAAGCTGCCCCGATGTACGTGTTGTCAAAGAAAATCCCATTACCCTGGATGATCCTGAAGTGGCGGCCAAAATCGGCATGGTCAAGTTTCGTTCGATAACGGTCAGGGCGTTTAAAATGCCGCTGGAGGACCGCTGCGAAGATTTCGGACAGGTCGCTGTTTATAAAGGCACCTTGCCGGATCATCCGCATGCGTTCGATCTGGACGATCATCATCATTTGGAAACCGGTCGGCCTTTGCGTATCTGCGGCAATACCGCCGATATGCTGGGCTTAAGCCGCTATGCGAAACACTTTGAGCTATGGGGCGATAAATCCAGGCACTTCGGTTTATTTGATTGCGCGCCGCCCAATACAAGCTTGTCGCTGGAATCCGGTTCCGCTTGCTGTTAGCGGCTCCGGATAGCGGCTGTTATGCAAGCTACAAAACAAACCACGAAGGACACACAGTGATGAAGTTTGAAGAGCTGTCGAGTGGGATTTTTAGCGATTGCCAGACTTGGGTCAACAGCTTTAGGGAGCTAAGCGTGGTGATTCCGGTCGGGCCAGATGATCAAGCCTGGCGGCAGTTGCTGGATGAATTGGGGATATTTGGCCAGGTGCTTGAGATTATCCTCTCGTCCTGCCAAGCGCCGCCCGCCGATTTCAAACTGCCTGAAAACGCAAAATGGCTCAATGGGTCTCAGGGACGGGCACGCCAGCTTAATGCCGGCGCCAGACAAGCTTCGCGGCCCTTAATCTGGTTTCTGCATGCCGATACCCGATTGACGATGAAGGTAACCGCTGCTGTTCAGCATTACATTGAAACAGGGCGCAGTCGCCTGGGCTATTTCAGGTTAAAGTTTGCCGGCGACGGGCCCGGACAAACCCGGTTGAATGCCTGGGCGGCTAACACGCGCTCGCGCTGTTTCGGTCTGCCATTCGGTGATCAGGGTTTTATTATCAATAAAACCGCCTTCGAACAACTGAATGGTTTTGATGAAACCGTTGCTCTGGGCGAAGACCTGGATTTTGTCGTGCGTTGGCAGGCTGCGGGATTCGTCTTACAGGAACTGCCTGCCGAACTGATAACCAGCGCCAGGCGCTATCGGCAACATGGCTGGCTTTCAACAACCGTCCGCCATGTCTATCTCACCTGGCTGTTAACACGTCAGGCCAGGCGGCGTTTGACGCTGGGTTTATGAACGGCGCAATTGCGATTTTTGTTAAAACGCCGGGATTTTCTCCGGTCAAGACCCGTCTGGCGGTAAAACTGGGGCAACAAGCCGCCGAAGCGTTTCATCTGGCTTCGGCGCGTACGGTTAAAACGGTTGTTCAAGCAGCCGGCAAACTCGAAACGATCCGGGGTTATTTCGCCGTAGCCGAACAGGCAGCGCTGGCTCATAACTATTGGCAGGACTTGCCGTGTCTGTGGCAAGGCGAGGGGGGGTTAGGCGAACGTATGGCGCAAGTTTATCAAACACTGTTAAAAAGCCATGATTTTGTTCTGTTAGTGGGCGCAGATAGTCCTCAAATGACCGTTTCAGAGCTGCTGAAGGCATCGGCCTGGTTAGCCCGGGATGAACATGCCCGTTTAGCATTTGGTCCCAGTGTTGACGGCGGCTTCTGGTTGTTCGGCGGCAATGTCAGCGTACCGCATACCCTGTGGACCGAAGTGGCTTACAGCGCCGCCGATACTGGCGCTCAATTTTTCAACAAAGTCGGACAACTGGGCGAAATCAGAATTTTAGCGTCGTTATGCGATGTCGATGAAGTGGAAGATCTGCTTTCCTTGCGCGAGGCCCTGCTTAAATTAGCTGAACTGTTGCCGGAACAGCGTGAGTTGTTGCGGTTTTTGGATGCCTTACCGCTAAACTTTTCTCAACACTAAAACTATCACATGCGCGACGCTAAACCTTTACTGCTCAACAGCGACTTTCCGCGAATTCAGCGGGGACGATTGAGTACATTGCAAATGAACCTGGGCTATTTGTGTAATTTGAGCTGCACCCACTGTCATGTTAATGCCGGGCCGAAACGCACCGAACTGATGACACGCGAGACCATGCAGACCGCGCTGCAATTTGCGGAAAAATATCAACTCGAACATCTGGATTTAACCGGCGGCTCACCGGAAATGAACCCCGATTTCCGTTGGCTGGTGCAACAAGCAAAACAACTGGGGCTGCATGTCATGGATCGTTGCAACCCTACGATTTTAGTTGAGCCGGGCTATGAAGACACGTCCGGGTTTCTGGCTGAACAGCAGGTAGAAGTCATCGCGTCCTTGCCCTGTTATTTAGAGGACAACGTCGATGCGCAGCGCGGCAAGGGCGTGTTCTCAGCTTCCATTAAAGCACTGCAAAAACTCAACGCCCTGGGCTACGGTCAACCGGGGAGCAGTTTGATTCTGAATCTGGTGTTTAATCCGCAAGGTATCGCCTTGCCCCCGCCGCAAGCGCAACTGGAAGCCGCTTACCGGCTGTTCTTAACTGAGCATTTCCAGCTGCGCTTCAACAGTCTCTTTACGATCACCAATATGCCGATACAACGCTTCGGCGCCGTGCTGCTGGCTAAAGGCCAATTCGAGGATTATATGAGCCTGCTGAAACAGGCCTACCAACCCGCCAATCTCGGACAAGTGATGTGCCGGAGCCTGTTGAGTGTGGACTGGCAAGGCACTGTTTACGACTGCGATTTCAATCAAATGCTGGGAATGCCGCTGGCAGGCCGCTCTACGCACCTGAACCAATTGCTGGAGCATATGCCCGAAGCCATGCCGATCACCGTTGCCGATCATTGCTATGGCTGCACGGCTGGACAAGGTTCGAGCTGCACCGGCGTGCTGACGAAAACATAAAGAACCGATCACAGCAAGGCTTATAAAGACTTTCAAAAAAATAAATTCCTGGCTGTTGAAAAAACCTTTGAAGACCTTCATGACTCAGTTATCGCTTCTTGAGGCCGCTGAAGACATGGCCGCTTTCGAATACAGCGTCTTGGTCACTTCGCTTGCCTCGGAGGTGGTGACCATCGTTCAGCATTACCGGGATCGTGCCGATCGCGAAAATAACTTTGATGAAATAAAAAACCCATGGGGCTGGGGCGGATTTGTGACCAAGAAAATCAAACCGTGCCGTTTTATCGCACGGATGATTGCGCTCATCTATAACTGGTGGTCGCTGTTTGTCAGACTGGCGGAACCGGATAAACATTATGAAGCCATCGTTTCCAGACCTCTACCGTTGCATGGTGTCGGCAAACAAACCAGCCATGCTTCGCAAAAGACACCCACCATAACCAGTACGCACGGCCGAGCCGCTTATGAGCGAGTCTGTGCGTTTTTTAATTGGGTGAAGGAGTGTGAATTTGGTCGTCTCCATCAACCAGACAGAGAGGTCGGCGTCTCTTTGGCGATATTCCGATAGCAATCCTACTTCAGTCCTAAAAATGACATGCGGACGTTCTTTTTTCAATCTCAGTTGACAAGGCTAATTTTCAAGGCTAGTTTTTCTAAACTTGACGCATCTCAATGGCCTTTTTTCGCCAAGCCTGAGAGCCCTTTACGACAAGCTCCGGAGAACGTCTTGCCTTTGAGTTTAGCGGTATTGTGCGGTATTGGTTTCATTTTCCTGTTTGTCGGTGGGATATTCGGCATGGCAGAATTTAATCAGTTCTGGAAATTGGTTTTAATATCAACTCCTTTTGCTTTTCTGGTTTTAGATGTCGCGTCATGGTGGCTGACCAAGTTCTGGCCGGCATGTGCCTGGTTTACCATGATAGGAGGCTTTGGATATAGCCTGGCATCTACAGTTATGTTTGCGACATCACTTGCTCAAATGTGGTTGCCCCGCTGGACACGGAAATAATAGCCGGGGGTAAGCAGGCTTTTTTGCCCACCAGAATAATCGATAAAAGATGGGCAGAAAAGCTTGCTCACACTATACGGCTCAAATCCGATATTAAGTATCAGCGGCAAAATATAGGCGTTTTGTCGCTAACTTTTACAAAAATGATTATATCTGGACAAAAACGCTTAACACGGTAAAATTAGCGGCAGAAAATTGCTTTTTAATCTACTAACACTATCATTGATGGCATCCATTACCGTATTAAATGGCCCGAATTTAAACTTACTGGGTATGCGCGAGCCCAGCCATTACGGAAATCAGACACTCGCCGATATCCAGCAAGCGCTTGAAAAAAAATCGGCCGAATTAAAGCATCAGCTTGATTTTCATCAAAAAAACGCGGAACACCAAATCGTTGAGCTGATACATCAGGCTTACCACAGCAAAGTTGACTTCATCATTATCAATCCAGCTGCGTTTACCCATACCAGCGTTGCCATCCGCGACGCGCTGCTGGCAACCGGAATCCCTTTTATAGAGGTTCATTTATCGAACATCCATGCACGCGAACCTTTTAGAAAACATTCCTATTTCTCGGATATTGCTAAAGGCGTTATCTGTGGACTGGGTGCAACAGGGTACGAACTGGCCTTACAGGCCGCTCATCAGATATTAACCGGGAGACCATAACCCATGGACATTAGAAAAATAAAAAAACTCATCGAAATTATCGAAGAATCAGATATTGCCGAACTGGAAATTAAAGAGGGCGAAGAAGCCATCCGCATTAGCCGTTATTCCGCAGCTCCAGCACCGGTAGTCTATGCACACGCACCTGCGACTAACGCTGCAGCTGCTGTTATGACTGCGCCTGCAGAAGAAAAGATCACCGGACATGTAGTTAAGTCGCCTATGGTCGGTACATTTTACCGCTCGGCAGCGCCGGGCGGGAAGGTTTTCGTAGAAATCGGGCAAGCTGTGATGGCGGGCGATACGCTGTGCATTATTGAGGCGATGAAAATTCTTAATCAGATTGAAGCCGATAAAAGTGGCGTTATCAGTCAAATTCTGGTTGAAAATGCTGAACCTGTCGAATATGGCCAGCCCTTATTCATCATTGAATAGCATGGAAAACGAGGGATACTCATGTTCGATAAAATAGTCATCGCCAACCGAGGTGAAATCGCCCTACGTATTTTACGCGCATGCAGGGAATTAGGCGTTAAGGTGGTTGCTGTCCATTCCGAGGCAGACAGGGATCTAAAACATGTCCGTCTGGCCGACGAATCGGTTTGCATTGGCCCTGCGGCTTCTGCCGACAGCTATTTGAATATTCCAGCCATTATCAGCGCCGCTGAAGTGACTGATGCGGAAGCCATCCATCCCGGCTACGGCTTCTTGTCCGAAAACGCTGACTTTTCTGAAAAGGTAAAACAAAGCGGCTTTGTCTTTATCGGCCCGAATGCAGAAACCATACGCATGATGGGCGACAAAATTTCTGCCAAAAACGCGATGCTGGCCGCCGGGATTCCCTGTGTTCCGGGCAATAACGACCCGTTGTCGGATGATGATAAGAAAAATCTGAAACTGGCTCAGGAAATCGGCTATCCGGTTATTATTAAAGCCGCAGGCGGCGGCGGCGGCAGAGGCATGCGAACGGTGCATACAGAATCAGCGCTTATCAACGCCATCACTATGACCAAAGCAGAAGCGGGCAGTGCTTTCGGTAATCCTACTGTTTATATGGAAAAATTTCTGGAAGATCCGCGCCATATTGAATTTCAGGTGATGGCGGATTCACACGGCAATGCCATCCATCTAGGTGAACGCGACTGCTCCATGCAACGCCGTCATCAAAAAGTGGTTGAAGAGGCGCCCGCTCCGGGCATCAGTGCAGAACAACGCAAAACCATAGGCGAACGTTGCGCCAAGGCCTGTATTGATATTGGCTATTTAGGCGCAGGTACTTTTGAGTTTCTGTATGAAAAAGGCGAGTTTTATTTTATTGAAATGAACACCCGCATTCAGGTCGAACACCCCGTTACGGAAATGGTGACAGGGTTTGATATTGTCAAAGAGCAACTGCGTATCGCAGCCGGCGAACCGCTGTCTCTCACGCAAGATCAAGTCAAAATTACCGGACATGCGATTGAATGCCGTTTAAATGCAGAAGATCCCAGGACTTTCATGCCCTGCCCCGGCAAGATTGATCAGTTTCACATGCCTGGCGGCCCGGGTATCCGCTGCGAAACTCATATCTACAATGGCTATAAAGTGCCGCCTTACTACGATTCCATGATAGGCAAACTGATTGCTCACGGTGAGAACCGCAAAAGCGCTATTGCCCGCATGAACACTGCATTAAGCGAAATAATCATAGACGGCATTAAAACCAATATCCCATTGCAGCAAATCATCATGAATGACAACGCCTTCGCCATTGGCGGACAAAACATCCATTACCTGGAAAAAAAACTGGGTATTTATTAAGCAATTGAGGGCACGCAATATGTGTAGCCAAACCTGAAGTATAGCGTGTGTTTTACGCGCCTTTATTTTGGCATGATTGGTTTATAAGATATCCCCTAAGCACGGTTTACAAGCTTAGAAGCCTTATTTTTTGCACCTTTTAAGGTGTCTGTTTTTACCTTAGTTCTTTAATACCATGACAGAAAATCCCCTAAGGCACCCAAAACTTGAACTCGCATCTGCAAAAAAGGCAATTACCAGTATGTATAGCGCTCGATCCTTGGATGAATTTGAGGCAGAGTGGCGCACATACCTCAACTGTATAGAAAAAATATGGCAAAAAGTTGAACGCTGTTGTCATCATGTCCGTGGCACCTTCGAGCCATGGCAAGGTAAATATCATCGCCTTCGCAAAAAGGACATGCTACTTCGCTATCTCAAGCAAGCTCGCGATGCAGACAATCACTCAATTCAAGACGTAACAAAAATCCAACCTGGTTCCCGCGCCTATCGTTTCTTAAATCCCACTGGCGGCTATATAAAACACATGGAAATTCACAATGGCGAAGTCGTTCACTACGAAGGCGATCCGATGATCATTGAAGACAAGCCACCTCAGCCAGTAGCAGTACCCATAAAAAATAACGGACAATGGTTTAATCCACCAACTTCACATTTGGAGCGACCCATCACTAGTCATCATCCCATCGTCCTTGCTGAATTCGGCCTAAAATTCTATTCGGACTACATTATTGAAGTTGAGAAAAAGTTCTTCCAAAAAAGTAAAGTTGGGTTAGGCGAAGCCGTAACCCAAGCTACAAATTTTCCTTTCTAATAAGTCTTCTCACATGGCCTGGCAGCAAATTTCCGTTATCACCAATGAAAACACCGCCCCCCCGCTTGCAGATTTGTTCAGTAATCTCGGTGCTGTGTCTGTCACTTATATGGATGCCGAAGACGAGCCTGTTTACGAACCGGCGATCGGTGAAACCAGAATATGGAGCAACACTCAGGTTATCGCGCTTTATGACACGATGATGAACCCTGAATTGATAAAAACTGTGGTATTGGCAAAGTTTAAGGATCAAGGCTTACGCGACTGGCTAATTGAAGAGATTGCCGATCAGGAATGGGAACGCGCCTGGATGGACTATTATAAGCCGATGAAGTTTGCCGATAAACTCTGGGTTTGTCCAACAGACCAGGAACAATATGAACCTGGTACGGTTTGTCTGACCCTGGATCCGGGACTTGCATTTGGCACCGGCACGCACCCGACCACGGCATTATGCCTGGAATGGCTGGCCAGTCATGACTTAACCGGCAAAACGGTCATCGATTACGGCTGCGGCTCAGGCATACTGGCCGTTGCCGCGATATTACTGGGCGCCAAAGCCGCGCAGGCAGTTGATATTGACAGCCAGGCATTAACAGCCACCCGAAGCAATGCCTTAAAAAATAATGTTCAGGATAAAATTAACTGCTATTTGCCTGAACAATTTGTATCTTTTCAGGCCGATGTTGTGCTGGCCAATATTCTGGCGAAACCTTTAATCGAACTATCAGAACAAATTTGTGGGCTGCTTGTTTCGAATGGTCAACTGGTGTTATCAGGCATCCTGCATGAACAGGCCGAATCCGTTATCAGTGCTTATAAGCAAAATATAAACTTTAATCCTTTCGTGCAACAGGAAGACTGGATCAGACTCGATGGCGTCAAGTACTAGAAAGCCATGTTTACCCAAAGTCCTGAATGTCAAAAAAATACACCCGAACATCAAGCTGGCTTCTACACAACCTCACATTAGCATGCCATCTCCTGAAATTTATTTAAAAAAAAACGAAGATAAACGTTTGCGCAAAGGGCATCTGTGGGTTTTCAGTAACGAAATTGACACTAAACGCTCGCCTCTTGAGCAGTTCTCGCCCGGGGATCTGGTCCAGGTAAAAAGTGATGACGGCAAAGTCATGGGTACGGCTTATATCAATCCACAAGCGCTGATTTGCGCTCGCTTGTTATCCAGAAAACCCAATCTGAAATGCGGCGCCAGCTTTTTTAAAGAACGCCTGTCCACAGCACTGGCCTTGCGCGAAAAACTCTTTGATAAACCCTACTATCGCCTGGTTTTTGGAGAAAGCGATGGTTTACCCGGCCTAGTCATAGATCGCTTTGATTCAGTATTATCGGTACAGATAACCACCGCGGGCATCGAGCAGCACAAAGAAGCCCTGTTTGCCGCGCTGATTGAATTACTGCATCCCGCGGCCATAATCCTTAAAAACGATACCAACCAGAGACAATTGGAAGGATTGGGGATGGAAACCGAGATCGCTTACGGAAAACTCCCTGACCCACTGATTATTGAAGAAAATGGCGCACAATTTAAAATCGACATTCTGAACGGTCAAAAAACCGGCTGGTTTTATGACCACCGTTGCAGCCGTGCTTTGGTGGCAAATATTGCGAAAAGCCAGCGGGTACTGGATTTATTTTCCTACACCGGCGCCTGGGGTATTCCTGCCGCAATAGCCGGAGCCTCTGAAGTCACTTGTGTTGATGCCTCGGAAAGCGCATTGGCGCTCGCCAAAGAAAATGCTCTGCTCAATCAGGTTGAAGACAAAATGCACTTTGTGCGCAGTGATGTTTTTGAATTTCTGAAGCTTGCCCGACTGGAAAACCAGCTTTATGACATCATCGTGCTGGATCCGCCTGCGTTAATTAAACGCAAAAAAGATTTCAAACAGGGTTACGAAGCTTATCGCCGCCTGAATCACCTTGCCTTGCAGGTTTTGTCCAGAAGCGGTATTTTAGTTTCGGCATCCTGTTCCTATCATCTAAGCCGGGAAAATCTGCATGAAATTCTGCGCTCATCAGGCCGGCATATAGACCGGCATCTGGTGTTTATTGCCAGCGGCGGACAAGGGCCTGATCACCCGGTTGATCCGGCAGCACCTGAGACTGATTATTTGAAAACGTTCTTTTGCTCAGTCTCTTCAAGCTTATAAAGTCATTGAGGCATCTTTATGTCCATTGTAGAATATCAACATAACAACA
>JAQTMV010000124.1 GCA_028714175.1 Methylococcales bacterium
TAAGGTCTGATCGCCCAGCGATCTAATACCGGCGTGGAAATTTTACCATACCGGCTCCAGCGGAGCCCTCCCAACGCCAGTTAGCACCAACCATGACTCGTTGGTCTGAGGCAAAGCCTCGTTAGTTATCTAGCTACCCAGAAAAAAAGTCGCGATGTTTCCGGCCTTTTCCTCACAAGCGCATTATGACGAATACTATTACAGCTTCTGCCGCAGAAATTGTCAAACCTTGAAGAAGTTCCGCAGATAAAGAACTTTAAAGCGGATAGAAACAGCTCTCATGATTAAAAAAGGACAATTTTCCGAGGAAAAAATACTGCTTTATAAGCAGTTTATGGCTTTGCAGGACAACTTTGTCCACAAATAGGTGTGGCTTTATGCCTTTGAATATTTGCAGCAGAACCGATAAAATAACTACAGGGCATTATTTTTCATTGGACAATTTTATATAAGGGGGTAGCGCATGATGATGTTTCCCGAAATCATTCAGGTTTTCATTGTCGGGCTGTTAATTTTTCTGCCCGTGTGTTTGATCTACAAAAAAGCTGGATTTCATCCGGCGTGGGCCGCGCTGGTGTTTTTGCCTGGCTTCGGCTTGCTGATTATTTTTATGCAACTGGCGTTGCTGCCTTGGCCCAATCTGCGCGATAAAATCGAGCAGCAGTCATGACGTTCTTTTATCTACTGCTGCCGATTTATGTGGCATTTTGTCTATGGCTGGGTTTTCGCATTGTACAAAAAGCCGGGTTTGACGGTTGGTGGGCCCTGGTATTATTGATTCCGGTCGTCAACATCGCGATGATTTGGGTTTTTGCGTTCACGCGCTGGCCTACCCTGAAAGAGGATATAAAACAGGATTTATAAGCTGAATGAAGCGCTGGCAATTTTGGATTGATCGCGGCGGCACATTTACCGATATCGTCGCTTATAGTCCCGAAGAACGCATCTTCACTTGCAAACTGCTGTCGGAAAATCCCGAACGCTATCGGGATGCCGCTTTGCAGGGGATACGCGAGATTCTGCAATTGCCTGCCGATGTCCAGCTTGACGCTTGCATCGAAAGCATCAAAATGGGTACCACCGTCGGCACCAACGCTTTGCTGGAACGCAAAGGCGAAAAGGTGGCGCTGGCTATTACGCGCGGTTTTAAGGACTGTTTGCGTATCGGCTATCAAAATCGCCCGGATATTTTCGCGCTCAATATCCGCCTTCCGGAACAGCTTTACCGGACAGTCATTGAAATCGACGCCCGGGTTACGGCGCATGGCGAAGTGCTGGCGGCTTTAAATGCCGATAACGCACGAAGGCAGTTGCAAGAACTCTATGCGCAAGGTGTACGCGCACTGGCGATCGTTTTGATGCATGCCTGGCGATATCCGGAGCATGAGCGGCAACTGGCGGACATCGCCCGGCAAATCGGGTTCACGCAAATTTCCGTATCGCATCAGGTCAGCCCGTTGCTAAAAATCGTCAGCCGCGGCGACACCACTGTGGTCGATGCCTATTTATCGCCGCTGCTTCAACGCTATGTCTCGCAGGTTGCCGAAGGTCTTGGCGGCAATGACCAGCAACCGCGCCTGTTGTTTATGCAATCCAACGGCGGACTGGTCGATGCACACGTGTTTCAGGGCAAGGACAGCATTCTATCGGGGCCTGCGGGCGGTATCGTCGGTGCGGTGGCGGTAGCGCAACGCGCCGGATTGCACAAAATCATCGCTTTCGACATGGGCGGCACCTCCACCGATGTTGCCCACTATGCCGGGGAATTGGAACGCAGTTTCGAAACCGAAGTCGCCGGCGTCAGAATGCGGGCACCGATGATGCAAATTCATACTGTTGCGTCGGGCGGCGGTTCGATCCTGACTTTCGACGGCATACGTTATCGAGTCGGCCCTGAATCGGCGGGTGCGAATCCCGGACCGGCTTGTTACCGTCGCGGCGGGCCATTGACGGTTACCGATGCCAATTTGATGCTCGGCAAGTTGCCGCTGTTTCCGGCAGTGTTTGGCCCGGACGGCGACTTGCCGCCGGATGCTGACTGTGTCAAGAAACTGTTCAGCGAGTTAGCTGCACGTATCCAGGCGCAAAGCGGTGATATCCGTACCCCGGAACAAGTTGCCGAAGGCTTCCTGAATATCGCTGTCGAAAACATGGCGGCGGCGATCAAGAAAGTTTCCGTGCAAAGAGGCTATAACGTCGCCGAATACGCGTTGTGCTGTTATGGAGCAGCGGGCGGGCAACACGCCTGCAAAATCGCCGATCGCCTGGGGATGCAAACGGTCCTTCTGCATCCCTTGGCCGGCGTATTGTCGGCGTACGGTATGGGCTTGGCGGATTTTCGCGTGCTTAAGGAACAGGCCCTGGAGCTAACTTGGGACACGTTCAGCGAAACTGCGTTACTCGATAATCTGCAAAACCTGGAAGAGCAAAGCCGCATGGCTTTGCTGGCGCAAGGCGTCGCGGATATGCAGATCCGAAGCAGACGGCAATTGCTGTTACGCTATCAGGGGACCGACAGCAGCTTGCCGGTCGATTTTGCCGGCAAAGAAACGATGCTTGCGACCTTCGAGCGGCAATACCGGCAACGTTTCGGGTTTTGCTATGAAAACAGGCCGCTGCTGGTTGAGACCGCGACAGTGGAAAGCATTGGCAGTGAAGCGCACACGATTGATGCCGTGAATACTATTTCTCGCGATTGCACAGGACAGCCGGAATTGCTGACCCGCATGTTCAGTAACGACGCGTGGCATGACACGCCGGTCTTCCGCCGCGAAAATTTGCGTATACGGCAGCGCATTGCCGGCCCTGCGATTGTCGTAGAGCCAACCTCGACCATTGTCATCGAACCCGGCTGGCAAGGAGAACTGCAAAGCAATGGCGATTTGCTGTTGACCCGCTCGGAACCATTGCAACGCGCATTCGCCGCCGGAACCCGCGCCGACCCGGTCTTGCTGGAAATATTCAACAAACTGTTCATGTCCATAGCCGAACAAATGGGCTTCGTGCTGCAAAACACCGCGCATTCAGTCAATATCAAGGAGCGACTGGATTTCTCCTGTGCGATTTTCGATGCAGGCGGCCAGTTGATCGCCAACGCGCCGCATATCCCGGTACATCTAGGCTCGATGGGCGAAAGCGTAAAGGCGCTATTGCGCAAGTACTCCACCACTCTGCAACCCGGCGACGTCTATCTGCTCAATTCGCCCTATGCAGGCGGTACGCATTTGCCGGACATTACCGTCGTAACACCCGTGTTTGCAAAGGATGGCAAGGGATTGCTGTTTTTTACCGCTTCGCGCGGCCATCATGCCGATATCGGCGGCATATCGCCCGGCTCGATGCCGGCCAACAGTCGCCATATCGAAGAAGAAGGCGTGATCAGCGAGGGTTTGAAAACCGTCGACAAAGGTCTTTTTCAGGAAGCAACATTACGCGCCTGGCTGGGTTCAGGGCCTTATCCGGCACGCAATCCTGAACAGAATCTCGCCGATCTGCAAGCGCAAATCGCCGCCAACGAAAAAGGCGCACTGGAGCTGCTGCACATGGTTTCAAGCTATTCCCTGCCAGTGGTGCAAGCGTATATGCACTATGTGCAGGACAACGCCGAAGCATGCGTGCGCGCGGTGCTTGCGAAGTTATCCGACGCTACTTTTGAGTACGCCATGGACGACGGCGCAAAAATCGCTGTTGCGGTCACTGTCGATCGCGGGAAGCGCCGCGCCCGTATTGATTTCAGCGGCACTTCCCGGCAATTGCCGAACAATTTCAACGCCCCGGCGGCGGTATGCAAAGCGGCGGTTCTGTATGTATTCAGAACGCTGGTGCAAGACGACATCCCGCTCAACGCCGGCTGTATGAAGCCGCTGGAGATTATAATTCCCGATGGCTCGCTGCTTAATCCCCGCTATCCGGCGGCGGTGGCCGCGGGCAACGTCGAAACCTCGCAGTACATCGTCGACGCTTTGTACGGTGCATTGGGCGTGCTGGCCGCCTCGCAAGGCACGATGAACAATTTCACCTTCGGCAACGACCGTTACCAATATTACGAAACGGTTTGCGGAGGCGCCGGAGCGGGCGACGGTTTTGACGGCTGTGATGCGGTGCATACGCACATGACCAACTCGCGTATCACCGATCCGGAAGTGCTGGAATTGCGTTTTCCGGTACTGCTGCAAGAATTTTCCATCCGATATGGAAGCGGCGGGGCGGGATGCAACCGGGGCGGCGACGGCGTGGTTCGCCGTATTAAATTTCTGGAGCCAATGACTGCCGGCATTCTCTCCAGCCATCGAGGCATGCCGCCATTCGGAATAAACGGCGGCAAGCCCGGAAAACCAGGCGTGAATAGGGTCATTCGTAGTAATGGCCAAACCGAAATGCTCCCCGGCTGTGCCGAAATAGAGGTGAATGCAGGCGATATTGTTCAGATTGAAACGCCGGGCGGGGGCGGGTTTGGATGCGTTGAAGAATAGTGATCATGTAATCTGGCAAAGTAGAAATAGGCGGTCTGCTTTTGACAACTCAGCACACCAATCGGCTAACAGAGTGCAGCAATCCCTTACCTTATGTTATGGGCTGTCTTTATTATTGAGGAATTAAAGTAGCTATGATTCGAAGCGGAGCACCGCTTCCTTTAGCTATTTTCATTGGTAAAGCCACAATATAGATGCCCTTTAATGGCAATTGATCTAAATTGGCAAGGTTTTCAAAACCGGGTTTATTGCTGCCCAGTAAAATCTGATGGGTCTTGAATTCTTTGGATTGGCCGTAATCCAAACTGGGGGTGTCCAGTCCCAACGCCTTGATATTTCTTTTTTCCACCAGCCATTGAGTAGTTGCTGGGAAAATGCCGGGGAAATGTAATTCGGGTATGGCTCCCAGGCCGGTTTTTGGAGTACCGAAATATTTTTCCCGGTTAGGGTAGAACTGTCCGTAGCCCGTTCTGAAAAGTATGATCGTATTGTCGGGTATTCTATTATTTTCTTTTTCCCAGTTTTCAATATCCTCAATTGAAACCTGATAATCATGATTAGCCAAGGCTTTTCGGGATACATCAATCACAACGGCAGTGCCTGTTAAACTGCTCAGGGGCAACTGGTCTACTGTTAATTTATTTTCTGTAAAGTGGATCGGCGCATCCAGATGAGTGCCGCCATGTTCAGGTGTACAGATGCTATAGGAAGAATAATAATAACCTGATGATGTTTTTCCTTCGGCTTCTGTAACATGTTCAAATCCCTTCCTGTTGTTGGGCCAATATAAGGTAGCGCTGTCATAACTATGAGCCAAATCAATCCATTTTAGATCGTTAAATGAAACAACAGGATTTTTATGTTGAGAGCATGCCGCAAGTCCAGCGATGAATAATAAAAGTAATCTGATCATAGTTGGATTTTCATAATAAAAGCCGTATCTGCAATATTTTCTGAAAAAAATGAGTTAAGTATAACTTAGTTCAAGGGTTAATAATTCTTGTAAAACGCCTCAGCCTCAAATTTAACAAATTCTTCCGTTTTCACCTGCGAACGACTCATAACCTGAAAGGGTTCTAACCGTGCAATCTCGGTCTGTAAATCTCTAGCGGTCTTGCTGCTACATCCCAAAATATCCTGAACAGAGTTTGCTGAAACTCCATCACATTGGAAGATATAAGCGAACTCCAGCAATTCCTGAAAATTAAAGAACTTCTGCTGATAGTCATTCGGCGATTGGGAAGCAAAGAAAACAACGATGCCTTTGGAGCGCCCCTCACGGATAATGCGCTGCAAAAACATATTCTTCTGGCTTAAATAGTTGTGCGCTTCGTCTATGACTAATATCGTACGCAGGGTCCGCTTGCCGTCCTCAACCGGACTATCCGGCAACAATGCCATTTCCTTATAAAGCCGTTCGATCACCAAATAAGCGACCAGCTCTTTCAAAACAGGCATGGCGTGAACGTCTATCAACAAGGTCCGGTTCGAAATTCTATCCATCGGCGCAACTTCATCGCCGTGTTTCCAGAACAATTCAAAATTCGATAAATCGCGCAGCACTTCAATCAGACTATCGTCCTTTTTGTCGGCTTCTTCGTACATCAAATTAGCGATTTCCAAAATATCCTGGAAATCTGGATATGGCGCTACACTCCCGGCACGTTTCGCATAACCAGCGCGGATTGCCTCGGTTAATGCGCCTTTTTGGACCACGCCCAACCTGGAATTAATGGAAGCAAAACTTTCTGCCTTTTCCCGCGCTGATATATTGATAGTTTGTTCATCATAAGCCGGTAATACAAACGGATTGATCGGCAAGCGTTGGTTACCTTGCAATAGTCTAAATGGCTAGACTTTAGCGACCTCAAGGAAACGTTGATTATCGACCACATCGCCCTTGTAATCGATATAAATGAAATGGGTTTGGTAATTCGACTGAATGCGAATGTCTGCCAGAATTTTCAGCAAAAATTGGGTTTTCCCGACTCCCGGCTTACCCATAATCGCTAAATGTGAATTGGCGTGTTTATCGGTGTTGTTAAGTTCCATGACCAAATCGGCTTTTTGCAATAATGTTTTACCGATAAAAATATCCAAACCGCATCCGCGCAATTCCTTACGTCCCTAAATTCCACCAGATCAACCAGCCGCTTTATCAAACCATCGGCATTGCGCCCACTTTCGATATACATTTGCTCCAAAGCCAGACTGCCTTGATCGATATGATTTTTGATCATTGAGCGATTGGAAAAAAACGCGTCTTCAGCAATATCACCTTTCCCGTGGACATGCGCCAGCAGGCTGCGAATAAATAGTTCATCGGGGCCAAAAAAAGTGGGCCGTTTTAATTCACCGCCACTGAAGTTTGAACTTTCAGGTACATTTTTACCGTCCTGAACCAGCGACACGGCAAAAGCGATACGCGCCAAAACGGCTTTTTCCAGGCGCGTTTCAAAGCGCAACGCACTTAAAACTTCATCCGCCTCGCTAGACGGTCCGCCATGTTCTATTGCTCCCAAAAATAGCCTTGTTTAACGGTCGTTAATTCCTGGCGGGGTTCAAACTCCAGACTGGCAGCACCGCTTAAATAGGGTTGTAACTTGCGGTAATAATCCTTTTCGATTTCGGTATCGGTAGAAAGAATGATCACCTGTTGACCGGCATTGGGAAAATAGTGGTTGATGATATTGTCCCTATGGGTGCTATCGAGCCTGGACAGCGGTATATCGATTAATATAGGCAATTGCAACTGACTGGTTTGAGCCAAGCCCCACAACAGCGACAAAGCGAACACCTCTTTTTCGCCCGCAGCAAGGCTCGACTTTCTGATTTCGTGGCCGTTGCGGTCAATCATTTTTATTTCATAACTTTTGTCATCGATCAAAATATCCTTTGATCGAACAATTCCTTCTCGGAATCGGAAGCAATACCCGGTTGTAACGCGGCTTCCAATTGCCGAACCTGAACAGCCAGTTCCTGTTTTTCTTCTAATAACGGTTGAATCAAAAACACATCGCTGTTTTCCAGTGTTTCCATTTTTTGCAACACACGCGCAGCATCACGATCGGAAAGATTCAGTATCTTGATGCTGTCGTTAACTGAATCGCCTTGTCGCAATAAGCGAAAAATACGCTGTTCCAGTTCCGCCATTTTTTCAGCCGACAACTTTTCCCGGTAAATCGGCTCCGGCTCCTCTACTACTCGGACAATTTTCCGGGTCAGACTGGCGGCATTGTCGCGAATGGCTTCGTATTGCATAGTCTCCCGCTCGGCTTCGATTTGCATGCGAATATCGCCAAACAAGCGCCCGGCAATTGCAAACGGTAAAACACCTTCGCACAAGGTTTTAAGCTCGTTTTCCACTTGCCCCAAACGGTTAGAGGCCTGAATTCGGGCTTTTTCCGCCTCCCTGATACTGTCGCGGGTTTCAGGCTCAGCGTTGAAAGTGGCTTGAAAGCGTTCCTTTGCTTCCTGATGTTGGTTTTTGAACGCATCCAGTTCGGCTTTAACCTCATTCCGTTCCTGAATCGTCCGGCCGACCTTGCTCTTCTCCCGCTTCAACTCGCTCTCTTTAAATTCCAGGTCCTCGTCGGAAATCTGTACAAAGCCTTTGCGCTCTTCGGCCTTGATATACAAAACATCTTCAGAAAGTTTGGTGATATATTGAATGCCTAGCGCCGCTTCCAGAGACTTCTTCAAGCGAAGTTCAGAATGATCGTCAGCGGCGATTTCCTGAATCTTTTCGCCATCGAAAAAGAAAAACTGGGTAATGCCAGGCGGAATGGTGGCGCGGATAAAATCCTGCCACATTTGCTTGTTTTGCACAGAAACCCGCTTGCCGTCCTGCACCACTACTAAACGTTCTTCCAAATCCTTTGCTTTGGCGTCGTTGACGACTCCACCGCTCCAGGACCGTTTCACAATCAATTCCGAGCCGTCATCCAGCTCCACTACCAGTTCAAAAGAAACTGACGTATTACCGCATGCCAACTCCTTGCGATTGATGTTTTTATAAATCACTTCCGGCTTGGTGCCATACAAACAAAAACTGACCGCTTCCATAATCGAGGTTTTACCGGCACCGTTCATGCCGCCGATCAGGAAAAAACTTTTGCCGTCGGCACCCACCGGAAAAGGGATTTCCGTCGCAAACTGAAAAGATTTGTAACTCTCGATGGCCAGCTTGGTAAATTTCATTATTCTGTCCGCCCGGCTTTGATAACCTCTTTCAAGGCATCATAAATACCGGTTCGCCGCTCTTTAAATTCGTACTCGCGCACAGTGTCCAATAATTTGACTACTTTATTGAAACTCACCTGTTGCTGATAGCAAAGCTCTTCCAGCAGGCGTTGGTCTTCCGTAGTTAAATTCATCGGTTTTTCCTAGTGTTAGTTCCGTTTTGTCAGATTAATAGCAAGCTCGTCATACCCGCCGGGAGCGGGTATCCAGTGCCATGGATGGTGAGCCCAAATCCATCCATGGCGCCTGGATTCCGGCAATCCATGCCGGAATGACGATATTGGCAAATATAAATCATATAACCTGACAAAGAAGAATTAGGATGGCAAAACTTGGGTTTCCTGTTGCCAGTTAGCGACTTCTACCACCGGGTGTTTCAGGCGCGCCTGCTCGACAATCTGTTCCAGCTTTTCGGCAACACCGTCTTCCAGCCAATCAGTGCCGCACAGATCACAGACTTGGGCGGGAACATCGCGCACAACCACGACACCAAAACCAAGATCAACAGTAAAGGTCGTGCGACCGGCTTGCTTGCGTCCGCTGTGGCAAACCGGGCAAAGATCGTTGTAGGTATTCATGATGATCTCCGGTGGTTAAAGATGCAGTAACGCAGATTTTAAGTGTTAATGAAACTTTAATCGTAACGCGTCGGCGCAAAAATCAATGTCCTGCGCCTCCCATAAAATAGAACGGCCTTTATTGTCGATGCTGACTTGCTTGAAAACATCGGGATTTTTTAAGGTCCTCATAATGCCTTTTTCCAATAAATCCTTAAAGTCAGCATTCACAACAACATCATCGCTGTAGGTTATCTTGATAGTGTAATTTTCCGGATTCGGTTCTATGGCTTTTATGTAATAAAACATTGAAATAGTGGGCATCATCAATCTCCTGAAGTCATTTTTTGCTACAAAGTTTCAGCATCGGATCGGTAACCGGATGATGCGGACAACCAAACAATTTTGCCATCGCGCCAAACTACTACCGGTTGTTGCGCCTGTTGATGACGTTTGACCGCTTCACGGGTAGCTTTATTGATGGCGTCGTCAATGGGTTTGCCTGCTTTAAATATTTCATCAATATTTAAGTTATGGTCAGTCATCGTAGTAAATTCCTGTTAATTATTTTCAAAGTTTAGTAGATCGGGTTAGATATTAGCCATAACCCGACTTTGGTGGCTTCGTATTGTCGGATTACGCTACCATTTATATACCCTTTAAAGGTAAACCCAATCCACCAATACTTCAGTTGTCAAGTATTTCTTGACAACTCGCTCTTCCAGCAATTCGTCTTCGGCAAAAATATTTTTCAAATGCAGGCAGATATTCTGCTTGCTGGTTTGGAACAGCTCTGTGAGTGTAGCTTGAGTCAGCCAAACCGATTCATTCTGCAAACGCACTTCGATGCGGGTTTGGCAGTCCTCGGTTTGATAAAGTAAAAAGTCATTGGCGAATGACGAGGCATTTTGATTGAAGTATGATTTTTAGTCGCTCATGACTGCACAGTATCCTCAATCAATTTCGCCAAATCCGTTTGCCAGGTATTTTCAAAGATCAGCGAGCAAAACACTTTAACGCCTTTGTCGTCCAATAATTCCAACTCTCCAGCGGATTTTATTGTTTCCAGACGGAATGACTCGCTACAGATGTCAAATAGTTTTTTCTTATAAGCGGTATCGGGATTATCCAGATGATCGCCTTTAGTTTCCAAAACCATCAAGCGCTCGTGACCGTCCTGATTCGACAACGCAAAAATAAAATCAGGGTAAACCTTGTGCTTGCACCAGCCCTGCATGGCATAGCCCCCTTGGGCTTTGGCTACGTTCCTATGCCACCAGCGCAAGGCTTTTTCGCCATCCAGATAACACGCTGCTTTTTGCTCGTAACCGTCTAAATCGTCCTTGTAAATCGGCTCGAACAGGCTGTGCTTAACAATTTTCCCGTCGTCACGTTGCAATAACGCACTCTTGGCAGGCCTTTGCGTGGTGAACTCATGCGGCATACGCCAATTATGACGATCAGTGCGTAACCGGAATTGAATTCTGCCTGCGGCCACGTCCTGTAAAAATAATGCTTCGGCTAACCGGTCTCGCTCTTTGAATAAATGGGAACGTAGCGTTTCAATAAACAAACTGCTGATACCAGCCACATCGTCACGGCTTAAGCCACTGTTTTGCAAATCCGCCAATAGCCTGCCGACAAAATCCCGCGCAATCCAGGGATTAGGCACAATATCGACAATCGCGCGGGTCGCATAAGCCGGATCAAACGGATTATCGACGACAACATAGCCTAATGCTTCCGATCTAACAAAATCCCTGGCGTTAGGGCTTTCTGTTAAACCGACGCGAAAAAGCTGGGTATTGACGGTTTGAGTGGCTTTAGGGATTTTTTCGGCAACCCCGTCTAAACTGACCTGTTGCCAGTTGATGCGATACAAAATATCGGCTTCATAATTCAATGGCCGGACGTTAGCTGCCTCCGCCCACAACACCAAAGGCAAATAAATTTTGGTATGATGAATATCTTCGTGGCGCGGAATTTTTCGAGGTAGATTGGATGACCCTTTTTCACCGCCGCCTGCATCGTGGATTTTCTCCACCAAATCCGCCATACCGTCTTGCTCAAGACCGTTTTTAATGGCCGCCACGACATCGCTTGTGGATGAGTGGAAGCAATACACATAACATTCATCCAATGCCTGAACTTTTGTTTTGATGGTATCGGGTTGACGTAAAATTCTGCCGACCAACTGCGTCATAGCGCCCCGGCTGCTGACCGGCGCTAATGAACACAGCACATACGCAAAAGAGCAATCCCAGCCTTCCTGTAAAGCTTGCTTGGTAATAATGAATCGCACCTGGTTAGTGGGGCTGAACAAGTCGAGATTTTCCGGCTGATTCAATTCATTTTTCTCGGAAGTTTTAATCGCAATTTGTTCTTGCGTCACGCCTAAAGACAACAAATATTCCTTGGCGTCTTCGACATGAATAAACTTGCCGTCGCGCTGATCCTTGCCGGTGCGCTCCACTTGCACCAGACAGATAGGCCGGATATAACGCGCCGATTCCGCCCGCAACCGATCCGCTTCCAGTTGCAGCCTGTTTAACCGCTCAAAGCTTTCGCGCAAACAGACGCGCCAGTCATCGCCGCCGCGCACGGTCACGTTTATCCGCAATTTAACCATGTCTTCCCGGTCTAAATCGGTGCCGCGCACATCCACCAGCCAATTACTGTACATCGGCGAATCATTGTCCGGGCGGTCCACAGGCGTAGCCGTCAATTCCAGTACAAACGCAGGATTAAAACCGTACAGCGTTTGCATTGCCAGCCGCGAATAACCTTTGTGTCCTTCATCCAACACCACAACCGGACGGATTTTACGTAAGGCGTTGCCCAACGAATCCTTGACGATAGCGCCGATCATTTCACTCTGGCCGTATACATCCAGATTAGGAATGCGTCCTAAAACAACCCGGCATGCTCTAATACATCATCGGCGGATGGAAAAAAACCGTGCACATTGCCGCGATCCCGGAACAGTTTTAACGACTTGTTGGTTTCCCGGTTAGCCGATTGCAGCATCAACAGCATGACGCATAAATGATGATCCACATCGCGTTGATCGAGTCTATCGAGCTTTTCGATGATTTTGGTGCGCCCGGCGCTGGCGCGGTCAAGAATTTGCCGGTAAGGATGTTCGCGGTTGCGTAGCGCTTTTATTGTTTGCGTGTAAATTGACTCATTGGGCACAATCCACAACACAAAACCGGTATTGCGCTGCAACCATTGACTTTGAATCTTGGACACCGCGGAAGCGGCCAACACGGTTTTACCGCCGCCTGTCGGAATTTTAAAACACACCGAGGGCACGGACTGCCCTATGCCATCAACTCGCGGGCTAAACGGGATATTTTTTCTTGCCGGAGGTAATTTTCCTGCCTGCCACAAGCTTGCCCATGCCTCTTGCGGGAAATCAGGTACCGGGCGGATTAAATCCGGGTCGGTTTCTTGAGCATTGGCTTGTTTAATTTTGTTGGCTCGGGTTTGTTGGGTTTTCAACGCATCGAGATATAGCGTCAAGGTATCCAGTACCGTTTGCTGATAGTCCTTTAATTCCATGGTGTCAGACCGAATAAAGTTGTAGCAGAGGAGAGACTTCGGCAATGCGCAGAAAATCCCTGTCGCTATGTATTAAATACATTATTTACCATCCTCATTACGCAACGCCTTGTAATCGTAATCCTCACAAATGCCGCCAGCCCCATACAGCTCCAATAGTTTGGATTTTTGAGGGCTTGGCTGATGATGTTTAATAAATTCACTCAAAGCCAGTTCGATCAACTGGCTTTGGTTTTGGGTGTTGGCCAATTTAGCCGCTTCCTCAATTAATTTGTCATCAATAGTGATAGTGGTTTGCATGGTGTGAGTCCTCCAATATTAGAAAGGGTGATCGTGCAGGCATCGATTAGTCTTTTTCCATCCGGTATAGCGCAAACGGCAGCGGCGCGTGTTCCACACCCAGCGGCAACAGCATTTTATTGGGCACATACTTGGCTGGGGCGAACACCAAATGCGGCTTGTCTTTGTAAGCATTACCGATCTGTTCGGCCAGGCTCAAGGTCAACGCTGCTTCACGGGATTTGAGAAAATCCAGATCGGGCCGGTAAATCAGCCAGACGTGATAACTGTCGCTAGCGCCTAAATACCAGCAGCCGGCATCGGTTTGTTCGACTTTCAATGGCTGGCCGGTGGCGGTATGAAACAGCCATGCGCCCAGAGTTTGATAATCCGGCAGGGTTTCGCCGGTCAGGATTTTATCAATCTCAAGCGGCTCGCCCAGCGTGTAGAAGGTAAAACCACCGCCCAGTCCTGCCACCCGTTTGGTGATTTTATTCTCGCCGGTGACGATCAGTTCGCCGTCCTTGATTTCTTTTTTGATGGTCTCGAAGCACAAGCCGTCAAGATTTTCGATGCTTTGCACATGCTGGAGCAGCTTGTGATGCGGCCCTTCCTTGCTAAAATTGGTCCAGGTGATTTTTTCCCGGTACAGTTCTTCCTTTTGCGTGCCTTGAAATTCATAGCCGTTAATCACGCGGCGCACCCGTTCGGCGGTCAGCGTGTCTGCGTAATCCTCGCATTCGACCAGGATGAATTTGCGGATGCCGCCGTCCTTGGCGTTTTGGGCGAGTACGGAATGGGCGGTAGTAGCTGAACCGGCAAAGGAGTCCAAAATTAATGCATCGTTCTTTGGATGCTGGCGAATCAAAAATTCAATCAGCTCCGGAGGCTTCGGAAACGCAAATTCTCGTGTTCCCATAATTCTCTCGAAGGAATCAGTACCATCGCGAGTAAATATTGGAAAATTAATGATTGAGGAAATATTTGTATGCTCCGACATTTCAGCAAGAAACGTTTTTTCGCGCGGACGACCCGTCACCAATACAGGCCAAAGAATGCAATTTTCGGAAATCAACCTATCCATTGTGGATTTCTCATATCTCCAGCCGCGCGCCGGGCATCCATAGTTAGTGTTTGTGTTTGGATCTATTAGATCGTAATGAAGATTGGGCCTATCTTCTTGCGAAGCCAAGCCAACCATATTGCCACTAGCCCAAGGACCACGTGGATCTGCATCGGGATTTGAGTAGGAATCATTCGCTCTTGTCTCTCCAGCTATAAGCTTACCGACAATCAAAATGTATTCATGGTCATTTGACAACCCATTGATATTTCTGTTGTCTTTGTTTTGCCGCGATTTCCAAATAAAACGCCCCAATAATGAATCGTCTCCAAAAATTTCTTCGACTATAATTTGCAACCGTGAAGCTTCATTGTCATCTATCGAAATGAATAACAATCCATCTTCATCTAGCAATTCATACAGCAGCTTCAAGCGCGGCCACATCATTGCCAGCCATTTATCGTGGCGGAGCATATCTTCCCTGTTGACCGGATTGCTGTTGAGCCATTCGCGCATGATCGGACTGTTGACGTTGTCGTTGTAGCACAAGTTTTCATTGCCTGTATTGTACGGCGGATCGATAAAAATACAGTCAACCTTGCCCGCGTAGCGTGGCAGCAGGGCTTTCAAGGCATGCAGGTTGTCGCCGTGGATAATCAGATTGCCGGAGTCCTCGCCGATGGATTTATCCGGCTGCGCCAGCAACGGCCGGAACGGCACGTTGAGATGATGGTTGTAAACGTATTCCTTGCCTTTAAAGTGCAGTTCCGGCATTGCTTAATTCCTGTTGGCCTGGTTATCACTGTCGACGGCTAGCGAGAGTTGTTCAGGGATGGAGACATTGTGTAACTTGCAATAATCTCAAATCATTACTTCAGTCATATTTGCCAAACTGCGGTGCTCTTGGTCGGCCATGATGCGCAAACCTTCTTTAATGCCGAGGTCGATGCGTAAGCTTAACGTTGCTGTTTTTGTGTTTGCCATATATTAACGCTTAATGTTTGTTCTTATACTCCGAACGGTTATTTTTTCGGTTTTACTTTTGTCAAAATATAGTAAAAATACCCAAAAATCTGTCCATCATCAGAGTGTCCGTTATGATCATCCTGGAACTAACCAAAAAGCAACTTGATGA
>JAQTMV010000125.1 GCA_028714175.1 Methylococcales bacterium
AGTTGTGTGTCGTTCATGAGAGTTTTCATCCTCCCATCATGAACAGAATCTCGGCTTATTTCAGGCTCATTTCATGTTAGAAAGAACCACCTCCTTCAGGCTCATTTCATATTGGAAGAGACTAAGACTTCATCCTGAACTCCTAGTTGAGTTAAAATGCTCTCTATCTGTACCCAGCGATTAGCCGTAGATTTGACTGCATCATCATAAAGGCTTAAATAGTGAACTATTGCTTCAATTTGCAAAGTACTGCTTAAAGCATCGCCTGCAGACAAGGCGGTAGAATAGCGGTCAAATGACACATTTACAGCATATAAAAATCGAAAGGCGGCAATCATTGAATCATTAAGCTGAGTAAAACTTGAGTCCAATTGGGTATTACCAGTCAACATTGCAGGTGGCACATTCGGAAAAGTAGGTACAACCACTTTCTGAAAGTCCTGATCCGGTGGATCATTAGCTATCTTCGTCAACTCTGGTTTAGAGACCTCATTTATAAGATAAGAAGAAGCAGTTAATGCTAGTTTTGCATATGGAAATAAAGGATATGGATTTGGTTTTGGACTAACGAAGCCCGCTAAGCTATTAGTGAGGCAAAAACCACGAGTAATACGCCCTCGCTCAGTGGATAGAAATCGGGTACTAATGTACAAGCTAAAGCGAGTGACGCTCCTTTTGGGTCAAGCTGAACTAAGTAGATGTAAATAAATAACTGACCGTTTTGGATCGTTTCGATATAATGGTGGGATGATTGATATCGCTGTTATAGATGGCATAAAGAGGAAATTCAACCGCTTGGGATCTGAATTAGATGAGAGGGGGCGTCGTTGTTGGGCAGCGAACGAAGCACTCGAATTGGGGCATGGCGGAATCAAAGCCGTGGCGCAGGCCACGGGTTTAGGGGAGCGCACTATCCGCCGAGGATGCGAGGAGATGCGTCAAGTTCGACCTACAACAGGTCATGATAACCGGCGGGTTCGGCACCCAGGAGGTGGTCGCAAGTCACTATCGGTTATTGACCCTAATTTGGTCATGGCATTAGAAGCGCTGGTCGATCCCAACACGCGGGGCGCTCCGATGTCGCCGCTAAGATGGACTTGCAAGAGTACGCGGAAGCTGGCTAAGGCGCTAGTTGAGCAAGGACACGAGGTGAGCCATACCCGAGTGGCACAACTGTTGGCGGATATGGACTATAGCTTACAAGGTACACTTAAGACCTTGGAGGAGACATCACACCCGGATCGAAATAACCAGTTCCGCTATATCAACCGTTGCGTGAAGGTATTTCAGCAGGCTGGGCAGCCAGTGATTTCGGTCGATGCGAAAAAGAAAGAATTAGTAGGGAATTTTGCTAATGCAGGGCGCGAGTATCGTCCGCAGGGACAGTCGGAGCAAGTTAGAATTCATGATTTCCCCGATCCTCAGTTGGGCAAGGTTTGCCCTTATGGCGTGTATGATCCCACTCACAATCAAGGTTGGGTCAGCGTAGGAATTGATCATGACACAGCCCAATTTGCGGTCGAATCTATCCGTCGCTGGTGGGAACATATGGGCAAAGAGTGCTATCCCCAAGCGCAAGCTCTGCTGATCACTGCGGATGGCGGTGGCAGTAATGCCAGCCGCAATCGGTTATGGAAAGTGGAATTGCAAAAGTTAGCTGATGAGACTGGTCTAGTCATCTATGTGCGTCATTTTCCGCCAGGCACCAGCAAATGGAACAAGATAGAACATCGGATGTTTTGTCATATCACTGAGAATTGGCGAGGGCGTCCGTTGATCAGTCACGAAGTAATTGTGAATTTAATTGGTCACACGACTACGGATACCGGACTCACGATTCAAGCTGAGTTGGATGAAAATACCTACCCAACTGGGATCAAGGTGAGTGATGAAGACTTAGAGAGAGTCAACCTTTTGCCTGCTAGGTTTCATGGCAAGAACTGGAACTATGCCATCAAATCTCAACTATCAAGGAAATGAAAGCGGCCAGTTATTTATTTACATCCACTAAGGATACAACTGCTGACGTTACACCAAGAGCTTTAGTTAGAACAGGCAATACTTGCAGTTCTACGCTGGCTACCGGCTTTAAAACAGATAGTAGTGGACTGAGTTTTCCGATTCGATCATTTAGAAACATCCTTGTGTCATTTGAGAATTCATTATTATTAGTTTGTATGAATTGTGGTAAGTTTACAAACAGCTGATTTGGCTGAGAAAATTTCTCAATAGATGGTGCCGCAGTAGGAGGAGGAACGATTACGGATGGCACTGAGGTTCCACCTCTTACCGGCCAACCAAGAATTACCGGCCAGTTAAGCGCACGAAACGTAGTTGTACCACTCTTATCGTAGTACGGAATGCGTAGGCCCCAAAAAACTCGGTCAGCCATGCGTTCTGCGTCTGACCAGCAAGCGTAGTACTCGCCCAGGTGGCGACATCATAACCATAAAAGGGATGGCCCTCCGGAAGGACTTGCGTGACACTCTGCCTGCTTACCAAGCTGTTAAGTTCTACAATATTCGAAAGACGCCAATCGGTGTAACCAAAGTTATCACGCAATCCGGCGTTCATATCTTTTACAAGATTGAGAGTATCCTGCCAGTTCAGATTCAACGAGCCAAGTACTGTGGGGCTTTTTTGTCCACATAAGTCCTGTGAGATAGTCTGTCACTGTGCCGTCTGCATTGTCCTTAAAACGTGGTGCAGGCCATTCGATTCGATTCCAGATCGAATGTCGCCATCTTGGCCTGTACCCGCACAGTCAACAACCTTCCACCCCAATGATATCATGCCGTCATAACAGGTCGTTTGCCCCGTCTTCCACACCGGGGCGGTTCCAGCCACGAGCTCATCAACGCGCACCGGCCAGGTATAATGTCCAGCCCATGGGTTAGAGGGACTCTCCTCCAGGTAATTTACAAAACCGCCGCCCCAATTGCCCCCAGATCGCATCCCTACCAAAATGGGACCGACAAGAGGGGCACCGGTCATCTCAAACATTCTGGTTGTAGAAGACAAGTAGTAATCGGGTATTACGTTGGTAAAGCCAGCGCTGTTAAGCCATGGGGAGTTGTCAGGAACTGAGTAGTTAATAATGCTGGCTAGTTCATTAGAGTTAGGGAGATGCCAGTTGGAATAGTGATTAGTGTAAGAGGCGCAGGCAGAGATGTTATATGTGCCGTAATTTATCCCGGCAACAAACGCTAGCGCATCCACCCATCCAAGTTCGCCGTTGCCAATCCCAAGTGGATCGTGTCCTATCGTATGGGCGCAGTTAGCATCTTTGAGCCACATCAGACCGGTCAGCTTGTCCGTAATAGTGCGCCGTCGCCATTGTCCAGGAATCTTGGGGAAGGCCACGGAACACCGGTTCGTGTTTCTCCGTCCTGGCTAGTACCAGCGCAGGCAATTGCCGCACCGGAAGAATCGTAGCATTGGCTTTGACCAGTTTGGGGAAGCTGCACAGTGCCTCCATACGCAACTGCGAATGGTGCCAATGTCCAAAGAAATAATAGCGCGAAGAATGTCGTTGCGAAAATCCTGGTGGCGTACGGTCTCATGGTCAAATTCCTTCATCAATCTTGATTTTAGACCGGCTGATCAGCACAAAAAAAGCCGAGCTACCCTTGCGGCCATAACGATGGTCACTTTCGGCAGTCCGGCTTTCCGTTGATGGGATCCGCGACTTTCTGTCCCTACCTTACGATAGGTTTAGCGTTTTTTGTAAGCATTAGATCACAAAATAAATAAAAGGCGTGCTGGCTCGCGCCCATGTTTCTGTTCCTGAGCTGTGTGATAGTCCTGACTGGATACGACAACTGACATTGGCGGCGGATAGCTTCCTGTTCGCGCGGCCATTACCGGAACAGGCTGACGGAGAATCAATCATTGCCGGTTATCCCTGGTTTGGCGATTGGGGACGGGACACCATGATTGCCTTGCCCGGACTTACTCTCGCTACAGGCCGTTATGATAGTGCCCGGCACATTCTGCAAACCTTTGGCCGCTTTGTAGATCAAGGGATGCTGCCTAATGTGTTCCCTGGAAATGGAGTCAATCCCGAATACAACACGGTTGATGCCGCGCTCTGGTATATAGAAGCCTGGCGGGCCTATGTTGAAACTACTGAAGATTTGACGAGTTTACGGGAAATATTCCCGGTGCTGGAAGACATCATCCGCTGGCATTGTGCAGGAACCCGTTTTGGTATCGGCCTTGACGACACCGATGGCTTGCTTAAAGCCGGAGAAGCCGGTGTCCAACTAACCTGGATGGATGCCAAAGTTGGCGATTGGGTAGTAACGCCACGTACCGGTAAAGCCGTGGAGATTAATGCTCTCTGGTACAACGCGCTGAAAGTGATGGCAGTGTTCGCCAGCAAACTGCACCTTTCTACCAAATATTACGAAGTGCAAGCGGCTGCAACGCACGCAGGTTTTCAGCGGTTCCTTAATCCTGCGAATGGCGGCCTGTTTGATGTCCTAGACGGACCGGACGGGAATGACGATAGTGTGCGGCCTAACCAGATACTTGCAGTCAGCTTGCCATTCAGCCCGTTATCTAACGATCTTCAACAAGCCGTGGTCAGGATTTGCGGCAAAACCTTACTTACTTCTTATGGCTTGCGTTCATTGGCTGACAATCACCCGGACTATAAGCCCCATTACGGCGGCGGGGTACTGGAGCGCGATGGCTCTTATCATCAGGGTACGGTATGGGCCTGGTTGTTAGGACATTATGCCCTGGCGGAGTACTGGGTAAGCCGCAATATAGATCAGGCAATGAGCCGCCTGAACCCGATTCGCGATCATTTACTGGATGCCGGCCTCGGTACGGTGAGTGAGATTTTCGATGCCGACCCGCCGCATACACCGCGTGGAACCCCGGCTCAAGCCTGGTCTGCGGCTTGTGTATTGGAAGCCTGGTGGCGGCTGAAAAGGGAAAGGCGAAAAGCGTAGGGTTCGCTGGAATTTGTCTACAGGTGTAATAATCCGTATTGAGGGACTATTAAAGTTGGTTGATTTAAATTACCAGATAACTGTACGCACCTCGCAAGCTCATCGAACACGGCTTCCTTATAAGTCTAGTAAAATGAATGAACTATGCTATCTCTCAGTAATGGCTTTATAAGGCATGAAGGCTTTTTCATAGGCACTAGTTGAAGCCTGATTCGGAATGCATGGAATTGTTACTTTTTCGAGCAAAAATCTTGTCAAGCATTATTTTTGATTTTTTACGCTCAATAATTATGACTATTTTGCAAAAAAAAACTATTCTTTGCGTTTATTAGCAAGTGTTAGTTATCGTTTGATTTACTATGCAACAACCTTACTATCCAGCGCGACATAAATGCCACCAACAATAATATGGAAAAGCAGATGAGCAACTATACAAAAAAAATAACCGATGTTACTGAAAACCTCGCCCTTTATCTTGATCCCCTCAGCGGTCAAAAACATTTGCAGGCTAGCACTTGGCACGCGGAGGGTTGGTTGCTGCATACGTTTTCTGCCCGCGAATGCTTAACGCAACCTACTTATCTTACTGTCCAAATTGATCATCATCAGCATATCCATCTTGCCCCGGAATTTCTTCAATACATTAATCACAGTTGCGAACCTAATGTTTATTTCGATGTATCGAAACATGAAGTTCGTTGTCTGCGCGATATTGAGGCGGGTGAGGAGATTACATTTTTTTATCCTTCAACCGAATGGTCGATGGATCAAGCCTTCGAGTGTACTTGCAGGAAGCCCAGTTGTTTGGGCATCATCATAGGTGCAGTTCAATTAGACAAAAATTTGATTGAGAATTATAAGCTTGCCGACCACATTATGGAAAAGCTCAGTGAGCAGCCATTGATAAAGTCTGGCAAAAAACGGGGCGGGTTTAAAGGGATTCAAGCATGAAAATATGCGTTCTTCAATCCTCATATCTTTTTTCCGATTCACCTCTCAAAGAGGATGACTTTTTACTCGACATAAGACCGCATTTGCTCGAACACGAAGTTGAAATTGCCGATGTCCACAAAGCAACCGCAGTCAGGCAGGTACGCGAACTGGTTCAGCAGGGCTTCGATCTATTTATTAATTTGTGCGATGGTGCGTGGGATGAAGACCGGGCAGGCATTGAAGTCGTGCAAACATTAGAGCGTTTCAATGTACCGTTCACTGGTGCGACCTCGGATTTCTATGAACCAACACGCGAGGACATGAAGCGCGTATGCCACTATTACGGTATCGGTACACCGAGACATTATTTCGCGATGACCGAAGCGGATACTGAGGAAGCCGTTCACAGTTTACGTTTTCCCATGATTGTGAAACATCCCAACAGCTATTCCAGCATTGGCATGACGCGCAGCTCGCGGGTGGAAACGCCAGCTGCTCTGCGCATAGAGACTACGCGCATGATCGAGCAGTATGGCGAGGCACTGATTGAGGAGTTTATTGACGGCAGGGAGTTTACCGTATTGGTCGTGGAAAACGCTGCCGATGCGCAAAACCCTATCGTGTTTCAAGCCATGGAATTCCTGTTTCCACAAGGTGAAACCTTCAAGCATTACGATCTCAAGTGGATTGAGTACCAAGGTATGAGTTGTCGTCCCTGCGAGGATACCGAACTTAACAAACGATTAAGTGCCATGTCACAGCAGATGTTTTTAGGCTTAAACGGGGCGGGTTATGGTCGTTGCGACATTCGCATGAATGCCGAGGGTGAGTTGTTCATGCTGGAAATTAATCCCAATTGCGGTATTTTTTATTCACCTGAAGAAGCGGGAAGCGCGGATTTTATTCTGCTTAATCATCCCAATGGCTACGCTTATTTCCTCAGCTTGATCCAGAAAGCGGCTTTCCAACGTCAGCAAACCAAGCTAAAAAACTGGCGATTGCGGCTAGACGTGCACAGTGCTTATGGTATGTACGCAGCCACCAATATAGCGGCGGGTGAAATCATCGAACCGTTCGAGGAACAAGCGCATTTTCTCGTGTCGCGCACCCATGCAGAGAAACACTGGAATGCACAGTGGAAAACGTGGCTACGACAATATGGCTATCCCATCACTGAAGAAGTTTGGGTGATGTGGAGTAATAATCCGCGTGATTGGAAGCCTATTAATCATTCCTGCAATCCCAATGCCTGGCTGGATAATCTAAATCTTGTTGCTAGGCGTTGTATTCCGCGCGGCGAACAAATCACTGTCGATTACGCGACATTCTGCCATGGCAGCATGGCTGAATTTATTTGTGAATGCGGGTCGCCAGACTGCCGCCGTCTTATTACGGGGAACGATGTTACTAAGCCGTTTATGGCAAGCTACAATCAACATGTTTCTGACTATGTCAAAACGCGGCTTGTCAGCGCATTAGCGGAGCAGTCTTAATCGCCTCCTCAATGAGTAACCTTGAATTCACAGCCAAACTGTGGCCATACATTAAGCCATACCGCTGGCAGGTACTGTTTATTCTGTTGGGGCTAAGCGTTGAGTTTTGTTATGAGGCAAGTTTTCGCTACAGTTTGAAATTTCTGATTGACGAGGTCATTCTAAAAAAAAACCAAGAGGTTTTTTTCTTGCTGTTTGCCATACTTGGCATAGTCGGGGTGGTATATTCAGTCATTTGCGTCACCTGCGATTACTACTGGGCTAGATACGGTGCCAAAATATTCAGTGATCTTTGTCATGACCTTTTTCAGCATCTGCAAAAGCAGCCTTTGGAGTATCATAACCGACAGAGCAGTGGAGATTTAATGGCGCGATTTACCTCGGATGCAGGAATTGTGGATACTGCCTTGGTAATCACGCTGCCTGCGGCTTTTTTAAGTACAGGGGAATTATTGGTTTCTTCTGTGTTTTTGTTCCATCTTAATTCGTTATTATCTTCTGGTGTACTGCTAGGTATCTGCATTAGTTTGTATTCACCACGCCTATTGACAAAACAAACCGCCCTTGCCAATTATAAGCTGCGTGATTCTAACGGACGACTTAGCAGTTTTTTACAGGAACACATCGGCGCGTTCAAAATAATTCAGGCTTATAACTTGGAGAGCCATGTTACGACAAAATTCCGCGAATGTTTGAATGAATTTGTCGTGATAGCAAGCAAAGCTTATCTCTTATCTTATCTTTCGCAACGTTTGCCAAATCTGACATTCCTAATGTTGAACATGCTGATCATGTTCTGGGGTGGGTTACTGGTCATGCAAGATCAAATATCCGTGGGAACCTTGGTTTCCTACCAAATTATTTTCGTAAGTATGAGCGCGGCAATTAATCACATGACCTGGATTATTCCAAACTTGGCTGCAGCGAATGCCGCCATGCGGCGCATACAAGAGGTTTTTGCCGCGCCCGTGCCTTCAGTGAATGAAAGCGGTAACATTGAGTTGCCTCACTTGGCTAGTGGAATAGAGTATCGTAACGTTTGTTTTTCTTATACTGAGGACAAGCCGGTTTTAAACAATCTTTCGTTCCAGCTTGATTCTGGTTGTTTTGCCGTTTTCGTAGGGCAAAGCGGTGCAGGGAAAACCAGTTTAGTCAGTTTGCTATTGCGTTTTTATGAGCCGACTGCTGGACAAATTTTGCTCGATAATGTTGATATTCAACAAATTAACCCTCAGTCACTGCGGCAGTTGATAGGTGTGGTGACACAAGAAATCAGTCTTTTTAACTTATCCGTTGCCGAAAATATTCGCCTTGGCAAGCTGGATGCCAGTCAGGATGATATAGAACAAGCAGCTAAATCCGCAGAAATTCATGATTTCATTTTGTTATTGCCCGAACAATACGAAACCAGTTGTGGAGAAGCAGGGGGACTGCTGTCAGGTGGCGAGCGGCAACGCATAGCACTTGCGCGCGCCTTGCTGCGCAAGCCTTCGTTACTACTTTTGGATGAAGCGACTTCAGCACTCGACCCCTTGGCTGAACAAAATATCTTGAAAACCATTCAGAAACTTCGAGGGCAATGCACGATTGTTGCTATTACCCATAAATTAAATGTAGCAGCTGAGGCGGATGTTATTTTTGTCATGGACGAAGGACGGATTAATGAACAGGGAAATCACGCTCAGCTATTGAATAAATATGGAATATACTCAAGCTTTTGGTATCAACATGGGCTGGACAGAAGAGCAGGTGATAACACATGAAATACTTGACTTGGTTAAGCGTATCATGCGGGTGTGTGGAAACGGTGCAATCCGGCTAGCGTCGTCTATCGCACCCTGGGGATTGAACCTTACCGCGTTGGATTCATAACATTTACTACCATGCATACGCATCCAGGAATTCATCCCATGCCGATTGAAGGGCAAAATCAATGGTTGAGCGATAATAGGTGTAATCCGCATCTTTTTCAGACGCTTTGGAAATATGGTTGATCGTAATGCCATGCACATCTGAATAAGCATGGGTATGACTTTCCCACAACATCACAGAATCGATCGCGTTCATCACAGATTGAGACTTGAGTTGGATGTCCGGGTCACTGACCAGGAGATTGATCTCAAACGCCATATCATACAGGTCATTATCCATCTTCGCTTGCCACATAGTGCGGGTTGCCCCAAAGGCGCGGTCATATTGCTTACGATTTTCAGCAAGGCCATTGTTCAAAGCCACTGCAAATTGATCCACAGCAGTGAGAAGCTTATCAAGTCGGTCGTCAACGGCAACCGCAGAAAAAGTCCTCTCGCCTCCTTGTATTGCGGATTGGGCTGATGCAATCGCAACGTCTTCAGCGGTCATGTTTGGGTCAGCAACTAATTGAGAGAGAACAATATCATATTCGATGCCGTTCCAATTGACATATTCCTGTGAGGCAGCGACGGCAGTGGTGTGCCCCCGCCAAAGTTTATATATCTCAATGGATGCCATGTTGCAGCCATCGAATCCAACCATATCAATGAAGCCCAGGAATGGGATGGCGGCTTTTATTTCATGATAATCGAGTGTGTCCTGGTCGGTATCAAATTGGGTGTCATCTTGCATCACCCAGCCCGGGTGCCAGTTCCAGCCATGACCCCAGAAGTACAAAGCATAATGATCTGCGGGATAATTTGCCTTGGACCATGCAACAAAATCGATCAGGGTTTGCGGGTCGCCAAAGTTTCGCTCGCCCCAATCTGCGACAGCATTGTCGGGCGTAGCCAACATGCCTTGTGTAACGTAAAAAAGTTTGGTCGTTTGCCAATCGCCGCGACTGGTGTCGTAACCAGGGCCTCGATCTCCCATAGCTAGGATTTTGATATCCGCATTTGAGCCAACCAGACCCAATTCTTCTTCAATATCTTGCACAACATAGCCTTCAAGATTATTGTCCCCCGACATATAAACCATCAACGTCCATTTGGCCTTCGAAGTAGGCGGCTTTTGCTTCGAAAACGCAGTACCTGCAGGCGTGGAAAACAGAACGAGCAGGGCAATAAGCGTGAAAAAAGAACGGGTTGTCTTACACATTTTTTTCTCCATTTATTTTGCATTGAATTCAGGGAACTTGGACAGACTAATGATCTGCGTTAGAATGTTTGTCGACGTGTAGAAATTTCTATTTTCGTTCATGGCACTGAAAAGAGGGAAGAAGTGGAAAGTCCTTAATTAGCATTCACAAACAAAGCATAGGCTACAATTGGAGCGTGTAAATGATTCCGTGTACTGAACAGGTCTTTAATTTCAATTTTCTTTCAAATGCTATGTATACCGAATCGATAAGGTGTTGAGTGTACCTTCTCTTGATTAAATATTTTTTCCGCTTGGAAAGGATTTCGAAATATTAACGGGAACTGCCGAAAATATGATTCGAATTTCTATGATCAAAATAACGCTTGCAAAATGCGTATGATGTTTTTACGCACCGCTTTTAGCCTTCCTTCGGGAACGGGAAGGCTAAGATTAATTAATTGTAACCCCTTTCCCAACTCCCCTGATCGTTTTTTTAATTTCTGGTTTATATCGGATCAAATGGCATAAACGCATGGCCAGCATTGCAATGGCTTGTTTCAAAAACAAAATTTGAGCATGAAAAAGCAGAGATTGTTGTCTAGTTTTAGTCTCTTATCAGCCAAGTCTTAACATTTTTTGACAAGATAATGATGCAAATTGAATTTTTTTGTGTGAAAATTACTACGCTGTAAGGGCTTGAACCTACAAAGGTTATTTCTTTCAAACCTACCAACCCAGGAACATTTTGGGGGACGTTAATTGGCGGATCGTCCAAATTTCACCGTACAGCCGAGAATCTCATTTTGCCCCAAAATAAGTTGCCTTCTTGGTTCCGGCTTGTCCGGATTAGGGTCAGGTCTAATTTTTGCCTTAAAACCTGCTACTATTCTTTGTATATTGGGTTTGCATTAATGATTTGTGCTGCACAAACTATCAAAGAAACGCTATGTTTTATGAGCAAAAACAAAAAAGTTAATCGCTTAGCAGCTAAAACAGTCCATTTGTTTCAATTTTGCTTATCGGGTTTTATTTCCGCCTTCTTGCTAATTCTAAGCTCAAGCCTCCAGGCCAGCGAAGATGTGAACTTCTATATGGATATGGATCTGGAACAACTGCTGGATGTGGAAATTGTCACTGCCTCCAAATACAGCCAAAAACTATCAGAAACCGCCAGCTCGGTGACGGTGATCGACAAGCAGCAAATCAAGCAGTTTGGCTACCGCACAGTGGGAGATGCCTTGCGTTCAGTGCCCGGTTTTTTTGTCAACAATAATCGTCAATATGAAAATGTTGGCATCCGTGGCTTTGACCAAAGCGCAGATTTTAACGGTCGCATGCTGGTGATGATAGACGGTATTCGCATCAATGAGCCAATTTTCGATTCTGGCTTTGTCGGCAGTGAATTACCCCTGGATATTGATTTGGTGGAGCAGATTGAAGTGGTGCTCGGCCCCAGCTCATCAATGTACGGAAGCAATGCTTTCCTAGGCGTGGTCAATTTGATTACGCGAAAAGGCAACGATTACCAGGGCGGCGAACTGGCAGGCGCTTGGTCAAGTTTTGACACCTACAAAGGCCGCTTCAGTTACGGACGCAAACACGACAATGGTTTGGAATATCTGGTTTCCGGAACGGGCCTGAGTTCCGAAGGCCCCGAGCTGAAGTTCCCCGAACAGGCCAATGATAACAATCCAGGTGGCCGGACTAAAACCAACAATGAGGATGGTGAACAGGTTTTCGCCAAAGTCCATTGGGGCGATTTTAGTTTTGAAGGCGGATATGGCAATCGCAACAAAGGTATTCCGGGCGGCCTTTATGGCACCAATTTTGACGATCCTGCCACCAGCACTCAGGACAGTGAAGCTTTTGTAAATCTGCAGTACGAAAAAACGCTCGCGCCCAAACTGGATTTAATCGCCAGGGCGTTTTATGGCGATTATAGCAACACAAGCCTGTATCAATACGGAAGTACCACTAACAACTCGCTGTCCCATGCCTGGTGGACTGGTTTTGAAACCCGTTTGATTTCCACTCATTTTGATCGACATACCGTGATTGCCGGCCTCGAAGTCCAGGAAAACTGGCTGCAAGATCAGACTAATTTTGACACCAACCCTTATGCACTGTATTCGCAAGATGCACGCGATAGCCACCGTATTGGGGTTTACCTCCAGGACGACATTGTCGTGACCGAGCAACTGAAATTATCGCTGGGTGCGCGTATGGATGATTATTCGTTAGTCAACAACATTCTGTTCAGTCCACGCGTGGGCTTGATTTATCAACCCTTTCCTGAAACCACTCTGCGCCTCCAATACGGCCAGGCTTTTCGCGCCGCCAACGCTTTTCAGCAATTTCGTTCCTATGAACCGAGCAAATCTGATGAGGATGGCGACGGGATTGCCGAAACCCTTATTTTTCCAGGTTTGTTAGCCAATCCGTCCCTGCAGCCGGAACAAGTCGAAACCTATCAAGTGGGCCTCGAACAAACCATTGCCACATACTGGAATTTCACTGCGACCGGTTATTATATGGATCTGGATAAATTGATAGCCCTCCAGGCCGTTGACGATGATTTTGAACAACAAACCAACAGCAATAGCCAAACTGGTTATGGCGGCGAATTTGCATTGAGCCGGCAATGGGCGAATGGCATCCAGTTGCGTACCGCTTACAGCGTGCAATACGCCAAAAACGAAGATGGCAGCAGCATACTCAATATTCCCCATCATATCTATCAGTTAAACCTGATGGCGCCTTTATTCACTCCCAAATTGCAAGGTGGTCTGGAAATGCAAACCTTATCCAGTCGGGAATCCTTGAACGGTAAAGTGCCTGGCTATACCCGGCTCAATCTGAGTTTGTTGTATCAACCCATTAGGTATGTCGATCTTTCCGCCAGCGTATACGATTTATTGAACGAAAATAAGATAGAGCCATCCATCGAGGGACTTCCTCTCATGCCACAGGAAGGGCGCACTTTCCGCCTCAAGCTGGAATTGCGTTTCTGATCGCGGGTAGCCAGAGATGAACCTCGCCGCTGCTGCGCATTTACTGCAGTGCCCAAGTAAAAAACAACCGTCTCATATGGCTTATGGGAAGCTTTGCCTTGTGCTGGTTCTAACTTGGTCAATCATCGGCAATGCGTATGCAGAGACCGACACCGAATCAGCGGTGAAAATCGGCTTTTTGTATAATTTTTTCAAATTTATCGATTGGCCTCAAAGCGTCGACACCAGCGGTGGCTATCGTTTGTGTACCACTGGCGGCAACAGTTTAGGCACCAGCCTGTTGGCCTTACAAGACAAAACTATCAATAATAAACACCTCAGCATAAAAGGTGGCGTTTCCGGTAAGGAGTTGAAAAACTGTCATATGGTTTTTATCGGCGCGGATGAAGATATAAGCAAACCCATTGGCGATTTACAAGGTCTAGCTGTGGTGACGGTTAGTGACAAAACCGATTTTATAAATCAGGGCGGAATGTTAGGCTTGGTTAAATACAATAATCGTCTTGCTTTTGAGGTCAATCTTGACGTTGCGAACTCTGTTGACATTCGTTTCAGCGCCAAAATACTTGAATTGGCGAAAAGAATCCATGCTTCTAAATGATGTGTTAATTTATGGACGTTTTATGGGAAACTCTATTAATTGCTATTTAAGCCACCATGCCTTGAAGCTGCTGAAATTTTTTTTAAATTTTCCCCAATCCGAGTATTTTGAAGCTATTTCCTGTTGCAAAGCCCTCTTTGCAGAGGTATTTCTTCTTTTTTATGCCCCGATAGGCGTCCAGATTCATACTATTGAGCCGTTCTCCAAACAACCAAACGGTTTTGGCATCGGGCACCCGATCCTCGAGTTGTAAACCCAGAAAACGCATGAAACTGAAGCGATCCCGTATCTGATATTCGATTTTATCATCCAACAGATTGTGCAGTTGCTGAGCAACAGCACTTTGAACATCAGCACGACATCGAATGTTTTGGCGCCTGCCTTATTTTTTCTATCTTTCTCATGCACCCGATTAAGGTCAGGCCTGAATGCCTCCCAGTCTATGCGTGCGTTCAAGCCCACCAACGGATCTCCCATTTCGGTATGTTGCGCGGCGCGTTCTTCTATATCAAATAAGCCAGGTTGGCGTGGGCGTTTCATCGACAGAAGTTCTCTTCTTGGTGTGCGTGCCGTTATTATCTCATTTCGTCACTATCCCTGTGTATCAAAAAAATCGCTGGTAGCGGGGGGAATTATTAGAGATGCCCTTAATTCTCTGTAAACTCTGCTTTTTTTTGTTTTATAGCTGCTTTTTTTAGCATTACTAATAAAGATTGACTCAAAATTAAATCTAATCCATACTTTTTTTACGGTTTATATAAATAAAAATATCAGGAGAAAAAATATGGCTTTAATATGGCTTTAATTACGTGGACAGCTAGTGAATATGGTACAAATGTTGGTTTCGCAGATGAAGAGCACCAAATTTTATTTGGCAAGCTTAATAAATTATATGATTTGGCAATGAGTGGAGCAGAGCGCTCTGCAACAGGTGCGCAATTGGATGATTTGATTTCATGTGTCGTTGATCATTTTGCTCATGAAGAAAGAGAAATGCAGGCAAAAGGTTACACTGGTTATGAGCGACATAAGGCAGAACACGAAGCTTTGCTAGGGATTGGCGGAGATCTGCAAGCAAAATTTCATGCGGGCGAAACGGATGTTACCGAAGAAGATCGGGTCGAGGAAACGGGATTGCGCTCGTTCCCCCTCCCACACCACCGGTAATGCGGTTTTCCGCAACGGCGGTTGAATCCGGCAGCTTATGCTGTCGAGAGTTCCGATGGCACATATAATCCAT
>JAQTMV010000126.1:0-7630 GCA_028714175.1 Methylococcales bacterium
GATGAAAAATCCGCCATTAATTAGGCCGCCATCACCCCGCGGCTTTTCAGTAAAGCCTGCAACTTGTTGCCCATTTAAAAGCAATGCGCCATATCGTCCCGGTGGCTGGACTGCGACAACAGTCGCCCACTTGCCATGTTGTTTATGAAAAGAGATTTCTGCTGTAATATTAATGTTTGCCACGCCATCGCCGTAGGTAAAGCAGAACGCCTCCTCATCTTTTACATATGCAGCCACTCGTTTAAGACGACCGCCTGTTAGTGTATCTTCGCCTGTGTCAACCAGCGTCACTTTCCAAGGCTCGGCCTTTTGCTGGTGAACCTCCATTTTGTTGTTAGCCATATCGAATGTGACATCTGACATATGGAGAAAGTAATTGGCGAAATATTCCTTAATTAGATAACCTTTATAGCCGCAACAGATCACGAAGTCAGTCACGCCATGGGCGGAATAAAGCTTCATGATGTGCCAGAGAATTGGTTTTCCGCCAATTTCGATCATGGGCTTGGGCTTAAGGTGGGTTTCTTCGGAGATGCGGGTTCCGAGACCGCCTGCGAGGATAACGGCTTTCATCTTCTGTCCTTCAGGATAAGGTTATAATAGTCCATTGCTACTTGCAATCCGTCGCGTCGGTGCATATCCTAACCGTTCCTCAATCAAAGAGGTCAGTTTAATCAAAGGTGTCAGATTCAATTGAAAAATGTTTGGCATTATTATCCTTCTTTATTCATTAAGAATGTTTCAATAAAACTTTCTGCTAAGTCTGAAGCGTCATTAATGGGAGTAATAGCTTTACCTTTGCTTATCGAATTGAGGGCAATGGCTTTTGCCACACCTTCTCGCACTTTACTCTTCTGCCGAGGCGATTTTGCTTTCTAGAACCTCTTAAGGTTGCATTTGCTCTCATAAATCAAACGCTCTTTTTCATCAAACATACAGTTTAACAGCGGTGATGGCTTTAACAATGGATTGGTCTGAGGCCTGCTCTTACGGCAAATGATTTTTATACAATTTATCCGCTTTGGTTACAAACGATGCTCCAATGATTTAACGCGATTAAGATTTGATATTATTGTTTGGTGAATTTTCAAAATTCTCATAATAGAGTAGATCAAAAATTTTAAAATAGTATAAAAATTCACCCGTTGCTGTCTTGATAATTTTGTGGCAGTTATGGACTTTTTGGATACCTGGTATAAAAAATTTAAGGCCCAATATATTGATGTTATAGACTTTCAGATAATTAATTTCCTAAAAAGAAAATCTATTGTGATGATATACTTATATCGTAGAGAAAAAAAACCAGAAAAAAATATAATAGCATTAAGCTTTTTCAAAATCAATTCTGAATCTCCTCCAATCCAAAGCGATCGCGCTTAAATTATCCCGATGACACAAAACAATAATCCTTTTGGGTTATGTTAGCTAAATTCTATTTACAAGCATTTTTAAGCGCGATTGGCCCTGCCACATTAACGAAGTTTCCTTGTAATTCAGCAGCAATTTTGGTAAATTGTCAACCGATATAATTCACCATTTCCTAATACGTTTTTTTAGATACTGAATGATATTTTTGAACTACAGTAACAAAGTAGTACTTAGAAAATTCACCAAACAATTCCATCTAAAAATTAAATCGTAAAAAAAATTGAAAGGAGAAAAACAATGGCACACAGGGTACACATAGCAGAACGAGTTCAAGCTAATACGGATAGTTCAGATAAATCTATCATAGATGTCTTTGATAATTCTCACTATGCTCAATTAGCTTATGACAATCGACTCAATTATGAAAACAACACTCCATATCCGCATATTGTTTTTGACGATTTCTTGCCAATTAATATCGCACGAAAAATAAGTGATGGATACCCTGACGTTAACAACATAAATGCAGCTTGGAAGTATCATAATAACAAGAACACAATCCGTTATTTTTTGGAGGATACTCGTCAATTTAGTAAACCCTTAAAGTCATTCGCAACAGCGATTACCTCCCGATCATTTTTATTGTTTCTGGAAACATTAACTGGTGTCAAAGCTTTACTCCCAGATCCGTACTTTATGGGTGGCGGCGCAATGGTCACTACAACAGGCGGCTATTTAAACGTACATATAGATTTTAATTGGAATCAAAAAATACAAGCTTGGCGCCGTATGACTGTACTTTTCTATATGACTCCAGGTTGGCAAGAAGATTGGGGTGGAAATTTAGAATTGTGGTCAACAGATGGCAAGAGTAAGGTCAAGGAAATTGTGCCTTTGTTTAATCGATTGGTGGTTTTTAATACTACATCAGAAAGCTATCACGGCCAAAGCGTACCAATATCATCCCCGGAAAATAAACCGAGAACAGTTTTCGCTGCATTTTATTACGCAACCGAGAAGGGTGAAAAGGCTGCTAACGTTCCACACTATACAGTATACAATACTGACGATTATGCCCAACAGGCAGTTTTTGAAAGCTCACCATACGCCGAACAAATTACTAATGATTATTTAAAAGACGTTAAAAAATGAATATTGTTCGGCTTGGCTCCAATGGCCCTTTTGTTAGCCGAATAGGCCTTGGAACAATGATGATGGGCTGGAAACTCAATGAGAATGAATCCCTTGATATATTGGCATGTAGTTATGACAATGGAATCACATTAATTGATACTTCTGTAAGCTACGCGAGGGGTTTGTGCCACGAAATTATTGGTAATTGTTTAGCGCGACTAAAAAAAAGAAACGAGTTTTTTATTGCTACTAAAGTTGGGGGAATTTCAAACGATAATGACCCCCCTGAACTTATCGGCTATTCTCGCGCAAATATTATTCGTCAATGCGAACTCTCATTAAAACAATTAAAAATTGAATCAATTGATTTATTACAACTGCATCACCCAACATCCGTCACATCTCACGAAGAAATGCTAGAGGCGCTAAATGCACTTAGCTTCGCTGGAAAGATTAAAAACTTTGGGGTGTGTAATTACGATGCCACCGATTTCTTTAAATTTTATGAAACCGCTAAATTGGCGGGACTTAGTACGCCCATCTCCAATCAATTCTCATTTAGTTTATTGGATCAATCAAATAAAGACTTTTTATTTACAAATGCTCAGTTAACAAATACCGGCACTATTACTTGGGGCCCTCTTTCCAGTGGACTGCTTACCGATTGGTACACCACTAACAATACCATCAAACCAAATAGCCGTATAGCTATTGGTCGTGAACATAAGGATAAATCTACCCTTCTTCATAAAAAACAAACACAAGATGTTTTGATGAATTTAAAAGCCTTAAGCTCAAAAACCAAAATCTCTACGCAAAAGCTTGCATTACTTTGGATCTTAAAGAAATCTCAATTTAATTCTGTTTTAATTGGTCCTTCTAAACTATCTCATCTTACTGAATTAATTTCTGCTGAAACTGATTTTAACAAAAATACATTGGACCTTAGTTTATTAGATACTTATTGAAGCTTATCAATACACCTAAAGCCAACTTTTTATCATTGTGGATCGTAAGTAAATGTATCGTTGTGTTGTCGCCATATTACTTGTGCCCCGCAAGTACCATTAGTACTCTCCGCCCCCCCGCCACGTTCTGTCAAATTAGTCAGTCCTTCCAGCTGAGTCTGCCGCTGTTTGATATTGCGACACCAATCAATGCCAGCACTCGCATAATGCGATTCACTATGTGCGTCAGCGTATTAGCGTAACCCCGCTGCTGCGCTGTGTTTAAAACAACGGCTGTGTGATTGATTTTGGCATTTGTCGCTTTTAACATGGGGTTTTACAAACTGTGGAGCTATTGGTTTGACAGTATACCTCAGCTTTTGTAACTTAACTCTCCCCACAGTAATGAGTTAAATAGCTGCTTGATCAGGCGAAAAAAGGGCGCTGTTTTGAACCGCAAGTAATTCACCGATGCCCAATAAACCCAGAAACTTCAAGATCTTGAGATTGTGTTCACAACTTGTCGCGCCGCACAAGCACGCGCCAGTAGTCGGTCTCGCCTGTCAGCTGAAACATCTCTGTCAAGTACGGGCCATAGATCCTCCACAACCCTGCTTTTTGATCGGGGTTCAGGAGCATTTTCGGTTCCAGTAAGCAATCGACGCCCCAGAACATGCGCTCCGGGTCCCAGTGTGCCGTAAGGCCGAAGCTGAGGTTGAAATGAGCATAGGTGTAGCCACTCACGGGAGGATGCCCAAAGAGTGACGAAGACGGGTTCGCATAGTCGAGGATTGCAGTCCGGTCAGCAGCCTTTCCACATAGGTTACGGGCGGCAACAAGCTTCACAAGAGTATGTGCGTATTCGTTTAAGGAAAGAGCTTGTGAGAAGGGGTCTCCCAGGGTGGGCCACCGGGCGGCTGCGAACGCTTCGGCCGGGCTGATTCTGTTGCCGACAGCATCGTCCATCTTCGCAAAATCAAGCCCCTCCTTCGTTCGAATTCTCAGTGAGGCATAGGCTTGAGGCAACCCAGCGATTGGCGTGGTGCGGGCCGCATCAGCAGTGTGGCGCCTGATGGCGAGCAGCGACGGCACCATATAAGTTAAAAGACCGTAGGTCAGGGCTGCCGCAGCGACCCACATAGCCAGCCGGCGGCGTTCACCTTCGGCACCTGAAATGAGCGTCACGGCTGCAATAGGCACCGCCAGCGGCGCCACTAAGTAGTTCCCCTGAGTGCTATGAACCAATAGAACAGCGGAACCGCCGATCAGGCAAATATAAAAGGCTATATGGCGAAAATTAGCACTGCCGACGGCAAGCACAGCCATCAAGGGTAGGCCGGCTATGATGAGAACCTCCCTAAGAATGGCCGTGAATAAATAAACGTAGTCCTTGAGGCTGTGACTTGGGACGACCGCCAAAGATATCGCCATATCCTTTAAATACGCCAAGTTTAAACCGGGCAACACCAATTCCACGGCCGCCATCGCCAATGCCGCGCCAATTACAAAAACCATTAATTGGCGCCGGTCCGACTGCAGTAGCAGACCCCAGAACGCAACCAGGCAAGCGACCGCAATGCCGAACGGCATCTTGGTGTAGTAAGCCATCGCAAACACAACAACGGCGAGCACCGCATCGAACCGGTCGGCGACTGCTCGCCACTGTGGCTTAGGCTTGATGGGCAGAAGCGCGATCAAGAGGACAAGCACAAAGCCGAGCCTGTTATAGGACATGGCGATGGTCGTTTGCACCCCTTCGAGTTCCCAAAAGCCAAAACCGATAAGAACGGGCGCCATCACCAGTAGCGAAGTGGTGAGGGTAACACCTACCCCGACAATGACGCCGAGGCGCGTCAACGCGAAATAGACCGCGATTGCAAAAACTATGGCGGCAAGCATAACGGATGAAACGGGGATGGCCTGGACCAAATCTCCCGTCAGGCGGTAGGCGATGGCGTGCGGCAGGAACGCGAAGACCCCCAGAGAACTGCTGAAATGAATTCCGGGGACTTGCCCATGGGCAAGTCGGTAGCCGGATTCTGTATAGAGTAGCGTGTCGTCCAGCCACTTGCTGACCACGAAAACGCCGGGCCTCACGTACAAGAAGGCTGCTGCAATCAGGAAGGCCGCAGAAATTAATACCCCGGTGTAGTCGAAATTGCGCCTGAACCAAGCTGTATTGGGTTTTGACCACATTGATTTTGACCCCATTTTTCTATTTATTATACGGCAATTTTTAACGCGTCATCTACCATTTCCAGCCTGACATGGTAATACCACATAACAAAAAAGGGTTTTTTCGGATAATGTTCAGCAATTCTCATTATGAAAGAAGACTTTTTTCAATTAATTACAAAATAGACAACGAATTGCCCCACAAAGCCAAGGAGTGAACCTGCCTGTAATATGAAGCTTTATGTACTTCCAGAAAAAGGCTAAAAAATCTCTTCTGCCAGCATTTTTAGTACCACAAATTACAGAAATGGAATCTTTTCCGTAACATTCAGCAGCCGTGCTTATATGCTATTGATTTCTATGTCATGTTATAATGAAAGCAGCTGTGTTATAGACGGCACTACAAACTGGATGTCCTGCTGGGCGAAGCTTTAAATTGCAACAAACCGCATAGTGGGACGTGCAACCGCTTCGCAAATGGCTTCAGCATCCTTGGCTTTGTTTTTGTTGCTTTTAACATACGACTTTACAAACCGTGGTGCTATTGGTTTGACAGTATGTCACAGTTTTTGTAACTCTCTTGCCCAGTAATGAGCGCTGCTACAGGCTTCCATCTTAATCAGGCATGGCGGGAGCTTTTTAAAAGTAGTCCTGCATTTGCGCTCTGCGCAACTGGTAACATAACTCGGCCTTTTCTTGACCATCAACGCCGAGTACTTGAAATATCAGTTTTGCTAAATCTATACCAGCTCGTTTAATATTCTTGTCGGACTCCTCCGCTGGTTTTTCTGACGAGTTAATAATATCAGTCTGGCACACTGATACCGGTAGGTGGGAAGAGTCCATGCCATTGCCCTACATGCAGATCTCAAAGTTATGGGGGATTGCCTATTAGATGAATCCACCTTACGGCCTTACGACGCGCAGAATGATCAGTGGAAGCGGCTGGCGAAATGGATATGCGCGTTTGACACGCCCCACTGCTCTAGCGCTCTCAGCCACCGAGCCCGGCTGTTACTGTAGCGCCGCCCCGTTCAACGTGACATTGCCGGTCCCCGAATTCATCGTCCACGTCACCGTCAAGGTCTTCCCTGCGCCAGCCGCACTGTACGTCAATGTGTAGTCGCGGTCGTATTGGCCGGTTGCTACCGGGGTTGTATTCACAAAATTGGTTGCCGAGCCATCCGACAGCTGAGCTGTCAGCGTGCCCGCGCTTTTCCACCCCCCCACATGGACTGTCAGCGTCCGGGTAGTCGTATCCGCCGGTGCCGTGAATGAAAAGCCTTTTCCTATACCCCCAATATAAAGACCGTTCTTGTTATTGGCGCTCGCTGCGATGGGAGCGCCATCGCTCCAGGTCAGCCCTCTGGGATCGTCGTTGTAGCCAAGAACGGTTCCTCCCGCTGGCAACGTGTAAGTACTGAGTTGGGCCGTTACTCCAGCCTTGCGGTTCAGAGGCGTCTCGCCCCAATGGATCCAGTCGACAGTCCCCTCGGTCGTCAGACTCGCAGCCGTCACACTGGTCCCGCTTCCGCTCAACGAGCCCCCTGCTCCTCCGGACGTCACCGTGAGCGCCACGCTAGTCGGATGACTCAAAGTCCCGCTTGTCCCCGTAATTGCCACAGTCGAACTTCCCGTCGGCGTGCCGCTCCCCGTCGTCACCGTCATCGTCGTCGATCCCGTTCCCGTCACTGTCGTCGGACTGAAACTCGCCGACGCTCCCGTCGGTAGTCCGCCGGCACTGAAACCCACCGTGCCGCTAAAGCCGCCCGAAGGTGCCACCGTGACTGTGTACGTCGTGCTAGCACCTGCCGCGACCGATTGCGTACCCGGCGTCGCCGAAAGCGAAAAGTCCGGGCTCGGGGTTGCAGTCCCCGCCAGCGCCGCCCCGTTCAACGTGACATTGCCGGTCCCCGAATTCATCGTCCACGTCACCGTCAAGGTCTTCCCTGCGCCAGCCGCACTGTACGTCAATGTGTAGTCGCGGTCGTATTGGCCGGTTGCTA
>JAQTMV010000126.1:7730-15209 GCA_028714175.1 Methylococcales bacterium
TCGCTGCGATGGGAGCGCCATCGCTCCAGGTCAGCCCTCTGGGATCGTCGTTGTAGCCAAGAACGGTTCCTCCCGCTGGCAACGTGTAAGTACTGAGTTGGGCCGTTACTCCAGCCTTGCGGTTCAGGGGCGTCTCGCCCCAATGGATCCAGTCGACAGTCCCCTCGGTCGTCAGACTCGCAGCCGTCACACTGGTCCCGCTTCCGCTCAACGAGCCCCCTGAGCCCCCTGCGGAGGTGGTGAATGACAGCACGCTGCCAAAGCTCTTACCTGCGGAGTTGCTGGCGATGGCGCAGAAGTAGTAGGTCGTCGACGCAGTCAAACCGGTGAGCCCCTGCGAGTATGCAACGGCCGCGGTGCCACTGCCCAGGCCGGTCGACGGGGTGAGCGTGCCGAAGGTGTCGTTACAGGTACCCGGGCTGGTGGTGTTGTACCGAAACCAACCCGTCGTAGCTGCGCCGTTCGGATTGGCTGTACCATTCAGCGTTGCACCCGTAGCACCAACAGCTGAGGCGGGCAAAGTCGTCACGGTGGGCGCCGTGACCGTTTGCGATTGTTGTGTCAGCTTCACTATGCTTGCAACGGATGGAACCCCACTCCCGTTAAGGATGAAAAGCAGGTAATAGCCCGGGGGGGTAACATTGGGGTTGGGAGGGGGCGTAACCGCGTTGGAAGGCATCGTAATGTTGAGACCACCGGCGGTTGTCGTAAAACTTAGCTCTGTTCTGGACTGGCTCTGGTTGAAAGCGTGGGTCGTCGAGGAGAGACTCAGAATCGTGACCTTGGTGATCGTTGCGGCGTCAGGCGTTTGTACAAATATGGACTGCCCATAGTTTACGGTGGACGGCGCCGATGTGATCGTAGGCCTTGTCGCCACTCCTCCTGCAGAATTAAAAAGATAAGGCGGCGAAAATATCTCAATTTGCGGTTGATTATTGCCGCCCGTACTCAAAACCCGTCCATCCGCCATCAAGACCGTAGAAGAGTGGTAAAGACGCGGAATCGAAGCGCTGGCCATCGTGGTCCAGGTCCCCGGCTGAGCCGGGTCCCACATTTCCGCCGCGAACACGGGTGTACTCGTGTTGTTGAAGCCCGAGCCGCTGGTACCACCGGTGACTAGTACCTTGCCGTCGGGCAACAGTAACGCATTGATCTGGCGCCGGGCGAATTGCATTGAGCCGACGGGACTCCAACTCGGTGTTGACGCGTTGAGATCGATGACTTCGGCTGTCTTCGTCGGCGGGTTGCCGCCGCCCACCGACAGAACCTTGCCTGGTGCGTACATCACCGCCGAACCGTAGTCACGATTTGTTGTTTGGTAAAACCGATTCGCCACAAAGCTCCAAGAACCGCTTCCTGCCGTATCAAGATAACGGGTCACCGCCGTCGGTCCTGGATTGAAGACCTTGCCGTTCGGAGCCAACAACATATGTGGATAAAGATCTTGCCCCAATTGTGCACCGGTAAGATTCCTCCAAGTCCCCGTCGCCATCTGGAAAACCTGGGGTAGCAAATTAACACCGGTCGATGGATCAACTGAACCGGAGACCACCAGAGGGTCGCCGTTGACCAGTATCGTGTTGGTCGGATACCAGCGGCCGGCATTCATGTCAGGCAAGTAGCTCCACGCATTAGCGAAAGAGTTGTAGATGCTCGCCCTCTTCAAACCATATAAATTTGCAGATGTATTCGTGCCGTTGTGGCCTCCGGCTACGAAGAGCCCGCCATCAGCCAGAAAGGTGTGACCGCTGCAGAAAATGTTGTAGCCCGGCTTGGCAAGGCTCGTAAAGCTCAAAGGGGTGACGGCGGGATCCCAGGATCGGGGATCGTCGCCGGAAATATCCCCATCGCCCGGCCAGACCATCGCCTTTCCTGTGGGCAGCCAGTGGGAATGGACTGAGTAAGCAATGGGCAGCGACCCGGCCGGATCCCACCGCCCGGTGGTTTCGGGCCCTGCGGCTGATGTGGCGCTGAAGCACAGTGCGATCAGGGCGGCAACAACAGCGAGAATGAAAATAGAATGACGGTTTTTCATAATCTAGTCCTACGGCTTCACAAGGAAAATACTCAACGTAACTTCATCTTCAGCGGTATCCGGAAGATCATCATTCCGCCCAACTGCAAGAATTTGACCTGAAGAATTGATTGCATGGGCGTCGGTAAGCACGATCCCGGGCGGCAATGATGTCGCTGCCAGGTCGTTCAGATCCTGCATACCGGATTCTGGCGTCCACAGGAAGGCGTGAAAAAAGCCGTTCTTCATCTGTGAGGTTCCGACCACCTGGCCGCTATTACTAACTCCGACCGCCCAGCTCGAGTGTCCGCCCGGGAGTGTGCCTAAATCCTGGATGGGGCCATCCCCGTAAGAAGTCCAGAGCACGGCGTGGCGCAGCTGTGTTTCAGCATCCTCAGAAAATCCGACGATAATTCCATTGGCATTGATAGCATTCGCTTCACTCATGAAATGGCCCGGGAGCGCCCCCAAATCCTTAGGAGGTTGGCCGACTTTCCATAAAACCGCATGTTGTGCCTGGTTTTCGGAGACTCCGACAACATTCCCCTGTGGATCGATTGCGAGAGCCCGGCTTGATTGGCTGCCAGGAAGTCCTGGTAACTCCTGTGGGACCCCGGTTCGGCTCCAAAGGACAGCCCGAATACCGTTGGGTCCGCTTGAATAGCCGACGGCCTGTCCCGCATCGTTGATGGCAAACGCTACGCTGCCGTTATCTTTTGGCAGCGGGTTGAGAAGAAGTTGACCGCTCCCCCTCAGTGAACGAAAGGCGCTCACCCCAGTGAGTGTGTTTGTCAAACCCACAACTTGACCGGCGCCGTTTATGCCGCGGGCGACGGTAAAATCGCTACCCGTCGTCCGTCCAGCAAAGTTCAGCCGCGTGCCATCGTCACGCAAAAGGAACCCCTGGTGACGGCCACCACTTGGACCACCACCAACCACCTCGCCGTTGTCGTTTAGTCCTCGAACGGAGGCGCCCGACGATTCAGGCAAGTCCGCCGCCAGTTCGACGACCGTAGAGGCAGCCTCGACCCGAGCAGTTGTCAATGCAATTCCCGCACAGAGCACAAAAGCAGCCATAAAGGGTGCGCGCCATAACAGGCCAGGGAGTATCAGCAATTCTTTGATAATTTTACCAGGGCCGCATCTATAATTGAGAACGCGGACATTCTTTCCGTGTTTCCGATCAAGAATCCACTGAGCGCAAAATTCATAGTTGATCATTTTATGCACCTTATTCCAAGAAGAAACCGATCAGTATCGGTCTAATTATTCGTTAGACGGCCATAATAAAGACTTAAAACATTGCATCCTTTCTTCGCCTAATAAGCCATAAAAAATAATATAACTATTATTTTAAAATGGTTATTTAATATAGTCTATCCTAAAATATATGCAATAATACCGTAAAGAGCTTGCACTTGTGTATGCCTTGCACTGTTGAAATTGAAGTGGAGATAGTCCGAAAGTGGATCAACCAGTGCGCCTGCGCTGTTAATGGCGAGACTTCACAGCCTGATTGGCACGGTTCAGTCTTAGCGTATCCCGGGCGAGTAAGCACTTTTTTGTAGGCATGAAAGACCTAGTAGCCATTACGGTGGACTTCTGCAGATGGGGCGAGGCAACAGCGCGAGATGCGGACAAGACTATGAAAGAATTCAGCCGCCGTAACTATAACCCAAGTCAAGATAAATACCAAATAATGCTACAGTCACTCCGTATAGATTATCATGTATCTTTAAATAGTCCTGCACTAGACATTGATACTGATGCCTAGATGGCGTCCTCAATAGCGTTTTTCAAATCAGAAAAAAACTCTCGGACAGCTTTATCATCGAGCTTCTTCTGTTAATCCTTCTCATTATTTCGCTTGGCACCAGACTGGCTGCTCAGAAACTAAAATACGGACATGGTCACAACTCACGGTTCCTTTCAGAATTTCTATTTAAACGACTTCACACGTCTGCCTAACCAGTACGCAAAATTTCAAACCAACTTCACTTTTCAATACCTTGTAACGATATTTCGTGATCAAATACAAAATACTATTGAATTCAAAAAGTATGGCTTCCATAACGGTAATTAATAAGCACTTCTCTTTTTCAGTCCAGGGCAATTTCATACGTCAAAAAATCCTGGATAAATCAGACCGAATAAAAGGAAGCAATTTTAACCATGATACGGACTAATGAGCAATGCGTCAGAAGGGATTCCGGATGTATTCGAACACGCATTCCGGCTACTTGAACACCATTAGGGAAAATTCAAAAAAGTCTTCAACTTCAATCATCATTAGGTATTCGTAGTGGATCAGAATGACTGTTCAGGTTGAGCAAAAATAAGCAAGCTTACGTCCTACTTATCAAGGTGGCTGTTTTGACTTCTATTTTTGCCAACATAAGCTTGCTTTGGTTAACCTCAATGAACCCCCCACCCACCCATGTCTCCGAATACCCGTTACCTGGGTCTCCGGTTCATATACAGCACATGGATGGTAGAAATATCACGTATATAGCTCACAATTCTCGTAAGTCTTTTCAAGGGAAAGTTAATACCTAATCGTATTGTCCCGCCAGCTTCATCCTTAACGCTATAAGGGTAAACTGTAATAGTATTTCCTATCCCATGAATACCAGTTGCTCCACTAAAGAATCTTATTCCAGCATGATTACCAGTAAGGGCTGGACTAGCAGATATTGTATTGTTACTCTAAGAATTATTTACAGATGTGCTGGCCTCCATTAAGAGCCGGAAAGGACTGTATTCCGGCTGCCAGTTATTGTATTATTAGTAATTACTTCGTTAGTAGCATACCTTGTTTTACTTATTCCAGCCCACGTATTATCAGTTATAGTATTGCCATCAATAAGAATATTGGTAATATTAGTTCCCGATCCGTCGTGTGTAATTCCGCGATAATTATGATTAATGTTGTTATTTAGAATTTTTACATTAGTAACCACTTGACCGGCTGCGTATGGTTCAATATCGATTCCAGCCATAGGCCACTGTCCATTAGTATTTTTGAATACGGAATCTCTCACTACCAAACCATTAACATTTTCAATGGATAATCCTTGTCTACGATTATCATCAGCAACAACACTGTAAAAATTAATATTACTCGATTGACTCGGCGACCCACCCTGATAAAACCCATCTCCCCAACATTGTGTAGCAGTAACGCCTTCTATATACACGTTACTTGAAGCAGCTATCCAAATACCCATCCCCCATTGAAGATTGTTACTAACAAAGTTACCTGCGGCAAGATGCTGATGCCTCTCTCCTTGTAACATACCGCCCACGACATTAACATTTGTTGCAGATATTATTTTAAGAATAGCATATGTAGAGGAAGCATTAGGAATTGCTTTCAATACCGCTCCGCTATCCATCTTGAACGTCATGTTGCTTTTGAGTTTCACAGAGGTCAACGCATCAATCATATAGGTTCCGGCAGGCACGAAAACCGTTCCGCCTGTTCCGCCTACTTGATTAACGGCTGCCTGGATTGCCGCCGTGTCATTTGTGCTGTCGTTTCCGACCGCGCCTTTGTCTTTTACATTGACGACGAGGGACGAGATTGGCGCAGGAGCGTGGTAGGAAGACGTAGTAGTCGCAGAGAATGCGCTGATCTTAATAGGTGGAGTGCCAATTACGAAGCTATCAACGGCACTGCCTTTTGTGCAGTTCACATCATTTATTCCACCACCCGCAGGGCCGCAGATAAACGACCCCTCTATGCCGGAAGCGGTGAAATGTAATTTCAAGACGCCAAGATGCATGGCACGGAAAGCAGACCAGGAAGGCTTTGTGCAGGTTAACCACAAGCAGGCGCCATCCTGCGTAAGATTTGCGCCCCCCGTTCCGGCAGTAACATGAATTACGCCATGCTGCGGGAAGCTACGCTCGTAATTATTACTATGAGCATTTATATTTAATTTGTACTTGCTATAGGTGTCTCCTAACTTATCCAGGCTACTTTTAAGAGTGGACGATCCGGTATAATGGCCGGATGAATAGGCGGGTCTATGCACGAAAGTGACGATGAATTTGATATCTGAATCGGTCTGGGCTTGAGCCATAAGTGTACCGGCTTTTGTAATCCAGTCAGCCCAAGCGCCAGTCCACGGTTCCGGCAGGGTGATAAAGCGGACGTTACCGTAATCAAACCAGTACCAGTCTTCCCCTCCCGCTAACGGAGAACCCGGGGATGTCTGCGGATTTGGAACCGCAAAGCGGCCTTTATAGTTTTTAAAGTCCTCGTTAGTGGATGTAATCGTATCCTTATCCCCCCATACCGGCATATACGCTGCTTCCTTGGACCACAGCATTACATCGTTAAAATGTTGATCAATTGTAGCTATTCCATTCTCGCTTCCCAGAGTAAGATCGCCTAATCCGACAACAAAGGAAGGCATGTCATTAACAATAATATCTTGAACTTCACCTGTATTGAAGTAAGTCGACGAGCTACCAATATTACCCTGAGCATAGACGGTAAAATCGGAACTGCCCGGAATTGGGGGAGTGTGAAAGCTACGCTCAGGGGCGTTGCCAATTTTGTAATAATAACGGGTATTTGCTGCCAGACCGGTTAGCTTTGCTTCCCAGAAAGGGCCAGTGGATGAAACAGGGACTGGATCAGGTGCCGTTGCAATTACCTCGGTGTAATTTCCGGAACTAAGTCCATAACCAATCGAATTTTCTGCCGAAGTTCCCCGCCAGTCAAATGTTACCGAATCCTTGCCGGTAACGGTCCAGTGAATTTCGTCAGCTGCAAACGCTATGTTGACTACTAAAAGAGTCATAGTGAGAGCTAGCAAGTAAATCTTTTTCATGATTTCCTCATTATAATTAAGTATTGTATTAAATATTGTCAATCCGTTGCTTGCTCAAGGATGGTTTGAACTCCATTACCTTTACACATGTAAATTTCAGCTAGCCGTTGTATCTTCATCTGCTGCACATTCGCCCCATGAAAATTGCTGTCTAACTTCAGTATTTGCATCTTCTGTCAGGGGCAACTGGCTTTTCTCAATAACGGCATAATTAACAGTTTCCTGAACGGGAATGCCAGTAGCAGTGATGCAATTTTTAAGGCTGACTTCGAAACCCATCGCATCTATATTACGAATACCTAACACATAAATGCTTTCTGCATTGGCAATTGATCCTTCGACTACCACAACTGGATCAATATAAGTAGTGCCGAATTCAATTCGGGTCCAGCGCTCTTCCGCACGCGCATCACCGATTTCCTGGGCATAGGATTCTACAAGTACCAGTAAATTTGAATTAACAGCATTTTCCTCGGCCTGGGCAAAATAAGGTGCACATAGTAGACCCAAAGCTAATGCGGTGTATTGAGCAACCCGCTTGAAGCCGGTAATTGAACTGTACAAAAAATCAAAAGATTGGGATTGTTTTAAAGCTCTCGTATAACGAGTTTGCTTTAGATTTGA
>JAQTMV010000127.1:0-9008 GCA_028714175.1 Methylococcales bacterium
GTCATAGTGAAGATAAAGTTATTGCTCAGTCTTTAGACAGAGTGAAAGAAAACGTTAAGATGTTTAAATTATTGGGTTCCTATCCAAAAGCCGTTCTATAACATGTTTTACATATCAATTCGTTTTCACTGCGTTAAAAAAATATTCATTTTTCAAATCCATGGATAACAAAGATAAAGTTTACAATCTTGCGGTGGCAGGTGTGCAGCAGCTTATACCTTATAAGCCCGGCAAGCCGATTGAAGAGCTTGAACGCGAGCTGGGACTTGGCCGGATTATTAAACTGGCTTCTAACGAAAATCCTTTAGGTCCCGGGAAAAAAGCGTTGGCAGCTATTCAGGCCATTTTGCCGGAACTGGCTCTTTACCCGGATGGCAGCGGCTTTCTATTAAAACAGGCCTTGGCTAAAAAATATGCAGTTGATGTTGATCAGATTACGCTGGGCAATGGCTCTAATGAGATTCTGGAACTGGTAGCCAGGGCGTTTTTGACGCCGGAGCTTGAAGTGATTTTTTCGCAGCATGCTTTTGCGGTGTATCCTATCGTAACTCAGGCCGCGGGCGCTACAGCCGTGGTTGCACCGGCGCTGAATTATGGTCACGATCTGGATGCCATGCTCGAAAGGGTGAGCGAAAAAACCCGTTTGGTGTTTATTGCCAACCCGAACAATCCAACGGGTACTTTGTTAAGTCAGGCAAGTTTGGAACGTTTTATTAGCGCATTGCCTGATACAGTTGTTTGTGTGCTTGATGAAGCCTATTTTGAATTTGTTAGCAGTGCCGAGCCGATCAATTCCATAGACTGGTTAAAAAGATATCCTAATTTATTGATTACACGTACTTTTTCCAAAGCCTATGGATTGGCTGGCTTACGAATGGGTTATGGATTATCGAGTCCGGAGCTTGCCAATATTCTTAATCGGGTTCGGCAGCCTTTTAATAATAATATGTTAGTATTAGCGGCGGCAGAAGCGGCTTTAACGGATGAAGAACATTTGCAGCAAACCGTTGCCGTGAATGCTCAAGGTATGCAGCAATTAACCGAGGGTTTCAAAAACCTGGGTCTGGAATGGATTCCTTCAGCAGGTAACTTTGTGTTGGTGGATTTGAAACAGGAGGGACTGCCTGTTTATGAAGCCTTGTTACGCAAAGGCATAATTGTCAGACCTGTAGGCGTTTATGAATTGCCTGATCATTTACGCATCAGCATCGGCACAAAAGAAGAAAACCAGCTATTTCTCGAGGCATTAACCGATATACTGGCTAATGTTTAACCGGCTTTGTATTATTGGCGTTGGTTTAATTGGCGGTTCAATCGCCCGCGTTGCAAGGCAACAGAATTTAAGCAAAAGCATTGTTGGCTTTGGCCGTCAGCAGGATATGCAAAATCTGGAGACTGCAAAACAGCTAGGTGTTATTGATGATTATTACCTGGAAATAGCCCAGGCCGTTCAAGACGCTGATTGCATAGTCATTGCCACACCCGTAGCGGCTATCGAAAGCATTTTTGCCTTGCTTAAACCGTTTTGGTCAGAAGCTGCAATTTATACCGATGTTGGCAGCACCAAGAATAGCGTTGTTACCGCCGCCGAGCGGGTATTTGGTGCTGTACCTGATAATTTGGTCCCTGCGCATCCGATCGCGGGGGCGGAACAAAGTGGCGTAGAGGCATCGATTAACGATTTGTTTCTGAATAAACGACTGATTATTACTCCTCTCAGTAATACCCGGACAGAAGCCGTGCAAAAAATTCAGCGTTTCTGGGAGCAGTGCGGGTCTGTAGTATCGGTGATGGATGTAAAACGCCATGATGCGGTGCTGGCGGCAACCAGCCATTTACCGCATATTCTTGCCTTCGCTTTAGTGGATATGCTGGGTCATAAAGACAAACAAAGGGAAATCTTTAAATATGCGGCAGGTGGTTTCAGGGATTTTACGCGGATCGCATCGAGTGATCCGATCATGTGGCGGGATATTTGTTCAGCCAATAAAAATGAAATAATTCCATTGATTCAACAGACAAGGGAGCAACTGAATAAAATACAGCGCTTGCTGGAAAACGACGACAGCCAGCAGCTTTTTGCAATCTTTGCGTATGCCAACACTGCACGGCAACGCTTTCTTAATCAGTTTGAAGGTAATATGTCAAAATCAATCACATTTCAAGTCCAACCGGGCGGTGTGTTAAAGGGCGAAGTGAGAGTGCCGGGCGATAAATCCATTTCGCATCGCTCAATTATGCTGGGTTCATTGGCTGAAGGTCTTACTCACGTTAAAGGCTTTCTCGAAGCCGAGGATGCCCTGGCGACATTACAGGCTTTTCGTGATATGGGCGTTGAAATTGAAGGGCCGGATAATGGTTGTTTAACCATTCATGGTGTCGGCAAGTATGGCTTGAAAGCGCCTGAAAATGAGCTGTATCTAGGCAATTCGGGAACATCCATGCGTTTATTGAGTGGACTATTGGCAGGGCAGTCATTCAATTCTGTGTTAACAGGCGATAAGTCCTTGTCCGGCAGGCCGATGAAACGGATTACCGAGCCATTAGCGGCGATGGGTGCCGATATAAAAACCACTGACAAGGGCACGGCGCCGCTGTATATTACCGGCAAGGCGGGGCAATTGCAGGGCATTGATTACGTTATGCCAATAGCAAGCGCACAAGTTAAATCCTGTTTGTTACTGGCAGGCATGTATGCCCAAGGCGAAACCAGGGTCACTGAACCGGCGCCGACACGCGATCATACTGAGCGGATGTTGTCCGGATTTTCCTATCCCGTCAGGAAACAGGGCAGTAAAGTCAGTATTACTTCTGATGGTCATTTGCAGGCTACAGATATTGATGTACCCAGTGATATTTCATCAGCTGCATTTTTTTTGGTAGGCGCGTCAATTGCACCAGGCTCTGATTTATTGTTAAAACATGTCGGCATTAATCCTACTCGTACCGGAGTTATAGATATTCTTCGCTTGATGGGTGCGAATATTGAAGTGCTTGATCAACGCGTCGTCGGCGGAGAACCAGTGGCTGATTTACACGTTGTTTACAGTCCTCTAAAAGGCATAGATATTCCTGAAGAGTTGGTGCCGCTGGCTATTGATGAATTCCCGGTATTATTTGTTGCCGCAGCAGTCGCGGAGGGTCAAACCCGGTTAAGTGGCGCGGGGGAGCTTAGAGTCAAAGAATCAGATCGGATTCAAGTGATGGCAGATGGCTTGCAAATACTCGGCGTAAACGCCCAACCGACTGCCGATGGCATGATTATTCAGGGCGGTTCAATGGGTGGCGGTACAGTGATGTCTCATGGCGACCATAGAATTGCCATGTCTTTTTCAATTGCAGGATTGCGTGCGAAAGCGCCGATTACCATTCTGGATTGCGCCAATGTGAATACCTCCTTTCCTGAATTTAAGGATCTGGTAAAACGCCTTGGCCTGGATCTGGTCAGCGAAGACTGCAAGGAGGCAGCAGGTAGAGCAACGAAGGGATCAGTTGCCGAGGAATCCTGATGCACATTCCCGTATTGACGATAGATGGTCCCAGCGGAGCAGGCAAAGGCACGGTCAGCCGCTTGGTGGCAAAAAAACTGGGTTGGCATTATCTGGATAGCGGTTCGATATATCGATCGCTGGCAATTGCGTTGTTAAAACAGTCTGCCGATTTGGCTAATGAAGCGGAGATTATAAAAGTAGCGCAAGCTATGGCGTTAGAATTTGATTGCGGTGATGAGTTGGTTGTAAAATTGAACGGTGAGGATATTACCGATCAATTAGCACTTGAAAGTACCGGCAATATCGCTTCACAGATTGCCGCACTACCGGGCGTTAGGCGGGGATTGTTGCAAAAGCAGCAGAATTTCAGACAGCTGCCCGGACTGGTTGCAGACGGCCGTGATATGGGCACAGTGGTTTTTCCTGATGCGGAGAACAAGGTATTTTTAACCGCCAGCTCAGCAAAAAGAGCCGAGAGGCGATATAAACAGTTGATAGAAAAAGGAATTGATGCTAATCTAGTAAACATAATGAATGAGATAGAAGAGCGCGATCGCCGCGATATGGAGCGCAAAACCGCTCCATTAGCAATGGCGAGTGATGCGCTTTATATTGATTCTTCTGACCTGGCTATCGAGGCTGTGGTTGAAGAAGTGCTGAATTTAATCCATTAAGGGTTTTTTTGTGGCCGTATTGTTAAGTGCGGTTTTTTTTAACTTTGATAAAGAAAAGGTTTGTTCGAGTTTCGACAAGCTTGGGAAATTATAAAATGAGCGAAAGCTTTGCTGCATTACTTGAAGAAAGTTTAACCAAGACCAAAATGAGTCCCGGTGCCATGTTGATGGGTACAGTGATCGATATCGAAAACGATATGATCATCGTCAGCACTCATTCCAAATCCGAAGGCGTCATTCCTAAATGGCAGTTTCTAAACAACGATGGCGAATTAGAAGTTGCGATTGGCGACGAAGTCGAAGTTGCCCTTGATTTATTTGAAGACGGTCTAGGTGCTACTCTTCTTTCCCGAGATAAAGCGAAGAAAAATAAAGCCTGGTCTGAACTTGAAACTGCTTTTGAAAAAGAAGCAACCATTATCGGCCGGATTACCGGTAAAGTTCGCGGCGGCTTCACTGTCTCGGTTGGGGCATTGCGCGCATTCTTACCCGGATCGTTGGTTGATGTTCGTCCAATCAGAGATACAAGCTTCCTTGAAAATCGTGATCTGGAATTCAAGGTTATAAAAATCGATCAGAAACGTAATAATGTCGTTCTGTCCCGTCGCGCAGTGGTGGAAAAAGAATACAGCGCGGAAAGAGAAGAATTACTGAAAACACTGGAAGAAGGTGCAATTGTTACCGGTGTTGTTAAAAATCTGACTGATTACGGCGCATTCATTGATTTAGGTGGTATCGACGGTCTGTTGCATATTACCGATATGGCATGGCGTCGCGTTCGCCATCCGTCAGAGTGTGTGGAAATAGGTCAAGAAATAAAAGTTAAAGTCCTGAAATACGACAAGGATAAAAACCGTGTTTCTTTGGGCATGAAGCAAATGGGTGAAGATCCATGGAAAAACATAGCCAGACGTTACCCTGCAGGCACACGTGTATTTGGTAAAGTAAATAATCTGACTGATTACGGTTGCTTCGTTGAAATTGAAGAAGGCGTTGAAGGTTTGGTACACGTTTCTGAAATGGATTGGACAAACAAAAACGTGAATCCATCCAAACTTGTCCAATTAGGTGATGAAGTTGAAGTTATGGTTTTGGAAATCGATGAAGAACGCCGTCGTATTTCTTTAGGCATGAAACAGTGCAAAACCAATCCATGGGATGAATTCGCCGCAACACACAACAAAGGCGATAAAATTTCGGGGAAAATCAAATCGATCACTGACTTTGGTATTTTCATTGGCCTGGATGGCGGTATTGACGGCTTGGTTCATATGTCTGATATTTCCTGGGCTGATGATGGCGAAACCTCAGTTCGTGAATTCAAAAAAGGTGATGAATTGGAAACTGTAATTCTAGCGGTTGATTCTGAGCGTGAGCGTATTTCTTTAGGCATCAAGCAACTTGAACAAGATCCGTTCCAAAATTTCCTTGCTACTCATGAAAAAGGCAGTTTGGTAAAAGGCACCATTAAGGAAGTTGATGCTAAAGGTGCAGTTGTTACCCTGGCGGATAATGTTGAAGGGTATTTACGCGCTTCCGAGATTCAGCGTGATCGCGTTGAAGATGCCCGTACCTTGTTAAAGGAAGGCGATATGCTTGAAGCAAAGTTTATCGGCGTGGATAAGAAAAGCAAGTCAATCTCTTTGTCTCTTAAAGCAAAAGAACAAGATGAAGAAACTCATTCTATTAAAGATCATTCTCAGCAAGCAGTGGGTACACCTACATTTGCTGACATCTTTAAGCAAATGGAAAAATAAAGGCCATAACGAGGATATGTCTTTATATATAGCCTCTGTTTTATTCTTTTTTACAGGATAGAATGTGACAAAATCCGAATTAATTGAAGCACTAGCTAAAAAACAACCGCATCTGGCACTGAAAGATGTGGAGTTGGCGGTAAAATGCATCATAGAAAAAATGAATCAGGCATTAGCTTCTGGTAAAAGAATCGAGATCAGGGGTTTTGGCAGCTTTTCTTTGCACAAGCGTCCCCCGCGTATGGGCCGAAATCCGAAAACAGGTGAAACTGTAGCTTTATCAGAGAAGCATGTTCCTCATTTTAAACCCGGTAAGGAATTACGTGACCGAGTCGATGCAGCTAGAGAAAATTGTGAAATAATAGATGAATAACAAATCAAGGCCATGTATAAAGTATGTACCGAGGTCATAAAATTTATCGCGGCCCTCAGGGGTAAAGTTTCGGTAGTGCGTTGTTTATTGGCGGTACCGCGGTTATTGGTTATTTGGCGCTTGGTAAGTTCGCCGATGATAAATCCGATGCCTCCCGCCAGCAGCAAGGTTGAAGGAGCGGTCATCTGTTGGTGCATTTTCCGGATCAGCGCAGTGGTGCGAATACCGACCACTTCTTGGCCTTTCAATACCTGCCGTTCCGCATCACTGATCTGAACTGTCAATGACCTGGGTTTGCCCCGGTTTAATAGGTAGGCTTTCATCATGACTTCTCTGCATCCCTGCGGACTGGGCGCATGGGTTGAAGACTGCGCAGGGTCGCGGGGAATTGTAAATAACGACGCTTGCGGCGTATCACGCAACGAAGGATCAGTGCGAGCAGTAAATTGAAAGCGACAGCAAGCAGTATCGCGCTACTCACAGCGATGCCATAGCCGACCAGTTCCACCACTGCGGCGGCCATGAGTCCCAGCCACGCGCTGCTCAGCAAGAAGGCAATCATCAGCCCCGCCACGATCATCGTCACCAGGCTGTCACCCGCCCGCTGCGTCTCCAGCGCGGCGAGCCGGAAGCGATCGTGGCTTAGTCCACGCAGCTCATGCCATAATAAGCGGGCATCTTCCAGCACGCCGGAATCTCTCACCGAATCGCCAGGCGTTGCGGTTTGTCCGGGAGTCTCCTTCTCAAGGGCGTCCGGGTTCATGGCGTTTGACAGTCTAGCGGCCGCTCAACAGACGGCTCAGCAGAAAGCCGGCCGCTGCCGCTAACCCCAGCGACGTTATGGGATTGTCGCGGACATAACCGCGGCAATTTTCAATCAATTGCTGCTCGGCATTTTTCAGTTTATTTCCTTTTTCTCCAAGTGCTTCCGCTGCCTGATTGGTCGCACTGGCGATCTTATCGACAGCCTCATGTGCGGATTTAGATGCTTTTTCTATGGTTTCCATAATAGTTACCTCCTCTATTTGAGCCGCATGTCATTCTTGACTGACTTTACGCCGCCGACGCCGCGTGCCACCGCAACTGCTTTGGCAATATCGGCACTGGAATTCACAAAACCGCTCAATTGAACCACGCCCTTGAAGGTTTCAACGTTGATCTCGGCAGAGCTCAAGGAAGGCTCGTGCAATATGGCCGCCTTAACCTTGGTGGTGATGACACTGTCGTCAACATACTCCCCGGTTCCCTCGTGCTTTTGCGTCGATGCGCAACCTGCGGCAGTTAGTAGCGTCAGGGCCAAAAAAAATGCGGAAAAAAATCTAATAAGCTGTTTCATGAGTAAATCTCCAGTAATGTTTAGATAAATATAATAAGGCGTTTCATGACTAAATCCAGTTAAGCGTCGATCCCAGTAGGCTGAAGAAAACTTTCAATACCTTTCGACAGGCTCAGGACAGTCTTCAGGGTGAACGGCCTACCGAGACAGATTCGAAATACAAATAGCAAGCCGACCACGATTCGACTATCGATCAGGTATTGTTCCCGTAACCGGTTACACGCCTGGTACTGAATAGTCGCCATGGACCGATAAATGGCAAGTCAACTCGACCAGGAACCCGCCTTCGGGGCAGGACTGCGGTTGCGTCAAAACCTCGTAATTACCATAACCGCAAAACTTGTCGCAGTCGGTACGGTAGCGCACATAACGGGCTGTTGAAAGAGTTAATTTCCCCCTAAGTAACTGATATTAAAAATTTTAAGCTGTTGATTTGTAAATACGTAGGTCTACGTATTATGAACAGATTTCAGGAAAAACCAGCTATTTTCAATAGTGTGAAAAGGCCGCTATCGGCGTTGCCGCGGATTTATGCCATTCGCTTCGCCCCGAAGAACCCAGACTACATAGCAATGGTATCGCCGCCATTACTCGACACCTAAAGTCAATTTGATGATTTTGCACTTTTCGCGCCCATTTTTTTCTTGCTGGAGTGTTTGGTGGAGCTCTTCTTCTTAGCAGGTTTGGTCTCAATCTTGACCTGGGTGGTGCCGTCCTCTTTCATATCAAGCTTATTAGCCGCTGCGCTGGAGAGATCGATAACGCGATTCTCGGCATAGGGTCCACGGTCATTGATCCTGACCTCGACCTTTTTGCCATTTTCGAGGTTGGTCACTTTGGCCTTGGTCCCCATCGGCAAACTCGGATGGGCGGCCGTCATCTCTTTTTGGTTAAAGTTCTCGCCATTGGCAGTCTCCTGGCCTTGAAATCCCGGTCCATACCAGGACGCCTCGCCGACCTCCTTGTGAACAGGTTTAGTGGCGGCACGCCCTTTCTCTTGCTGCTTGCCTTGTTCGCCCGAATATTCTGAGCTACAGCCGGAAATAGCCAAGGTGCCGATCATGGTTGCGAGCGAGATACCTGAAAGCCATTTGCGGAGGGACATGGCAACGCTAGGCGCTATAATGACTTTCCAAGACAAGTGCTTTAAACCGGAATTTAACCGGCGTTTTTCGTCGTTTTGCGAGGCATCATAGTGTTGAACTGTTTGATATGACATGTTCTCACCTAGATTATGCCCAATAAGACCAGTACCAGCAAAATTAATATCCCTATCACAAGTGCCAGTAGCGGTTCGATCGCGATATTCATATTCATGGCTGTTCTCTTTAAATTTAAGTGAAAAAAACCTAGAAAAAGTTTAACGGTAAAATCGGA
>JAQTMV010000127.1:9108-15124 GCA_028714175.1 Methylococcales bacterium
GTACCAGCAAAATTAATATCCCTATCACAAGTGCCAGTAGCGGTTCGATCGCGATATTCATATTCATGGCTGTTCTCTTTAAATTTAAGTGAAAAAAACCTAGAAAAAGTTTAACGGTAAAATCGGATATAGTCTGTACGGTATCGAACATAAGGCCATTGTCGGCGATACCCGAAACCCAGCCATCGGACAGGCCCGCCATAGGCTCACCTGAATTTGGATGCAGGCTTGGCTAGACCAATCATAAGGATATCTTTCGGGGCGGGGTTTGGGCTGGATCAACACTGCCCGGGCTCGATCCAGTCCAGCCATTCGCCGTCTAACATCGCTCCACGCTTAGCGTGGAGCGATGTTGCCGTTGTTGTCGGAAAGGATAATTTCCACGCGCCGATTCAATTGACGGCTGGCGGCATTGTCATTGCTGCTAACCGGAAACGCCTCACCATAACCACGCGTAGTAACCCGGTCATTGCTGATCGCCATGCCCATTAAAGCCGTCCGCACGGCATAAGCGCGCCGGTCAGAGAGTTCCTGATTGAGGTCGTCACTGCCGACGCTGTCGGTGTGGCCTTCAACCAACACCTTGTATTGCGGGTATTGGGTTAGAAAATCGGCCAGCTTTTGCACATTCCGCGTACCGCCCGATTTCAGTTGCGCCTTGTTAGTGTTGAACAAAACGTCGCTGAGGGTGATTACCATGCCGCGTTCCGTTTTCTTGGCATTCAACGCCTGGAGCTGCATTTCCTGTTGGGCAATGAGCGCTTGGTCACGCTCTGAATTGGCGCTGGCAACCGCTAATTGGGTCGCTTGCCAATTGGCGTTTTCCTCCACAATCTCCACCTGCAGTTTGGCTGTATCGGCTTCAGCCGTTCTCGCATCAAGCTGTACTTGGGTGCGTTTGGCACCGGCATTGGTGACCGCTAATTCAGCCGTTTTCCGCTTGGCGGTTTCCTGCGCGATGTCCACTTGCTGTTTAGCTACATAAGCCAGATGATTGACGGTTTCATCATCTTAATCTTCGCTAAAGGCATAGTCCGCCTTATTCAGAGAGTCGCCAGCGTCTTTCAATTCAAGCGCGGCCAGATTGGTGACCTCGGGGTTAGTGCGGGCGTTGTTGTAACTGGTATGTGCTTCTGTGAGGGATTGGTTGGGTATGGAAGTGCAGCCGGACATAATCGTTGCTGCGAGCAGGGTCAGGGGGAAATATCTATTGTTTTGCATGATGAACTCCATTATTGATACTGGGTGTTACGGTCGATTTCCTGGCGTAGCACACGATTATCTTCCTGCAATGCGCTCGCTGCTTTCTGGGCCTTGGCGGAACGCGCCGTTGCTGCTGCTAGTTGGGCGTCGACCTGTGCTTGTTCCGCCAGTTGCCGGGCGAGTACATAATCTTCCGCTGCCATGGCCCGCTCGGCGCCATCCATCTTAGCCATCGCAGACTGGAGCTGTAGCGGTGCAAACTCATTGCCTTCAGCGCTGCTTGCATTGCTTAGCGCAACTTTGGAAACGGCCATCTGTTCTGTAGGCGGTGGAATGCTTGCACAACCAGTTATAAAGATTGCAGCAACGATGCTGACACCAATGCCGTGCAGCTTTTGATATGATCTGATTTGGTGAAATTTTTTCATGATTTTTTATTCTTGAATTAAACGTCAAACGCAATCATCGCAATGATTATAGCAATTGCAACAATTTCCTCTTTCTATCTCGAAATCCAGATGGGACTACTGGAAAACATCCGGTTCCGAGAACCATCAGCGATAATTAGACTCCTTTCCGCAGGCTCTGACAGTTCGCTAGCGTACATAAGCACAACACCGCAGGGATCGAATAACACTAATGGATTTCAAACTGTCGGCGAGAATATACGAGACACAAGTCCACACCGGCGCTCACCACGGACTGTTTTGAGTAAATTGAGTCGTCTCGATATTTCCGATCATTACTGGAAAACAAGCTGGGGGTTGGTAAAAAAAGGAGGTTATACGAAATTGAGGGTTAAAATAGGCCGCTCATTTCTAATCGACTGCGATCCTGTAACCAGGAATGCGTTTGGGAATTTTCAAAGTAGCGATAGCTTAAACGGAGGAAAAGTGTAGCGCATCCACTAAAAGAGCCACGAAGTTTGGATGAACTCCGCTTTTATTAATCACAGCCTACTGCCGTCGTCCAACTTACTGATAGGAATAGGTGGGAGATGCGTCATAACCGCCTGAAATTGTGGCGGGAAGATCGGTTAATGAGGTAACGTGTCATGTGTAAACCCGTTTTAGAAAATAAGCCAAAGTGCGACAAGAGGTGCAATATTTAGCATGATGATTCCAATTTTAAAGACAGTCATGCCGGTAGTGGAGCGCGTCAAAGGTTTCAGCCGAGAGGCTGAAACATCGGCTATGGAGGCGATACATCCAGTCGTGGGCAAGGCTGAATAAGCCAAACCAGATCAGAAGTATCGAATAGTTGAAGGCGAGACTGTAAAGCAAAAGCTCTTTGATGGCATCGGGATTCATGGCTATGCCTCGTGATTTTTTATATCGGACGGGGTATTTAACTTTTCCGAAACTTTTTGTGCAGATAAATCTGGGTACAAAATTAAAAAAGTTAAGACCGGGGTTACAAACCCCGGACCGCTCAGGTTCTTTGGTCAGTGCCTCATGGTGTCTATTTAGCTATAGCTTTGTTACGCTCCATTTGTTGCAGTTGCTGTTCGGATGGCTCCAGAGGTTCTTTAAATTTTGGTATTGGTGCATTGATATCATCAGCAGGGGGTTCAGGTGCAGTGATATCAGACTTCTTATGCTCCATTTGTTGCAGTTGCTGTTCGGATGGCTCCAGAGGTTCTTTAAATTTTGGTATAGGTGCATTGATATCATCTGCAGGGTCGACTTCGGCCAACAAAGATGTAGACACGATGCTCAGGCAGGCAGTCAAGGCCAAACCAAGATAAGTATTTTTATTCATAACCATTCTCTCCAGTGATAATCATTAAAAAACATTTCTTTTATAATTCTTGAAAATATCATTTTATTGCTGTATGTCTCCTTATACACCGTTACGCTATCGCTACACATCCTGTACTTCTTCGTGGTCAAAAATGAGCAAATCATCTCGACCAAGAACCAGACCTCCATGCGAGATTAGAGGCCGCGTCAAAAACGTTAGAACTTTATTATAAAAAAAAGTTGCAGTCGGTATGGTAGCGCACATAATGAACAGATAAACTGGAAAATACATATTTGTTTTGGCATATTGTGTTATAAAGGGACACAGGATGTAACCTTTAAAGTTTCAACCTTCGTTGTTCCGCTGCTTTTTTGATTTTCATCTTATCGGTAGCACTCTCCAGAGACAAGAAATGGTCGTCATTATGACCCCCAATCAAAACCATTTTCTTGCCACCGCGCCTGCGGAAATATTCGAGCGTATCTCACCCCATCTGGAACTGGTCTCAGGGCAATCGCATTAAAATTTTAGACCAAACACGACTTCCTCTCGGAAGTCATCACTTAAAGCCGCCTTAAACTGTTTCTGCTTGAGACTCAGTTTGGAGGACACCTTTTCAAACAAATTGAGGCTCAAGTGGCGAACCATCGCTAAAACGGTCGGACTATTGTCCTTTCGGATACGACAGTCATCTTCACGCATGACCACATCCAATCGCCAATGCAGGCGCTTTTCTATGCCCCGGTGCGAACGCACTGCATGGGCAAACAGCTTGGCATTGGCGGCGATGGAGTTGATGAAATAGCGCTGTTCAACACTGCTTTTCCCTGCGCTTAGGCACTCCCGCTCGACCATGCCAATGCTGCGTAGTCCTGCCCTGAACTCCCGCGCCCTTGGTTGCTTGCCATTATCTCCTTGGGTTTCACTCAATGGGTGAGTCATGATAATTTGCATATCAATTATTTATTCAAAGCCATGTTTACCACGTTTGCACCAAAAGTAATATTTGTGCTCAATAATTGTGCATCATTATTTTTCAAATATTTCTTTCATCCTTTCCCAAAGCTTTAGAAACATTGAATAACAGGTGACCCTCAAGATGTTCATTAATAATAATTGATGATGAGCACATTAATTTCAATAAGATGGAATAAAATTTGCGTGAATACTAAAGATCGTTAAGCCGGTGAAGTAAGTGACATGAATCGGTTAGCTGCTGTAAGCCAGGTCTTTGTTTTATGAAGATGGGAAAGTAGGTGAAAACGAGGTGTCTAAAGAAATTTTAAATAGTTAACCCAGCAAGAACAAAGCAGTTGAGAACCCACTGAGAATTTGATGGAAACAAACTTTGAATACCGCAACAAAAATCAATATTTATGACTATGCTCATACGGGTCTTTCTAAAGAAGCGTTAAAGCATGCTTTTTTCGATAATCTATTTTATGTGCAAGGAAAATTTCCTGCATTAGCAACACAGCATGATTATTATCTAGCTCTAGCTTATACCGTCCGGGATCGTTTGCTGCATTGTTGGATTAGTACTGCAGAAACCTATACTCGCCAGAAAGTGCGGACTGTGGCATATTTTTCTGCTGAGTTTCTGGTTGGACCGCATCTTGGGAATAATTTACTCAACCTCGGTATCACAGAACAGGTTCGTCAGGCCCTACCAGAGCTAAATCTTATATATGAAGAATTATTAAGGCAAGAAGAAAAGACCGACAAATGGCTGCGTTATGGTAATCCTTGGGAAATTCAACGGCCGGAATGGGCTATTGAAGTCAAACTGGGCGGCCATACCGAAAGGTATGTTGATGCCACCGAAACAATGCGGGTGCGTTGGATTCCAGGATGGACTGTTTTAGGAACGCCCTACGATACACCTATTCTCGGTTACCACAACAATACCGCTAACACGCTGCGCTTATGGAAGGCTGAGGCGGCTGAATCATTCGATCTGGCACACTTTAATCGCGGCGATTATTACGGAGCTGTCCAGAAAAAACTAATATCCGAGAATATCACCAAAATCCTTTACCCCAATGATGAGCAGATTCAGGGTAAGGAGTTGCGCTTGCTACAGCAATATTTTTTCGTTTCCTGTTCGCTGCAGGATATGATACGCATTATGCATATTCAGAAAATTCCTCTGACGCATTTCCACGAAAAATTTACCGTTCAGCTGAATGATACGCATCCTGCAGTCGCCATACCCGAACTGATGCGGCTGCTGATAGACGAACATTTAAATGAAGTGAGAATTCAGTTTCTCGGAGACTCGGAGCGTCTGGCTCGGTTATCCATAATTAACGAGTCAGAGGAGCGATATGTGCGTATGGCTCATCTGGCCAGTGTCGGCAGCCACGCCATCAACGGTGTAGCGGCGTTGCATACCGAGTTGCTCAAAAAAGATGTGTTAGCCGATTTTTATAACTTGTGGCCAAATAAATTTAGCAACAAAACCAACGGTATCACTCCCAGGCGCTGGTTAGCGCTATCCAATCCGCGACTCACCAAGCTCATATCTGAGAAAATAGGCTGCGCCGGGTTATCACATGGCCATGCTGATCATCAAACTTATCACTTCTGTCGGAGAAGTGATAAACAATGATCCAGCATCCACGACCTTCTGAAAGTGGTTTTTATTGCCCGCTTCCTGAGGATTTGTGTATTTTCCAATCTCGCTGGCATCCTTACGGTGAGATCCCATAAGAAAAAATTGTTTTTATCACTGAGAGCTAAATCATGAACACCCAATACAGATTTACCTTAAAAAACCAAACCACAAAAAGCGAATATGAATTGGATACATTAAGCGGCACAGTTGGTCCAGATGTCATTGATATACAGAGCCTTTATCAACGCACAGGCTTGTTTACATACGATCCGGGTTTCACTTCAACTGCCAGTTGCTCATCCAAAATCACTTTTATCGACGGTGATGCTGGTATTTTGTTGTATCGAGGCTATGCTATCGAAGAACTCGCCGAGTACTGCACCTTTTTGGAAGTCTGCCATCTGCTGTTAACCGGAGAACTTCCGAACAAAGGACAATTGAAGAGCTTCATCC
>JAQTMV010000128.1 GCA_028714175.1 Methylococcales bacterium
TGAAAAGGCATCGACTGCGGTTTCAGGGGTATTAAAGTGGGCTACTTTGCTATTGGCAAAAAGGTTTCGACCTTCCTGGACCCTTGCGCCACCTGTCCATGAGGCTAATACAGGCTTTTTGCTGGCCTTGGCTCCCTCAATAATACAGTTAGCAACCTCTGCTGGATTGGTCATTGCCTGAGGCGTCAAAATGACCAGTATTCCGTCTATGTTTTTATCTTTAAGGCAAATTTCCAATGCTTTCTGGTAACGTTCAGAGGTGGCATCGCCCAGAATATCAACAGGATTGGCATGAGACCAATGTACCGGTAAAACCTCACTTAATGCATCTATGCTGGCTTGACTCAATTCAGCTATATGGATGCCGACATCTTCAGCCCGGTCGGTACTCATTACGCCGGGGCCGCCGGCATTGGTAATAATGGCCAAACGGTCTTTTTTGACGACATAATTATTTGCCAAAACGCGGGCAGCAGAAAACAATTCGGTGATGTTGTAGGCCCTGACTACGCCAGCTCGTGCTATGGCGGCATCAAAGACATTATCGCCGCCAACCATGGCTCCGGTATGCGACATAGCGGCTTTGGAGCCCGCTTCATGACGCCCGGATTTTATCAGAATAACCGGTTTTAAGCGAGCGGCCGCTTTAAGACCGCTCAAGAAGCGGCGTGCATCGTGTATGCCTTCCACGTACATCAGGATACCAGTCGTTTTACTATCGGTTGCCAGATAATCCAGCACTTCACCAAAATCTATATCGGCGGCGCCGCCCATCGATACGACCGTTGAAAAGCCGATGTCCTGCTGTTTAGCCCAGTCTAAAATTGCCGTGCAAATCGCACCTGATTGAGATAACAGGGCCAGATTACCGTCTTTAACCGTGCCATCACCGAAGGTCGCATTAAGCTGTCCGCTGGGTCGAATAACGCCAAGACAGTTCGGGCCAATAAGTCGGATACTGTAACGGTGCGCAATATCCAGTACTTCTTGCTGTAGACGATGGCCTTCTGCTCCCAGTTCACCAAAGCCGGCAGTAATAATAATCACAGAGGTAACACCCTTTTCACCGCATTGGCGAACTATGCCGGGAACACTGGGTGCGGGTGTGGCGATGACCACCAAATCCAGGTCTTCAGGAACAGCATTCAAATCAGGATAGGCTTTTAATCCCAATAATTGGTCACGTTTGTTGTTTACCGGATAGAGACCTCCTTTAAAGCCAGCCTCCTGCATATTAAGCAGTAACCGATAACCGACGCTGTTTTCACGTTCAGATGCGCCAACAATGGCAACTGTTTTAGGGGTGAAAAAGCGGTTTAGATAATGAGGACCCATTGTTGCTCCGTAGTAAGAAAATAGAATTGCATAAAAAAGGGTAGCATTTTTATTCAGGTAAACTGGTTAAATTTTCATGAAATGATTGAATCATTAAAAATAAGCACTAAATGTGGCAAGGTGCGATGTGTATCATTTCTTAACGATACGCTCCTTAGATTGAGTGTATAACTAGATCGACTTATTTTACCAGCTTTCTCATCTCGACAGGCGAGACTCTTCCTTTGGACGAAACCTTGTCGTAAACTTCGTCGAAAGCTTGTTTGCAAAACGGCAGCCGTTCTCGAAGTTTGTCATAACTGGTATGGTCGAACATCGTTCTGAAATCCTGCCTGCTCAGCATCGTTTTTGCATATAACGCCTGGTAACCGTGATGATCCATAACAAACTTTTCCAGTAACGGCAAAGCAGAGGTGTTATCGAAGTTTGCTTTGAGTGGTGTGCCATAGGCGCCGATATCTACATACATTTCGTCTACAGTTCCATCCTTGTTGCAGAGAGGATGCACGAACCCGATATGACTGTCGTTGTCAAAAATTGCCATAGGCGAAAGCCATAACGGGTACAGATTGAAATGATCATCGAAATACTGGATGGATTGTTTCAGGTACCGGATGGGCATAAGCATGTCCTGAAGCACATGAAACTTCTCCCTGAGTTTCCGTGTGGTTTCAGTTTCCGAGTACTTCAATAGGTCGATCCGGGGCGGCAAAGCCCATCCCACTAAGCTCCTGAAAACGGGATGATTGCCGAAGGGGATGATTTCTTCCATCGTCCAGAAATAACTGCGGGTGTGGCGGTGATAATAATGCCGCAGCGGAATATACTCGATACCGGCTTGACGGTTTTTCAGGTATGTTTGCACATGCTTGTAAAACCAGGGCTTGTACCATCGGCCGACGGCGTTAAAAGTACCGTCTGAGCCTATGTCATTGGTGAAAGTGCCCCGCATGATCACTGCCGTGTCGCGGCTATAAACCAGGCCCTCGACGAAATCGTTCTCTTCGGGTTTTCGGCAAGCCTCCTCGAAAACCTCGGTCATGTTTTTAAGGCTATAAACCGGCTGGTAGTGGAGCCTGATAAATTTTTTCGCCGGAATGATTTTTAGTTCAGCGGCTACCAGAAAACCCAGGGTGCCATGGCTCCAGGGTATCAGGTCATATAAATCCGCATTTTTCGATGGACTGCACCGGAACCACTGGCCATCGGCTGTCACGAGGTCGAATGATGCGCAAATAAACTGGAACAATCCGTATTTGTGGCTGCTGGATTCTATCCCGAAGCCCATGATCAAACCACCTACAGTCAAGTCGTCCAGTTCCGGCACAACGGCCAGCGTCCAGCCTTTGGGTATCAGATTGCGGGAAATTTGCCCCATAGTCGCCAATGGTTCAACCTTGACTGTTCCGCGTTGTTCGGAAATTTCGAGTATGTCGCATAGGCCGACATCAATCTTGCGATGCGAGAGCTTATATTTCGGCACCAATTCACTCATGGTTTTCCAGCCGGACCTTGCCGTACACAACTTTTCCACTGCGCCGTCTTTTTTCCAGTCCTCAATTTGCCGAATGACCCGTTGAACTCTTTGTTCGTGCTTAGCCGGAGCGCTCTTGAGGCGAAACACAACCAGGTTACGGGCACTTGTATAAGCGCTGTACAACGCCGAAACAGGCAGGAGAACAAGGGTGGCGAAAAGGCCACGGTAATGAGTCAGAATGCTTTCGAATAAATGGCTGGTTTTTGTCATGCTCTTATCCCTTGATTAAAGCGCTCAAGCAATGGTACGCGATGCGTACCCTTTGCTAATTGTCAAACGCCGACTTAGTTGAACGAAATGTTGGCTGGCCAGCCCATGTTACATTGAACGCCTTGAGCCACCATAACCGAACCGCGAACACTAACATCCACAAAGACAAGGTACCCGAGGATAAACGCTCGTAGAGACCAGTGCCTGTTCTCAGCTCAGCGCTCCACAACATGAGCACAAGAAATACCAAACCCAAGCATCCAGAACCGATAGAGTAAGCACTAAGGCACCGGAGGCTTTGATATCGCCTGAATAAGATACCCCAAAGTACCGAGGCACTAATAAGCGCAAAAAAGCCTGCGCCGGCCGATAAGCTGTGCAACTTCTGGCTGAGCAATAGTCTAGGCAGGGCACATCCACTCTCGCATGGAAATATGCCAGCGGCAATGCGCGCTATCCCATTTATGGCAAGCAGCATTGCCGCAAATGTGGCAAGCGGGCTACCTTTGAATTCTCCATACAAGAATGCCGCAAACGCCATATGCATGAACCCGGTAGGCACAAATGCGGCGTACCGCATAATGAACTCGGTAGAACCGCCCCGCTCGCCAAGCTCGCTAATGTACTGTGTCAGGTGACTGTATTCGGGTCGCAGACTGCCGGTGACAAATATGGCGGATGCCCATAAAATAGGAGCCAGTATGCCGCATAAAATTCCAATTTTACGGAACATTACTTTCCTGGCAGCGGGATAATGCATTTAGAGCGGTTAACAAAAATTAGACACTCTGAGAGTGTAATAAAATGCACGTTGATGTCTTCATTCGTCGGCGGGCTGTTTTTTCATTATTGTCAGATTGTCTTCAATATCGTTAATACCTTTCGTATTGCGGACTATTTGCTTCGCCAAATCAGCTTCGATATCTGAACCTGCTTTTCCTTCGAGGAATACGACACCATTTTTTGTCGTCACATGCATTTTCAGGCCATGCGTGTTCTGATTCAGCAACAGTTTGGATTTCACCCTGGCGGTGATATTGGCATCTTCCACATAATGAAGGAATGAACTTCGTTCTTCATCGCGTTTGGCTTCGGGGTTGATGTCCAATTTGTTATCGACCTCCTTGACACCCTTGACGCCTTTCGCAATTTCCTCAGCCAAGTCACTTTCGATGTCGCTTTCCACCGTACCGGTCAAGGTAACTACGCCACTGGCCACATTGACGTCTATCAAGAAAGGATTCAGATGCTCACTTAAGGCGTAAGTTGTCACGATTTTCGCTTTCAGCCAGATATCCGAAGTTTGCTCGGTTTCCTTCTCGTCCGCAGTCGCCGCGTAACCTATCAATGACAAAATCAATGTCAGAATGATCAAGTAACTCGTTTTCATGTTTGTATTCCTCGATTTTTTTGCTGACGAAACCCGAGCATCCCTCTTCACGGTCGTGAAGCATGACACGGCTTCCTGGATTGGCGATCACATTTTGCCGACGGGGTCTTCAACCGGCTTCTTAACCCAAAGCCTGCACCAACCATCGGAACTGATGTTTCCCTCGACCACCATACAGGAATTGGGCGCTATAAAATGCATGCAGTTGCCACACTTCTGATCACCTTTAGGTTGATCCTGGTATTGCGCTTGCGCCTTGCTCATCTTGCCGCCCTGGGCCAGACTTAAACCTGGCATGCACAATGCGCATCCGGTGGCAAGCAAACTTCGTAATACTATTCGACGAGGATGATTATGAGTTGACATAAAAGATTCTCCTTCGCAAAAAATAAAGCTGGGATAATACCCAGTTAATTGAAAACCTCCAACAATGCAGGTAAAGTGCCGGTTGAGGTCTCTATTTAAACTTGGAAATAGCTTTTTCCACGGAAGTTTTAAGGTCTTCCCAGGCATGCTCCAGTCCTGGCTTGAGTTCCTCCCATGCCTGTTCTCCGGAGTTATTCAACTCGTGCAATTTCGTTTGCGCAGCCGCCTGTTTGGAGCGCAACTCCTCGATCTGCTCGTAATATTCGATTTTGGCCTCTGCTTTCGCCTTGTCAGCTTTGGCCTTTAATTCCTCAATCCTGGCGCTCCATTCCCGCAGTCGAGCTTCGAATTTTTCTTGGTAGGCTTCTTTTATACTCATGATGATTTACCTTGTCTGGTTATACTATGGAGGTGGTCAATGCTCTGAATGTCTGATGGTAGCAAATGCGCCTGTGTCTGAAGTAAGAAAGATGATCCGTCTCCTCGACATCATGATCCTCCTGCCAGGATGTCTCGGCGTGCTGCAGCAGTTTTTCTGCCGAATACAAATCCGCAGAAGCATCGGCCTTCACTGCGGGGTCATTTGCCGCTTGCTGTAAGCTTATCAGTGCTGCCGAGGACGCTGATTTCAAGAATGTGTTAGCTGTAAACATAATGTAATTCAACAAGGCCGGGAGAATCAATAACAATACTACACTATGATATTACGAACTTAAATACAATACGTATGAATACCTATATATCCATAATTATGGCTTCAATGTCAATATTATCGATTATTAAACTGAAAAACGTTAAATCGTTACTGTTGCTGGTATTATAAGCGTTGTTATAAAAGTTGAATTTTGCCTTCGAGATAGGCTCGCATGCCTAGGACATGCCATCGATTGCAAGCCGGCTATGTCGAGTCGCGGCATTAACTTTATACGAGTTGTAAGCTTTGTTGCAGAGGCTGTTTGGGCTCTAGCTCAAATGGTTTTGTATTTTTACTTTTTCGAGCAATAATCTTAATCAAGCTTTGTTTTTTTGTTTTTTTATGTTGAATAGTTACAATTTTTTAAGCAAATGGACTTAATGAACCAATGTATGGTCTATGCTGTTTATTAAAGATGTAACAAACCATTGTGGGAGTTGTAATGAGTATATTTGAGCACTACAGATCAAAATTTGACGAACTGAAGGAAGAAGAACTTACGCTTCAGGAATATTTGGAACTATGCAAGAAAGATCCTCTTGCCTACGCGAGTCCAGCTGAGCGTATGCTTAATGCGATAGGCGAGCCGGAATTGCTTGATACGCATCATGATCCAAGGCTGAGCAGGCTGTTCCTGAACAAAGTCATTAAAATCTATCCTGCTTTTCGTGAGTTTTACGGAATGGAAGAAGTGATCGAACAAATCGTTTCTTTCTTCAAACATGCGGCCCAAGGCCTGGAAGAAAAAAAGCAGATTCTCTATTTGCTGGGTCCGGTCGGTGGCGGTAAATCATCGCTTGCTGAAAAGCTAAAATCGTTGATGGAAAAGACCCCTTTCTATGCTATAAAAGGCTCGCCTGTTTTTGAATCGCCATTGGGACTTTTTAACGTCAATGAAGATGGTGATATACTTGAACATGATTTTGGGATACCCAACCGTTACCTGAACACTATCATGTCGCCCTGGGCAACAAAACGCCTGCATGAGTTTAATGGTGATATACGGCAATTTAAAGTAATCAGGATACGGCCGTCGATCTTGCAACAGATTGCCGTTACCAAGACGGAACCCGGTGATGAAAATAACCATGATATTTCCTCGCTGGTCGGCAAGGTTGATATTCGTAAACTGGAAAAATACTCACAGGATGACCCGGATGCGTATAGTTATTCCGGAGGCCTTTGCCGGGCAAATCAGGGTTTGCTTGAATTTGTGGAGATGTTCAAAGCGCCCATTAAAGTACTGCATCCCTTACTGACCGCCACTCAGGAAGGTAATTACAAAGGTACGGAAGGTTTCCCTGCGATTCCATTTCAAGGCATTATCCTCGCGCACTCGAACGAATCTGAATGGCAAGCTTTCAAAAACAACAAAAATAATGAAGCCTTTCTCGACCGTATTTATATCGTTAAGGTGCCTTATTGCCTGAGAGTTTCCGAGGAGATCAAGATTTACAAGAAACTATTGGAAAACAGCTCCCTATATGATGCGCCTTGTGCCCCCGGCACCTTAAAAATGATGGCGCAATTTGCGGTGCTGTCACGTTTAAAAGAACCGGAAAATTCAAACATCTTTTCCAAAATGAGGGTTTACAATGGCGAAAATCTGAAAGACACTGATCCTCAGGCCAAGTCTTTCCGGGAATATCGTGACTTCGCCGGAGTGGATGAAGGCATGACCGGCCTGTCGACCCGGTTTGCCTTCAAGATTCTGTCCAGGGTTTTTAACTTTGATAACACAGAAGTTGCAGCTAATCCCGTACATCTATTATATGTTTTGGAGCAGCAGATTGAACGTGAACAGTTTCCAGCCGAAATTGAGGAAAAATATTTATCTTATCTGAAAGGTTACTTATCTCAGCGCTATATCGATTTTATAGGCAAGGAAATCCAAACGGCTTACCTGCAATCCTATTCTGAATATGGACAAAACATTTTCGATCGTTATGTGACCTATGCCGACTATTGGATACAGGACACCAATTATCGCGATCCGGATACCGGTGAAATGTTCGATAGAGGCGCCTTGAATAATGAACTGGAAAAAATAGAAAAACCGGCAGGTATCAGTAATCCAAAGGATTTCCGTAATGAAATCGTCAATTTCGTATTACGGGCCCGTGCGAAACATGAAGGCAAGAATCCTGTCTGGACCAGTTATGAAAAACTGCGCGTGGTCATTGAGAAGAAAATGTTCTCAACCACTGAAGATTTGTTGCCAGTGATTTCATTTAATGCCAAAGCATCGCCTGATGACCAGAAAAAGCATGAGGAATTTATTGATCGTATGGTGGAAAAAGGATATACCGAAAAACAAGTGCGTTTACTCAGCGAATGGTATTTAAGAGTACGTAAATCATCTTAGCTTGTGGTGAATAAAGTGATTCAAATCGTAGACAGACGTCTTAATGGAAAAAACAAAAGCGCTGTTAACCGGCGGAAATTTATCCATCGCTTTCGCTCGCAAATTAAAAAAGCGGTTGCCGAAGCAATAAATAAGCGTAGCGTGACTGATCTGGACAAAGGCGAAAAAGTCTCCATCCCGGCCAAAGATACGTCTGAACCTTTTTTTCACCACGGCCAGGGAGGGTATCGTGAACGCGCCCACCCGGGCAACAAGGAATTTCAACAAGGTGATAAAATCGTCAGACCTGAAGGGGGTTCAGGGCGAGGTAATAAAGCCTCTGACAGCGGCGAAGGCCAGGATGAATTTATCTTCGAACTGACACGTGAAGAATTCCTCAGTTTCTTCTTTGAGGATCTTGAGTTGCCTTATCTGGTGAAAACTCAATTAGCTGCCCTCAATGAGACTAAAAAAGTCCGTGCGGGACATACGAGTGCAGGCTTACCAACCAACATCAATGTCATCCGTTCGTTACGGAACGCATTAGGAAGGAGGATTGCCTTGCGTGCACCGTATTACGACAGTTTGATAGAGGCTGAGAAACAACTGGAGGATCTGCTCAAGCAATATAATGAAACAGACACCATTGTTATCATGCTGCGTAAAGAAATTGAGCAGCTCAAGGAAAAAATAGCCAGGATTCCTTTTATAGACACCTTTGATTTAAGATATGACAACCGAATTGATCGGCCAAAACCGGTTACCCAAGCCGTCATGTTTTGCATCATGGATATTTCAGGATCCATGGGGCTTGAAGAAAAAGACATAGCCAAACGGTTTTTCATGCTGTTGTATCTTTTTCTTGTAAAGACCTATGAGAAAATTCAGGTCGTTTTCATTTCTCATCACACAGAAGCCCATGAAGTTGATGAGGACACTTTTTTTTATTCAAGGGAAACCGGGGGTACGGTTGTTTCCAGCGCACTCAACCTCATGAGCACAATTATTCAGCAGCGTTTCCCCACCTCGCAATGGAATATTTATGCCGCTCAAGCTTCAGATGGAGACAACTGGGATAACGATTCAAAAGAATGCACTAAAATCCTGTCCGAAAAAATCATGCCTTATATGCAGTATTATGCCTATATCGAGATTACCGCGGACAGAGATAAGAATCTCTGGCATGAATATTTAACGCTTAAAGATCAATGGAATAATTTTGCCATGCAGCGTATCGAAGCATTGACAGATATTTATCCGGTATTTCGAAAACTTTTTGAGAAAAAGAACGCATGAACAACAAACCACTATCAGACACATCGGAATGGACTTTTGAGCTGATAGAAAAATATCATAAGGAAATTGCCCGCATTGCCGGAGATTTTGGTCTGGACACCTACCCTGTCCAACTCGAAATTATAACAGCCGAACAAATGATGGATGCCTATGCTTCTATTGGTATGCCGATAGTTTATAGCCACTGGTCCTTCGGTAAAGAATTTGTCACTAATCAGGCACGCTATAAAAAAGGCCAAATGGGTTTGGCTTATGAGATCGTGATCAATTCAAATCCCTGCATAGCTTATTTAATGGAAGAAAACACTATGACGATGCAGGCATTAGTGATTGCCCATGCAGCTTACGGGCATAATTCTTTTTTTAAAAATAACTACTTGTTTAATACCTGGACCAGTGCTGATTCCATCATTGATTATCTGTTGTTTGCCAAAAATTATATTGCACAATGTGAGGAACATTATGGGGAAACACAGGTTGAGGAAATTCTTGACTCTTGTCATGCCTTAAGGAATTTTGGCGTAGATCGTTACAAACGTCCATCCCGGTTGTCCATGCAGGAAGAACAGGCCAGGCAAAAGGTTCGTGAAGAGTATCTGCAATCTCAAGTCAATGAATTATGGCGGACAATTCCGGCAAAGGAAGTATTGCGTAGTAATAAAAAAGATTGGCAATATCCCAAGGAACCCCAGGAAAACATCCTCTATTTCATAGAAAAAAACGCTCCTTTTCTGGAACCCTGGCAACGGGAAATAGTGCGTATTGTGCGAAAAATTGCACAATATTTTTATCCTCAACGACAGACTCAGGTGATGAATGAAGGCTGGGCTACTTTCTGGCATTACACGCTGCTTAACCAGCTTTATGCCGAAGGGCTTGTGACCGACGGATTCATGATTGAATTTTTGCAATCACATACCAACGTCATCTACCAACCCGCTTTCGATAGTAAATATTATTCAGGCATTAATCCCTATGCGCTGGGTTTTGCGATAATGACAGATATCCGTAGAATCTGCGAAAATCCTACGGATGAAGACAGGCGCTGGTTTCCGGATATTGCCGGCAGTGACTGGAATAAAACGCTCCATTTTGCCATGCTGAATTTTAAGGATGAAAGCTTCATTGGCCAGTACTTATCGCCCAAAGTTATTCGTGACTTCAAGCTGTTTTCGATTCTTGATGATTATAACGAAAGTGAAATAGCAGTCACATCAATACACAATGAAGGTGGCTATCAATACATCCGGCAGGTTTTATCAGAGCAGTACAATCTGGGCAGTAACGAACCCAATATCCAGGTTTATGATGTCGACCGGAAAGGCGACAGAACACTGACCTTGCGACACACCCAATATCACCAGATGCAGATGGACAAAAGTATCGATGAAGTATTGAAACATGTCGTCAGACTTTGGGGTTTTAATGTGCGCCTTGAAACCCTGAGCGAGTCAAACTCAATTATTCATACTTTTGAGTGTAAACATTAAAGCTCAGAATGGATGCCGGGGAGCTTTTTTAATCAGTTATCTATGCGATAGTATATCCACACACAACAAACCAATAATCCCGGCTTCGCCAGGCGCCCCCTATTAATCAATTGAACGTATTTAAGCAAAATAATCGGTATCGCCAAACCAATCTACCGTATTTTTACTATTTTTATTTGCAGGCTTCGGCTTTCCACTAACCAACTCGTCAAGGACATATTCCAGTCCATATGAATTGCCATTATCAAAAGCCTGATTCATCGATTCGATAATATTAGTGTCTTGAGCATCGGAATTTTGGTTAGCCATCTATTACTTTCCTGTTTCGTGGACTGATGTATAAAATTTAAGTGTAGTGCAACAACTAAATTTCTTGTCATTAGGAGCACTAATTTCAGTGATCCCGGGTAAAGGATGTGCTTTGTTTGCTGAACAGAAGCTGAAAGCGATAACAGGATAGCAAGCTAGTGTAATAAATCTGAAAGCTGTTGCCAAATTGAAACATCGTAAAGTCGGGTATAAAAAGCATGCCCGAGACCCGGCTCATGTTATTAAATATAGTTACTAAAAATAAAAAATCTGAGGTTAGTTGCAATTAGCAAGAACAAAAATAATGTTAAAAAATGATCAACATATTTCGGAAAACCTTTCTGAAAATTAACTAATAATATAAATAAAATTGGCAAAACTAAAACACTCGAATAAAGAAAAGCTTCGGCTGGATTTATAAATCTACTGAATACAATAACTCTGGAAGTAATATAAATTAGAAGTGCGAATTGGAAAAGATCAAGCTCTTTTCGAAATTTAATTATTCGAATTGCAGAAGATAAAACTAAAAAAACATACAACAAGAATAATAACAAAGAAGGAAAATAGGTTAGATATGACAATAGCGAAGGTTTAAAAAACCCTTTATACCATGGCATAGCTTGTGTATGAAAAGAAACAACTTTTTCTGGTGCTGCAATATTAAAAATCAAAGAATTAAACAAGGGCTCTGTGATGTCTCGCCATATATATTTTTGAGGATAATTATATAGCCAGGAATAATATGTAAATGGGGATACTTTATAATATTTATATGAAATTATACTTAGAATTGCTAAAGAGATCGTGATTACAATAAAAGAATGGATTACCATTTTTTGTAAAATTTGTTTTTCACGAAATAATCTTTCGTTGAAATAAACTGCAGGCAAAAGCAATATCATCAATGAGGTAAAATCATTTATAACTGCAAGAATTAAAACCAGGCTTAATAAAAATAATTTTAAAAAAGTAACTCTATTTTTAATTTTTAGAAAAATATAAATATAAAGATTTATAAAAATTGTTGTAACTATATATGATTCAGGGAAGCTTGAAAAAAACCAAATGCTCAGAGAAAATCCATAAATACAGGAGCATAAAATTGATAATCTGCTGTTAATAAATTGTGAAAATATTCCGTAAGATATAACGACTCCCAAAGCTCCAGTTACAGCATAAAAAATTTTTATATTGTTGATTATATCTTTTAACCAAGTAGTCAATAGAGCAGTTGTTACATGCCGCATTAACACTCCTTTATCAGAGTCAAAAGTAAAAAGATAAAATGGACAATCTGCACCAAACGGATAATCCTCAAACGAATGGGATGATTGGCTGTGTAATCCTGTAAAAAAATAGGTAACAAAGAAAAATGAAAAAAGGAGAACGATGGAAATTGTTTTTGTATTATCGTTTTCTTGCATGGAATTCACCAGGTGAAAAAAAGCGGATTGTCACCGATTAACGCTATTGCTGTACCCGCTTTTTCCCTGACTAAAAGTGGAAAGTTATCAGACTGCTTTGGCGCGTGATTAATACACTAAATGCGTAACGGAGCTTTTGTAAATTTATATACTGGAATTTTAGGATCATTAATAGTCGTCCAAGAAAGAGAGTGAAAAAAATCTGTGTAAAACGTAAACCGCCGTTAAATTTAATACGGCATTCGAACCAGAAAGAGTATCATAATGCTCAGATTTCTAAAATAGGTTTTTTCTTTTCAGGGTAGAATCGCCAGACTATAAAAGCGGTGTACAACTTGATTGGGATGTGCCCCAAAGGCAAAGAAACGGTCAATTTCTTTGTAATAAAACAATAGGTAAAGTTTAAATGGCTTATGTAACCGCTACGACACGAGCGTCTGATAAATTAGCAGGCGGCTCCGATAAAAATACTTATTTTGGCTCATTAACCCTTTTAACGTCGCTGTTTTTTATTTGGGGTTTTATAACCTGTTTGAATGACATTTTGATTCCTCATTTGAAATCGGTATTTACGCTGAATTATACGCAAGTGATGCTGGTTCAGTTTTGCTTCTTTACCGCTTATTTTGTTGTTTCTGTACCGAGCGGCTATCTGGTTGAAAAAATCGATTACAAAGGCGGGATTATTTCCGGTTTAACAATAGCGGGCATAGGCTGTTTGCTATTTTACCCGGCCGCAAGCCGGCATTCATATCCGTTATTTTTAAGCGCATTTTTTGTTTTGGCATCCGGAATTACTTTATTGCAGGTTGCCGCAAATCCGTACGTCACCCTTTTAGGAAAACCGGAAACTGCCTCAAGCCGATTAACGATGACTCAGGCATTTAATTCCCTGGGGACGACTATTGCCCCTTATTTTGGCGCTTTATTCATTCTTGGCGCTGCCGTTAAAACGGCTGACGAAATTAAATTACTCAATAATGAGGAATTAACAGCTTATCAAGATGCGCAAGCGGCAGCAGTACAAAACCCTTACCTGTTTCTTGCAGCGGTTTTATTTTTTATTGCTGTTATTTTTGCAATAATCAAATTACCTGAAATTAAATCTGCCGATCAACAGCCTGCAAATACTGAAAAGCTATCTTTCGATGATGATCATGACAGTGCCTGGGCTTATAAACATCTGGTATTAGGTGCAATCGGCATTTTTGTCTATGTCGGTGGTGAAGTGTCTATTGGCAGTTTTCTTATCAATTTTTTGGGAGAACCAGCAATTGCAGGACTGGCGGAAAAGGAAGCCGGAAAGTATGTTTCGTTTTACTGGGGTGGAGCCATGATTGGGCGATTCGCTGGCGCGGCCGTCATGCAAAAAATTCAACCCGCAAAAGCGCTTATATTTAACGCTGTAACAGCGGCTGTTTTGGTTTTAATGACTATCATTGGCAGCGGGCATTTCGCCATGTGGACAATTCTTTCTGTGGGCCTGTTTAATTCCATTATGTTTCCAACCATTTTTTCACTCGCTGTTGACGGCTTGGGAAAACACAGGGGACAGGGTTCAGGGATTTTATGTGCGGCAATAGTCGGAGGCGCTATTCTTCCTGTAGTACAAGGACTTTTTGCTGACCGGATTGGCATTCAAACTGCTTTTTTTATTCCGTTTCTTTGCTATTTATACATCGCTTATTACGGATGGAGAGGTTATAAGTTCGCTTCAATAAAGTGATTCGCTATTGCCGAGACTCAAGTTTATTGTTGTCTATTGATCAATTCGCGCTCGAGATTGCCCTTGAATATAGTAAGGGGCTTTTTCAGGCACAAACTTATTGAAGTGACTTTCCAAGGCAGTATCGGTTTGTTGTGATGAGAGGAAAATGAGTCTTAAAGCGGAACGAATTCATTAAAGAATAGTCGTAAATCTTGCCAGAATTTAAAGGGTTGTGCTTATCCACAAAATCTGTGGATAAGGCTGTATTTAATTTGTCATATTGTGTCCTAACCATAGATAAATTATGGAGTTTAGTTAAATTGACTAAAAATTGGCCAAACTGTTTTCTGCATAAGGTAAGCTCTAAAATAAATTATGATCGCAGTTCAACAAGCGCGTAAAGAACATAAGCTTTGATCATGCCGAATTGTTTACGCTGAGCCCTTCAGTTACGCTGAGGAGAACCTTGTCGAAGCGAGGTGTTTTTTTTGAGGTTCCCCGTGTAACCTTAATTAATTTCAAGCAAGAGGAAAAAATAATGAAACTCTACTACAGCCCGGGCGCTTGTTCGCTATCTCCCCATATCGTAGCTTGTGAAGCAGAGCTTCCGGTTGAACTGGTAAAAGTTGATTTGCAAAGCAAGCGCACTGAAAACGGCGATGATTTTCGCCAGATAAATCCAAATGG
>JAQTMV010000129.1 GCA_028714175.1 Methylococcales bacterium
GAAGCAGCGCCTGCCGCGAAGTGTGGAGCGGGAGTTGCGCTGTCGCCCAACCTGCCAAAATCGACAGCGCCAAGGCTGCCCCCAAGATCCACCAAGGATTTCGGGCAAAGTATTCGGCTAGCTTGGCGGCGTGTTGGGTTATTTTCATTGGCGGGGGATTTCTGTTAATTAATTCCAGCAAACAGCCTGCGCCGTCTCCTTCCTTGCCAGATACTCTTCCCACTTGCGTGCGTTGAGGCGCTGAAACATTGGTACTCCAGGATTGAGCTCGATAGGTGGGGCATTCCAACAGGTTTCATAGGCTAACAGTTCTGCCTCCAGGGCAATGCCGTCTTCTTCGAATATGGGCTTAAACACCAGAGGCTTGGCGATATTCAGCACCATTTGGGTCAGCCACTTCGGGGTTTTCATTGAAATCAGCGGAATCTTTAGTGCATCGAAATAAAACAGGAAAAATACCCGCGTAGTCCGCTCGTCGATGGGCAGCATAAACGACAAATTCTTATGACCTTCGGCGATACCGCGGCTGGATACAAACTCAAAGCCTCCGGGAATGTAAGCGCGCAGAGAACCGTGAGCATAATCAATGAGTACGCGGCCCATGCGCGCGGGCACGTAATTGTGGGGGCCGATGATGGCGCAGAAGGCGGCGACTACCGCGCTGAGGCCATTGGCGTGGACTTTGAGGCATTCATGCTCGGTGAGATGCTTGGTAAAGCCGTAGGGCAGATGGCGGTCGAAAGGATAAAACGGCATATCCTTGTGGCTGGAACGCTCGGGCTCGTAACCGATGGCACTCAGCGATCCCGACACTACCATGCAATGCGTTATTCTGATCATAGCAATTCGAGTCATATTTTCGGAATTCCATATTAATATTTCGAAATATTTTGCCAAACGGCGAAAATTATTTAACCACGAGAAGATGTACTCGACAGCCGGGGTTTCGGTAAAACCGCTCGAATGTCTTGACATCTTTTCAGAAGCGCAAGATTAATCCGTGCTTATCCGGTTGTCACACACACATTTACTAAATGTAGAGGGGTGGGATTCGCTGGCATGTAGCTCGGCTTAGGTGGAAGCGGTCAGAAGACTATCAATATACTTCCTGAAGTACAATCATCATAAGCATGCGGCTTCTTGCAGTGGTTCGGCTAAAAAATACCACATGAGATGATTTATAGTTGTGTTTTTCGTGTGCGCTGATTCATCACTGATTGAATTTTATCATAGACCATGCTCTCAAAACAGCTACCTTTTGTAAAGAATTACTAGCGTTTTTTAATAGGCATGGTTTTTTGAATGGATTTTTCCAAAAACCGATAAAAACATGTAAACTGGAATAGCTTTTCCAGAAGCTACCAAAATTAGTGACCGAAATTATTTCATTGCAGCCTTATGGCCCCAAAAACAAGGAATCGTTGTCGTACCAGCAATTCTCTATTTTGACTTAAACCGCTGTCTTTTCAGCATGGAAGTAGAAATCCGGCGTCCAGGGATGGCAGTCAAATTAACGTCCATGCCCCTGGATACTGGTAGCACTCCTGGCCAGTATGACTGGTTTAACTTAACGGCTTTGGTTGGGAAATTCGTAAACCGCTCTAACTGGCTTCTACTCACAATACTGAACTGCCCATGACCTTCTGCCTTGGCATTAAATTGGACTCCGGACTTTTGGCGATAGCGGATACTCGCATCACCTCAGGGACCGAATTCATTACAGCCCGAAAGCTCACCATTCACGAGCAAAACCAACATAGTCTTTTTCTTATGACGTCAGGGTTGCGTTCGGTCAGGGATAAAGCGATCACCTATTTTGAGGAGGTTCTGGAAGAACAGGAGAGTAAGTACGATAAGCTGTATAAAGCGGTCAATGCGTTTGCCCTTCAGGTACGGCGTGTGGCGGCGGAGGATGGGGAGGCACTTCGGAATGCCAACATCTGGCTGAATCTCCATGCCATTGTAGGAGGACAATTGGAGAAGGACAAGGAACACAAATTGTACATGATTTATCCAGAAGGCAACTGGATTGAATCAACGCCTTCTTCCCCTTATTATATAATCGGTGAATCCGGTTATGGCAAACCAGTCCTGGATAGGGGATTGAGCCATACCGATTCCTTGCTTCAAGCGCTCAAGGTGGGTTATCTGGCATTTGATGCTACCCGGACCAGCGCCACCGACGTCGGTTTTCCCCTCGATATTGTCGTCTACCATAAGGATTCCTACCGGATGACGCAATACCGGTTTATGGAAGAGGAATTAAGGGAAATCTCAATTTGGTGGAATGACTGGATCCGGCGCGGCCTGGACGAAATTCCAACTATCTGGTTTGATAGCCTATTTTCAAAATTGGATGCTGGAGATAACGAAAGCAGTTTTTCCAAATAACTGCGCACCGGGCGGCGAGTTAGTGATCGCAACCAGTCAGCATAACGCCTGCTTCTGCAAAAAAACACCTGAGCACCGGCCGTTCAGGAATTCAACGGGTAGCGCCGAAGCGCTTGCTTCGTATTGCCCTTCGCAGGTATAACAGCCGCCCTCCAGCTATTCGACCGGGATAACCAACAGCGGCTGGGTAATCTGCTAATTGAAATTAGAGATTTTGGCAGTTTCAATTTACATCATCGGACTCCCCGTATTGCCCGTAATCCCAAGACAGGTGCAGCGGTTAAGTTGCCGGCAAAAGTAGCGGTTCATTTTAAGCCCGGCAATGACATGCAGGAACCCGTGCAAAATTATGGAATGATTTATAGACCCTATTTTATAGGTAACCTAACCGCGGGGGGTTGATCTCTATACCTCCTCGCTATAGTATGAAAACCGGACAGTTTCTGTGCTACAAACCCGGACATTTTATTTGCTCCTAACACTAGAGCTCCTTGAGTGATTTTAATTGTTAAAATTGAGTCTGGTTTTCATGCAGCTAATTCAGCCTCTTGAATGAGCCGGTGTCAATAGCTTGACTCGCCTGAACGATAACACGGGGCCTTTGTCTGGGCTGACAGGGTTGTTCGACGGCCAGTGCGGCGCGGAAGAAACGTGCTTCGGCTCGGGTGAAAAAAGGATGATCCCAAGCCGCGTCAACCTGCGGACAAAATTATCCTGCTAAAGCCATAAACTGCTTATAAGCGGGCATGTTTTCCTCGGATTGCTGCCCTTTCGAATCATATGAGCCGTTTCAATTCCGTCTATGGTGGCCTTTACCGAATGAAAGGCCTTAAATCCCAATTAACTTATCATCCATGATGGTTTAGATGATTGAGAACAACATGATCTTATTGCTCTTTTATCATTCTACTGTTTTTTCTTGCTGCATACTTTCGGAATAGAAGGAAAACCCAAGCTTTTCCTGCTTTGCCTGATACATTGCGGTATCGGCAAGATGAATCAGCTTTTCGCCATTATCGGAATCCTCAGGATAAACAGCAATTCCGATGCTGGCGCCCAAAGAAAATTCCATCTTTTCAATAATATAACTTTCCCGTAATGTTTTCAGAATTTTTTCAGCAACCGGCGCTGCTCCCTCAGCATCGGTTTCCGGTAGTAATAGAATGAATTCATCTCCGCCTAGACGAGCGGCTATATCGGAGTCACGGAGAGTGGAGACAAGTCTTCTGGCTGTTTCCTTGAGTACCTCGTCACCAGCAGCGTGGCCCATATTGTCGTTGACAGATTTGAAGCAATCCAGATCCAGGTAAAAAATTGAAACTGACAATTGTGTACGGTGCGCCATATTGATGGCGTGTTGAAGCCGATCGGTAAATAACCGGCGATTAGCCAGACCGGTTAACTCATCGTAATAAGACAGCCAGATCAAGCGATCATCAGCTTGTTTGCGTACAGTGATGTCATGCGCAATGCCGTCAACGCCTATACATTTACCGTATTCATCATAAACAGGGGTGTCTTTCACTTCAAGCCAGTGGATATTTTTCTGTGCATCGCATATTTCCAGCTGGTAAGGCGGATTGGTGGCATTTTGGGTATACCGTTCAGTGTGCTCATCAATTTTAAGGTTTACCGGATTATCAGTAAGATACTCATGGTAATGAGTCATAAACTCATCTGCGGTGTATCCCAGTATGTTAGTTATTGAAGGGCTAATATAAGTGAATATACCTTCACAATCGCGCTGATAAAAAAAGAATTCATTACGCAGATTCTCAACCAGATTACGGAATTTATTTTCGCTGGAATTCAATTCAGCGGTGCGCTTTAAGACCAGATGTTCAAGGTCTATTTGCAATGCCTGCAGGATTTTGTTGGTGCTCTGAACTTCGGTTTTTGACAGATTGATTTTCCTGTTTTGTCTTCGAACGCGGGCAATCCATAGCAGTAATAAGACCAGTACCAATATGAAAGCAGTTACAATTTTCCAAATCAGTCCATAGTCTGTTGAAGGTGTAATAGCGGGAACCCATTTAGCATAGATATTCTGCGTTTCCTTTTCACTTAATGTATCCAGCGCCTTTTGCAAAATGACCGCCAGAGTCGGCCAGTCTTTACGTACAGCGATGCTTTCATTAGCGCTATTGCGATCATAGAAGGCTGCAACTTTCAGCTCAGTCAGCAGATATTTTGTTTGCAGATAACTGGCCGTGGCCATAAAAGTAATAGCTGCATCCGCCTTTTCTGTGCTGACGGCATTTAGACCGTCCAGCATGGAGTCTACAAAATAGGGAATGACCGAAGGAAATTCTTCGATAACCCGGTCGACATATTGGTAACCCTTAGCCATCGCGACCGTTTTTCCCACAAGATCGGTGCGATTTTTGATCGTAACGTTATCCCTTTTGGTCATGATAACCAGGGATTTGATCAGATAGGGTTGCGTGAAGATAAACCACTGCGCGCGATCCGGTCGATTGACCATCGTAGCGACTACATCAACTTTATGTTCAGCAGCAGCTTCGTACAATTGGTTCCAGGTGGTATTGGGGTAAGTTTCGAAATTAATACCCAAGCGTTTGCTCAGGGTATTCATGACTTCGATAGCAATACCTTCAAGCTGTCCCGAATCATTGAGGAAACTATAGGGCGGTAACGAGCCGTCAAAAGCAATCCGGATCCTTTTATGATTCGCTAACCATGCCCGTTCTTTAGCTGTCAACTGCACTAGGGGATCAGGTTTGTTCCTGGCCGAAACTATGTCATCAATGCCATCCGCCCCGGCAACACTTAATAAAAAAATGGAAAAAAACAATGGGATTAAATAACGCATTGCTTGGGATGGGTTAGTTTTCAATATGGAATAATGCTCGGAAAGCAGGCCATTCCGGCAGGGTAACAGACAAATTGTGGCATTTACCAGGGGCTCAAGTATCAGGGGATGCCCCATTATAAATCCGGATATATGAACATAATCTGAATTTTCTATCTTTATTCTCGTCTGACGCATGCACCCGTATAATCCTTTTTACAGCTTTATAAAATTCCTGTGGAATGTATTCATTATTAACCAGAATATAATGCAACCCACTTTGAAGTTCGGCTTCAGAATTGCCTTTCTCTGTAAGCTTCTTGATTTGGTTGTTGGTAATAGCTTCAGTAGATGGGCCAATAGTCATTTGCTGACTGAAAGAGAACGGCGTACCTCCAACAATAATGGCAATTAACACTACAATGCCTCCAAACAGAACCAGCCGTAAGGGATCCAGCACCCAGAATCGATAATGACACTCCCGGCAGCGATAAGATTTGCAGAACAGAATTCTTAGTATCCCGTCCCCTGTTCTCCTTGACGACCTTCTCGTTTTTGCGTCACCGCACCGGGGACAATCTTGCGTAGTAACATGCACAAAATAATTTAGGTACTTGAAACACCGATTCCATCCGTCCTGGGCTAGTCGAAGGATGAATTCGCCGAAATTATAGTGCGCACGTTTCGTTGTGATAGAGGATTCTCCCAGATTTTTATAATTTTCTTCATTTCGATCTAATTTTTGTATCCAACTCTCATCGCAATAAGATAGCCTGTTTAAGCGATCATCAGCTTGCTTGCGCTCAGTGATGTCATGCACAATGCCATCAATACCTTTACATTTGCCGTATTCATCATAAACAGGGGTATCTGTCACTTCAAGCCAGTGGATATTTTTCTGTGCATCGTATATTTCCAGCTGGTAGGGTGGATTGGGCATGCCTTGGGTACACTGTTTGGTGTACTCATCAATTTTAAGGTTTACCGGATTCTCAGTAAGATACTCATGGTAATGAGTCATAAACTCATCCGCGGTGTATCCGAGCATGTTGGTTATTGAAGGGCTAATGTAAGTGAATATGCCTTCGCGGTCGTACTGGAAAAAAAAGTAATCAATACGCGGATTCTCAACCAGACTACGGAATTTATTTTCGCTGGAATTCAATTCAGCGGTGCGTTTTAAGACCAGATGTTCAAGGTGGTCGCTTTGCAATGCCTGCAGGATTTTGTTGGTGGTCTGAACTTCGGTTATTGGCAGTTTGATTTTCCTGTTTTGTCTTCGAACGCGGGCAATCCATAGCAGTAATAAGACCAGTACCAATATGAAAGCAGTTACAATTTTCCAAATCAGTCCATAGTCTGTTGAAGGTGTAATAGCGGGAACCCATTTAGCATAGATATTCTGCGTTTCCTTTTCACTTAATGTATCCAGCGCCTTTTGCAAAATGACCGCCAGAGTCGGCCAGTCTTTACGTACAGCGATGCTTTCATTAGCGCTATTGCGATCATAGAAGGCTGCAACTTTCAGCTCAGTCAGCAGATATTTTGTTTGCAGATAACTGGCCGTGGCCATAAAAGTAATAGCTGCATCCGCCTTTTCTGTGCTGACGGCATTTAGACCGTCCAGCATGGAGTCTACAAAATAGGGAATGACCGAAGGAAATTCTTCGATAACCCGGTCGACATATTGGTAACCCTTAGCCATCGCGACCGTTTTTCCCACAAGATCGGTGCGATTTTTGATCGTAACGTTATCCCTTTTGGTCATGATAACCAGGGATTTGATCAGATAGGGTTGCGTGAAGATAAACCACTGCGCGCGATCCGGTCGATTGACCATCGTAGCGACTACATCAACTTTATGTTCAGCAGCAGCTTCGTACAATTGGTTCCAGGTGGTATTGGGGTAAGTTTCGAAATTAATACCCAAGCGTTTGCTCAGGGTATTCATGACTTCGATAGCAATACCTTCAAGCTGTCCCGAATCATTGAGGAAACTATAGGGCGGTAACGAGCCGTCAAAAGCAATCCGGATCCTTTTATGATTCGCTAACCATGCCCGTTCTTTAGCTGTCAACTGCACTAGGGGATCAGGTTTGTTCCTGGCCGAAACTATGTCATCAAAGCCATCCGCCCCGGCAACACTTAATAAAAAAATGGTAAAAAACAATGGAATTAAATAACGCATTGCTTGGGATGGGTTAGTTTTCAATATGGAAATATGACAGGAGTCACATTATAAATCGAAATACATAAACGTCATCTGAATTTGCCATTTTTATTCTCATCTGACCTGTGGCTCCGTGTGATCCCTTTTACAGCCTTATAAAAATCCTGTGTAATCGGAACTGTCAGTGTTAAACTCGAAGAGGTTATAGCGTCCGGGCATCATTGTCGGTTTGGTGTTTGATTTATACAGCTAACCAAATTAATCAATAACCGGCTAATACGCATTTTTATTTAAAAAGCCCTTGAATATTGTTACAAGAAAAATCTCTGAGTCCAGCCAAATTGACCATGTGTGAATGTATTCCAAATCACAGCGTATGCGGTCTTCCATTTTTTCCAGCGTGTCCGTTTCGCCTCTAAACCCTCTGATTTGAGCTAAGCCGGTAATACCAGGTTTAACAATATGCCGCAGCATATAACCTCTAATTTGTCTGCGGTAATGCTCGTTATGAGCAACAGCATGCGGGCGCGGACCAATAATTGACATTCTGCCTTGCAATACATTAATAAACTGAGGCAGTTCATCCAGGGACGTCCGTCTGAGAAATTGGCCAAACTTCGTGATTCGCGGATCGTTTTGAGACGCCTGATTCACAATCAGGCCATCTTCGCAAACTCCCATGGTTCGAAATTTCCACACAGAAATTTCTTCGCCACGAAAGCCATATCTACGCTGAACAAATATAGCAGGGCCTGGCGAAGAAAGTTTAACCCCTAAAGCAATGATCAGCATTGGAATAGAAATAGCCGATAAAATTACAGTAGATAGAATTATGTCGAATATTCTTTTGGAAAACCCATCAATATCATTGTGGGGCGTGCCAAATATACTAACCACAGGTAATCCATTAAAATTTTCGACTTTTGCACCGAGAAGATTAAAAACAAACAGGTTAGGCACAAAATACACAACAACAGAAGTATCGCTTAGCTCATCAAGAATAGGCATAATTCTTTCTTCAGACTCAATGGGCAAGGTAATGAATATAAAATCCAATTCATTATTTTTGGCTTTCTTGATCAGTTCTTCAATATTTCCTACAACATTTTTAGAAACCGTCCGATTAAAGTTGGAAGGCGTTCTGTCATCAAAATAACCTATAAAAGAAAAACCCATCCAGGTTTGCTTGACCAGGATATTCTCCAAATCAAGCCCTAACGTTGTTGCACCAATAATTGCTACTCGGCGCACATTCTTGCCAATACCTCTTGCGAAATTCAACGCAAGTCTGATTATTAAATGCCAGCCAACGATAATAAACGGTGTTAGCAATAACCAAAACAACACCTGGTTTTTTTGGTTGTCTTCAACAATAGATGAAAAACCAATAACCATTATCACGGCAAAAATTGTGCTGAGCCATGCCGTTGCTATATTTTTTATTACAAATAAAAAACTTACTCCTCGCGGAGTGTCATAAAGATTATTTGTTGTTGCAAAAAACTCAAAAACTAAAATACCAAGAAATAGAATTAAAATTTTTCGCCCCTCCACAACATAATCACTTGAACTTAAAAAAATAAAAAATAAAAAAATTATAATTAAGATGTCGGTGAGCTTTATAAAGGCGACCATTGCACTTTTATTTTGTCTAATAAAGCCATTATTCTTAAGAGATGTATCAAACACTGTCTATTTCCTTAAATCATAAAAACTACTAATAACAAAACCATTGCCTAAAGCAACCCCATATCTCTAGTGAAAATTTGTCAGATTACTTGATCTATATTTTCCAATATCGTCATTCCGGTATAAATTCACGTCAGGCTATCCTGCCTGATGCCCTTCGAATGAATGCAAATCTGTTGCAGACAGATTTGTGCCGGAATCCAGGCACCATGAATGGTTTTGAACCTGCGCATTAATCTGGCAAAGTTGAACTAAGAGCCTGTTCTATATCTATTAAGCAATAATCTAATGAATCCAAGTATAGTGGATAACAAAAATCAGACCAGATTCTGAGAGGAAGAATAGTGTCAAAATAAAGTTCCTATAAAACAAGCGAAGAATGCAACTGCTTCAACAATGGAAAACATAACCGAAGTCTTGTTGGAACAAAGACGAAATCCTGCTGCAAAGATCAAAAACATTCATTGATTCAAATAAGGAACTTTTTGGTACAGGGGGCGGAGGCAAATCTGAAATCCCTCGCTACATTGAAGTGCCGGAATGCGGGCATAAACAGCATGCCAAATTTATCCGGCTGTACAATCAGTTGGGCGTTGTTGGTCATCTGGCAGAACGCATGGACGTATGATATGCATGATTGCAATACCTGACCCCATCACGCGAACTATACGAATTCGTTATTGATTATCTGGCATGCGTTGAAGTTATTGATCCGACCAAGCTCTAGGAGACTTGGATGTGAGATTTGAAGATGCGTATGGAGGCTGGCAGGCTGGACGTTTGACGCAAGAAGAGCTGGTGCGGCGACTGGGAGGACATTTCGAAGATATATCATTGGTACAAAGATAAGAGCATGGAAGAATTGACAAGCGGCTGAGCCAGGTTTCGTATCGGCGAACAACAGTGGTGGATAAGATAATGCCGCTGTTGGAACGCCACCAGCCGGCATGAAGGATGGAGTGCTAAGCACTTTTACACTTGGTATCACCGAGACGGTGGAGAACTAATAGTTAGATAACCACAGAGCTAATTACGATCACTGTCACGTTATCCTTGCCCCCGGTTTCCAGGGCGGCCGTAATGAGGCGATTCACCCTGGTTTGAGCGGCCGTGGTTTCGGACAGAATGGCGGCGATGCCGTCGTCAGTTACTTCTCCGCTCAGTCCGTCAGAGCAAAGCAGCAGGGTATCGCTCTCGCCCAGTTCACCCGACACGCTATCGACCTTGATATTGGCTTTATCGGATCCCCCCACGCCCAGCGCTTGGGAAATAATATTGCGAAAAGGATGCCCCGGAATCTCGCTCTCGGTAATCAGGCCGGCATTCAACAGCAGCTGGACATAAGAATGGTCTGTAGTCAACTGATGCAGCCTACCGTTCCACAGATAAGCGCGGCTATCACCCACCCAGGCAATTTCATAACGCAGGCCATCCAGTTTCGCAGCGACCACAGTCGAACCCATATTCGCAGCTCCCTCGCCTTGCAGGGCGGCGGTTTGTATCGCACGGTGAGCAGATTCGATGGCATCGGCTAGCGGCATGCCTTGCTCGATGCTGCGCGCTATTTCCCGGATCGCTATCCCGCTCGCCACTTCTCCCGCTTCGTGCCCGCCCAAACCATCCGCTATGATCCACAAGCCGAGCTTCGGCAAAGCGAGATGGCTGTCCTCGTTTAATTCACGCACCCATCCGGTATGCGTGCCCAAGGCGAAATCAATGCTGTTCATGTGAATCTCCTGTTCACAAACGGCCAGACTGCCACTTGGCATTGAATGGTCAAAATTGATTTGCCGGGTAAAGAAAGTTACTCGTCGCGTTCGGATTCAGGGCTTTCCGTGATATAGAAATTATTCAGAAACCCGATCGCACGAATGTGTTCATTTCCGAAAGCCGTGTCGTAGGTGCTGAAAAAGACAAAATCCTTTCGTACCGTCTGTTTGGTCATTAAATTGGCGGCAAAACCGCCAAGCAAAGAACCCAGTGCTCCTGCCACAGGATCTTTGTCTTTTCTCGTTTCTTCGGTGATCCGCTGGCCGATGAATTGATCGTAGTTAACCAGCTTAGGATTGGTATACGCCAAAAGACCCAACAACGCAATCAGGATAAGGGTAATAGAAAATAGCTTCATGGGAACCTCGAATAGTTGCGCGTTTTTCCGGAGAAAAGTTAAAAGTTATTGGGAAGTTTATTAGCTCGTAGTCAGCAATAGTGTATTGCGCCACAACAATGCCGAATATGCTGTGCAATACGGCTAGCGTCTATTACGCCCTACAGATTGCACCTTACGGGTTGTTTACAACAAGAAAATGATTAAATCCTTGTTTTTGTAATCCGTCTTTCAAACGTTTATCGCCCGTCCAAAGTACAGCGCTGAGTTCTATTGTTAATGCAACAAATGGCGTGTCAGCTTCGTCAATATTTTTGCATAAAGCGTAAGCGGTTTGATAAGAAGACGTTGATATTAAATAGTGTATACGGCAACTTTCATGCTTATTTTTCAATCAAGTATTCTTTATTTTCCTGCCACCAATGCCGCTTGATGTCTTCGCCTAATTTCGCAATGTCAGGACTAAAATTGACTTTTTGCGCCATAGCTTCTATTTCAATAAGTTTCACCATAGCAATAATGGCATCTTGATTAAAGTGTTTTTTATCGAGGGTAATAAGTACCTTATCCGACGTGGTTTCAATAGTCATACTTTGCATGATAAACCTCTATATAACGTGTTTGTTGCTACCCGGTATTTTATACCTGAAAACGCCGGAAAGCTTTCATTCTTCGATCGCACCGATTTACAAAACGTGAGTGACGCGGTTACAAAAACCGTCACGCTTCGCTTTTCTGGGTAGAACGAATTTACCGTGCCCATCACTTCTAGCGGTAAATTTCTATACATGCCTTCCCCTCCAAAACTAATGCCTGTTCAATGTTCTGCCGATTAGCAATTAGCGCATTGATGGTCGCGGCTTTGGATTGGTTACCAATTTATAGCCAGACTATTTGAGGTGGTTGTCCATACACGCTCGCCATCTCAAAAAAATCGGCGTCCTTGGTAACGATCATAAAATCGTTGACTTTCGCATAGCGCCAGATCGTCCGATCATCGGAGTTTTCCATGCCAAGCAGGGCAATTTGCGTACTTCCCGGAAACGCATCTTGAAGGAAAGGAACCGCGCGACGCGACAGGTTTTCGTCAAGCAGCAGTTTCATCAAACGATGGCAGTCAAATTATGTTCGCGATCAGCAGCAAACGCCAGGCAAGCGCGAATATCCGTTGCGTCAAGTTCAGGATAATCTTCCAAAATCTCTGCTTCGGTTATGCCGTCAGCCAACCATGCCAATACGTCGTAAACGGTAATTCTCAATCCGCGTATACAAGGTTTGCCACCGCGCTTGCCCGGTTCCAGAGTGATGATGTTGCGGTAGTCGATAGTCATAATGCTGTTCTTCGCCTGTTTAAAAGTTGCATATTATCGTATACAGCCGGGACAAACCACATCCATATGAAATCGGCATCAAAACTATTCACCGCAACAGCGACTCAACCCTTAGAGCTATAGGATGGGCTGACGAAGGAAGCCCGTCGTTCGCGTTTGATGCGCTTCGTTCCTCAGCACATCCTATGGCCCTTCGATCGCACCGATTTACAAAACGTGAGGTTGAACCGGATTTGTAAATTACATGTTTTTTTAGAGCCTTTTAGACGATTTATAATGGTAAATACTATGGTCGTAGTTCCTCAGGGCTGACTAAACTCCATGAACCACCTCCGGCATCATAGAATCGGTATTTTGTTTTGGAATAGAAACTTCTTTTGCTGTCAGGATCTCCGCTCATCATTCCCGCAACCAAAGAATTGAATCCAACCTGCCCGTGTCCTTTGACACGAACTACAACCCCCCAATAATTTTTTGGTTCTCCGAGAAAAGCTTTTCCAATAGTATTTAGTTGCTCTTTCTCATAGGATTTTTCCAGAATTTCAATCTCCTCTACCACTCCGTTTGTTCCACTCATGTAATTGCCTATTAAATCAATCGGATTATAATTCTTTAGACGATTTATAATCATGGATTTTATGGTCGCATCATCAAGTGGACTTGTATACCCTATAGCAGAACAATTCGCTCTTGCTTCCTCAAAGGGTGCCTCAACTTTTACAGTAACCGCTAGAAAGAAAATGTTCGCCCATACAAAACATTTTGCTTTGTTCTGAGCCCATTCGCAATTCACTTCAGCATTCGCAAGCAACTCCTTGTCACATTCGGCCCTGTCTGTTATGCAATCGCGGTAGCACACATCATGGAGCTGACATGCCACATTAAAACTATACCCTTCCTTTACTGCCTGATTTATTTCTAATCCCTGTAAGATAAGTCGTTGGTACAACTCGCTGCCGCAGCTAGTGAGGGGGTGACGTTTCGTTTGCTTTAGGGGTATTGATCAGTGGAGGTGTGGACTCAGCCGTCTTAAACAGACTTTCCGTTTGCAACCTCTCATCGATAAGCTTCTCGGCGGTGCCTTTGAGACTGCCGGAAACGGCTGGCCAAGAGCAAAACGTCGCAAAAACAGCCAGCAGCACTATAACTTGCTGGATTACATTTTTCCTTTTTGGCATCATGCTTTTGGCCTCCCCATATTTGAATGTTGTTTTTACAAACTACCCGTCACTTTACCCAACATATTGAGGGCTGAAGAGGGGGGTGGACACTTTCTCTTCATCTTCCAATTTCTTCTCACCAAGCCGCTTACTCGGCTGCTAATATGCGCTTTAATTTCAGGAAGTCTTCCGAACTTCCGGCTGATATCGGCGGCAAATTGGCAATAGTCCGCTCCAAAGACTTGATGCGGTTTGCATCCATTAGATGTGCTACGCCACCTGAATGCATGCGTCGCGACACCTCCAGCATGGCACGAGGATCATAACCGCCGGCCTGAAGAATCGATAGGGCGATTTGATCTGCCTGCTGTTCCTTGATGGGATCGATTGCCAGTATCATGGAGCCAACACCCACTTGATGTTGCTTAGTTTTTGGAGTAGAAAAAATATCTAGCAAGCCGCTAGAATTTTTTGGGCTGGAATCCTCGCAGAAATGTCCGGCCAGCTCGTGCCCTATTTCATGCGCCAGAATTGCGGCCAGCTCCGATTCGTTCTGTACAAAGTTTACTGCGCCATCAGTGATAAAAACATAGCCGCCGCCAATCGAAAATGCGTTTGGCGCCAGATTACGAACTACCGAAAACTGCCAGATGATGTTACGTCCGTAGACCGTGAAATGCGCAAGCCGAACGCCGAGTTTTTGCACATACCGCGAAACCGCATCTCCGCTGCCTCGCATCGGCCACTCATCCTCGATTTGCCGAAGCGATGCTTGCGCCATCTGCTGTTCGCCGGTGCATGATGAAATGTGATAGTCGGAGATAGCATCAAAAGAAACACCCCACAAAAGCGACATGAGGCATTGAGCCACACGACGCTTTTGTAACGTTTTGGACGCAAGCAAATTGCGTTTAAGAGCCAACGACAAACACCACAGGGCGAATATCATAACTAC
>JAQTMV010000130.1 GCA_028714175.1 Methylococcales bacterium
CCCTCCTCCATGTCACCATGAATTCATCGGCACCGAACTTTACGATTACTACGGCTTCATCTGCAGACCCTTAGGTGTTTAACGCCAACATTACTGTTGCGCTTAGGGCTTCTTGTGCTGAGCGATGTCGAAGCAAAGGTGTCGCAGTTACACCGACCCAAAGCCGACGGCCCTTCACTGGGTAAGATAGTCACCTCTTTCCCGGTCTACCTGCCTTCCGCACCGCATCGCTATGGATAGCTATCCATAGCGGCCAATTTCTGCCAGTCACGACTGGCCGCTTTACGGCAAGCAATTTTGCGACATGGAGTTCATCTGTGTGCCAACTACAGACAGACGTCGCGACTTGTGTTTCAACCCTTCACAATGCAGAAAACCAGCTGTTACTAAATTTAAATTGGGCAAAGATAATGATTTTCGAGTGAATCAAACTTATTACTACTCGGCGCCGTGGCATTTGACTTCATAAGAAATGAGTAACCAATATTGCATAATTATTTTGTTTGATCACAACTACTTAGTACATTATTATTGAACCATCTTAATTTTCGAGGCGGTCAATGAAACGACCCTTAATTGCTATTGTTGGGGATATTAATCCAACACGCGTATACGATCCGGTCATGAAGGATGCTGCCAAGGCCAAAACGGCCGCAGAGCAACTGGGAGCTGAACTTGCCCGTCGTGGTGCAAGGTTGCTCGTTTATGGCGGGCCATTTCTCGAAGCGGATGTCGTGCATGGGTTCATTGACGGAAAGCCGGACGAAGATCGAAGTATCTTAATGTGGTATACCAAAGACAAAGAACCACCGCCATTTCCTGAAGAATCGAACCATCCAAAACTCTTTGATCGGCGTTCTGAAAGAGGAGCGGACTGGGAAACTGCATTTTACCGTTCCATTGCTCGAGCCGATGGAGTCATTCTGTTGGGCGGTGGCAACGCAACAAAAATATCGAGGCAGGTCGCAATCGGAGCACGCATTCCTATCCTTACTTTATCCGAATTCGGAGGAGCCGCATCAAAAGTAGGGGATTCATTATCGGCCGGCGAGGATTTACCCAACCGTAATGAAATCGACCAGATGGCTCGTCCTTGGGATAAAGATTCTGCTTCGGCGTGCATTAACGCATTGTTCGCCCAGATCGATAGGCGAGATTTTGCCGAGGGTGCACCTAATCCGGTTTTATCAATACTAGGTGCCCTGCGCATTGATAAAGCCCATTTATAATCCTTTAATTCCTCCAACTATCGTAGCACTTTAGCAGATAGCCAGTTACAGGAATGGGATGAGTTAGTGCAGCATCACAAACCCGATAACAACGGGCATTCACTAGACCAGCGCTATACGGCATTACAACAAAGTTCATTACAAAATGCTATCAAATACATTGCTCATTTCGACCCAAAAAATGCCATTGAAGCGGATATTGTGCTGGAATATGTGGCGGCGATTGCACCCGACCAGCTAGCTCAATTCCCTGAACTGATGGGCTTGGATGCGATTTTTAAGAGTGGAGCGAAGTATCCGCTGGTGAAGTTAAAGGATTATCTACTATTCAACACTCAAAAGGTAAAACCTAAAAATCAAGCGAATATTAACTATAAAGTGTTGGGCGTTTCAAATGAAACTGGGGTTTTTATCAATGAGACTCTCAAACCTGAAGAAACTAATCAAAGTTATTTCTTAGTTGAAAAGAATCAGTTTTGCTACAACCCCTACCGAATTAATGTAGGTTCAATCGGGCTTAATAGATTTGATTTCGACAATCAAATTATTAGCGGGGCTTACGTTATTTTTGGCACGGATGAAACACAGTTGTTACCCGATTTTTTATTGGCACTTTTCAAAACGGAACATTTTCTTGTTTATGTCAATTCAAAAACCAATGGCGGAGTAAGAATGAATTTTACTTTTGAACAATTGCAAGAGTGGGAAATATCATTGCCGCCTATCGGAGTACAACGGCAAATAGTCACGCAAATTGAAAGGCAGCAAGCAATTATCGAGGGGGCGGGCAAAATACTACAAAATATTGAATTTGATTTAAATGACCTCGAAAACTTACCACTGGAACCAATAGGAAACGCTGTAATTGCAACAAAGAATGGATGGTCGCCTAGATGTGAGGGAGGAAGCACTAAAGTACTCTCACTCAGATGTTTAAATAATGGTCGGATTGATATTAAAGAATTTAAATTAACCGATGAATATCGAAATGATATAGAAAAATTTTATATTCGAGAAGGGGACTTTTTTTATAGCAGAGGAAATACGAAGGAATTAGTTGCGTTATCAGCTATTGTTTATGATGCACCTGAAAAAATTGTGTTTTCTGATTTACTAACAAGAGTGCAGTTCAATAATCTCTTACTCTTGCCAGAATTTGCTGTAATACTTTTTAACTCGAAATATGGCAGGGATTATTTTGGCAGTGTTCCAGAAGGTAGCTCTCCTACAATGGTAAAAGTATCGCAGGATTATATGCAGAATTTTATGGTGCCATTACTGGGTAATATAGAAGATCAAGAAAAAATAATTATGATGGATAAAAAGTATTTATCCAGAGTAACGGAGATTTCTTCGATTAAATTTGAATCAGAAGCCAAAATTAACCAAATCATCAATTCCATTTGGGAAAGCAGCTAATACCGTTGACCTGAACCGTCCAGCACTCCAACAACTTTAACCCGTCAGAATAAGAGGAAAAGCAGGCATGGCTATCAATGACAATGAAGCGCAAAACGTCGATATTCCAGTCATTAAGGCGTTGGAAGCTGTCGGCTGGAAGCTGGGAGATACGCTGTTATATCAACCGGAATACAGGCTGACGGAAGCGCAGCAAAAAGAATACGCCTATCCAGATGGAAAACTACGTCAAACCATTAAGCCTGATTTGGTGTTGCAGGGTTTAAATGGAGAAATTCTGGCCATTATCGAGAACAAACTCCACCAAAAAGACGAAAAGAAAGCACTCAGTAAATTGCGCCTGCTTTATGCACAAATTCTAAAACCGCGTTTTTTATATGCCTGCTCCAAGGAACGCACGCTGTTTTACGATATTGTCTGGCGGGGACTGGACGCAGGCGAGTTCAAACGCTGCAATAGCTTTTTAAGTCTGGAAAAGATGCAGCTTAAAATTACCCAGCAACACCGCTTCGATCAAGAAAAAACCATAGTTATCGATCCATTGATTGCCGGTGGTTATGATCCGATCATTGGCAAAATCCGCTATTATCAAACCGAATGTATTGAAACCCTGATTGAGCAATATAAGCAGGGCGAAACAAAAATGCTGGTACACATGGCAACGGGTTTGGGTAAAACGAGGACGATGGTGGCTTTAAGCAAAGCCTTATTAGCGCATGGCCTTGCCAAAAAAATTCTGTTTGTCGTGGATCGGGTATTGTTGGCCGATCAGGCGATTGAGGAAGGCTTTTCACTGATAAGCAGGGAGCATACTTCAGCGCGACTTCGTACTGGCAATTATAAGCTGCATAAATATACATCGATTCATATAGTAGTGATTGATACGCTGGAACGTATTTTTCAGGAAATGACCAGTCAATTTTATGATTTGATTATTGTCGATGAATGCCACCGTTCCATATCCGTTAACCGCAAACTGATTTTTGATCATTTCCTCTGTCCGCGTATTGGCTTAACGGCAACACCTAAAATAGCCGTCGCTAAAAAAGATAGCGATGTTGCGCCGGAAGATTTGGCAATTCGTGATACTTACAAATTATTCGGCTGTGATAACAGTGAGGCAACTTATACATTCGATTTACAGCGCGGAATTGAGGAAAAATTTTTAGCTGAGTATAACGTACAGGAAATTTTGACTAATTTGACCCGCGAGGCGCAGGATAAAGGCATTCCGATAGAGTATGTGCTTGATCCTGATACGCGCCAGCGAATTGATTTGCCGAAAGAAAAAAAGCTCAAGCTGGAGCAATTGGAACGCAAATACTTATCAGAGGAACGCTGTGATCGTATTGCTGAGGAAATCCGCAAAAATTCCAGTTATGGTGAAAAGATGATTATTTTTGGAGTCAGTCAGGCGCATTGTTATATGCTCTGCAAAGCCTTGAATAAGGTTTTTAACGATGACGGCTCATCCAGTCCGCATTATGCAGAACCGATTATTTCAGATAATAATGAGCTAAACCGGTTTTTGAAAAACAAGTTTAAAAAGCCTTATGAAAAGCCGTATATCACGGCTTCTGTGGATATTATGTCCACTGGTGTTGATATTCCTTGCGTTCGATATATTAGCTTTGCTGCATTGACTGCGGCGGTGGGCAAGTACATTCAAATGGTCGGGAGAGGAGCGCGTCTTGATCCTAAAACAGGCAAGTTTAGCTTCCTGATATTGGATTTTGTAGGTTTATGCAAACGCATGGATGACAATCGTAAAGGGACGACCAAGCCGAATGAGAAAGTAGTAGGAACTAATGACGGCGGCGCTGGATGCGTTGCTGGCGGACCTAAAGGCGAATATTTCATTATTGATAATGCCGACCCGTCAGCCTTTATAGAACGCGTGTATATTCATGGCGATGAAATCAGCATTAAGGATAATATCCCTATAGAAGAAGCCCGGAAAATTTTTGAACAGGAAGCCAGAAATACTGCTAACGAAGATGTTAAAGCCCTTCAGGAAAAGGCCAAAGAAAATCCTGATTATCAGCCCGATGAAAACGAGTTGGATATAATCGACGACTGGCTACGAAAGCCCGATATTTATTTGGATGAAGGACAGTTACAAAAAATTTACGATTACCCCGACGGCTCCAATTGGGAATTTTTTCTTCATGGCTCTGATATTAAGCCGATACCAACACCGAAAGAACGCTTTGAACAGGGGTTTCAGGCGTTTATACAATCTGAAAATAATTTTAACGACAAGCAATTGCAGACATTGGCAAAAATGAAAGATGTTATTGTAACCAATCTCAGTAATCGTAAGGATTTCAGTAAAGATGATATTGTTGCTAATCCTGTCTATCGAATTATAATTGGTTCCAGTGATCAGATTGAATCAATATTTGACGGCAATTTTTCTGGGGTACTGAATGAAATGAAAAAGAACCTAAAGTTAAGTGGATCAATGCATGTTTAAATAAGGCGCAATTGATTCTGACTTAAAGGAAGTAAAAAATATTTTTACTTAACCTGTAAAATCATATAGCTTGAGCATGGGGCTCAAGTATAGGGTCCGTGTTGAGCAAATTAATTGAGTAAAAAAAATAAGGGCAGCGAGGCTACCCTTGAAGCATTCCCTGCGTTATCAGTTTATTGACTACTTAATGCTGGCAAACAGTCTTATTATTATTCGCGAAATTCATTTTTTTAACATCAATAACAACGGACTTACTCAGGGCAAAGATAGCCCAGACTTGTTACCCCCTAGTTCACAACAAATCGGCAACCAACGATGAAAGTACATTACCCCGAGCAAGCACCCTTCCATTTGGATCAGTGGTTCTTCCACCCGACGATGATGGTCGGTACCAGCCCAGAACAGAACCATTCATTTTTTGGATACACTGATCACCATTGCTTTTATCCCGAATAAAAGCTACAGGAGAACCATTACTTTTTTGATACGTTGTACGATCATGTTTATCTCAAAAAAAGATAAAAAACTATCATTCAACACTGCAAGCCATTTAATAATCATTCTTGCCTTCAAGTTTTTATCGTGATTTTTCATTGCAGTTTTGATGGTGACGTTGGATGACTGCTTTTTGTGAAAACTCAAGGGCAGCTTATGGGTCGATTGTGGACATTCAGGAAATTGGCACGACTTCTCACCCGGTTTCCGGATGTATCTTCTTTGGTGCATCATAGGCATGGTAGCCTATCCGGACTTTCAGGTTATAGTGAGCAAGTTTTGATATAAAAGGGAGTCACTTTGAGATTTGGCGCTACAGGCGTTCGCAAGAACTAGAGAAAACAGAGTATGATAAGGGTGGAACAATTGGGAATCGGGCGTTGCAGCCGTATGCAAGGCCCGCAATGGAAAAAGAAAAACCCCGCTGGACACTACGTCCAGCGGGGTTAATTGAAGTGCAAAAACATGTTTTTGCAACTTTAAATTTGGTGGAGGCGGGGGGAATTGAACCCCCGTCCGCAAGTACTCCGCCATAAGGTCTACATGCTTATCTCGCTCTTTTGATTTAGCTAATGACTACCCGTCGAGCCAAGAAAATCATCAGCGATTCCGTAAGGTTTTAGCGCATCCACACCGGACAGATTTCAGCGCGATCTTATGTAAATGACCTCTGAGCGTTCAGCGAACTGAACTCCACCCGCATAAGCACAGATGGTCAAAGGAATGGTGCTGTGTTTAAGCAGCTAAAGCCATTGAGTAGTTTTCGTCATTTGCGAATACTTTTTGTCTGTAGATTTTACGAGGTGTACAGTCCTCGGCATGCACTTAAGGTTTCGCAACCCACGTCGAAGCCATGTCGCCCCCGTGTGGTTTACAACTTATAAGATATAGTCTTAATAATAAAGTTCAATAGCTAGCATAAATAATTAGCTGACTATCTTTATCGTGAATCTTATTTGATTTTTAAAGCAAGCTGCAGTGCAAATAGCCCTGCAGCTTGTGAGTAACAACTTAGATAATGACGCTTACATTTGCAGCTTGCGGGCCTTTTGGGCCTTGTGTTACGCTGAACTGTACCTTTTGGCCTTCATCCAGGGATTTGTAGCCACCTGAGTTATTGATGCTTTGAAAGTGTACGAAAACATCGGGGCCTGATTTCTGCTCGATAAAGCCGAAGCCTTTGTCAGAATTAAACCATTTAACGGTGCCAGTAGTGATTGTAGACATAATGAGTCCTGTAATAAATATTAAGTAATAAAGCCTTTAAGGCGGGTAAAGCAATGAAATTTAGAAATTACTTAATGAAACAAGAACGAGCTACTACTAAGGAGAAACATCGAAAAGGTAAGCAGAGGGTAAATCAGATTTTCAAGCCAGCGTGCATTATAAGCATTATCATATTAATGTCAATTTTTATTTTTTATTTGCTGCCAACAATGATAACTCATAAGCAAAAGGTTATCCTATTACATTAAATCTATATGTCCTTGCAGAAGGATGAAATCCGGCTGATTAAGTTCTTACAGATATTTATACTGTTTTCTCAAATTTCAGTACAAGAGAAGCATTTGCAAAAAGGAAGTATTTGGTTCGACAGGCTCACCACGAACGGAAAAAAGTGAATAAATTCCACACAACCACTATTCGCCCTGAATCCTTCGATAAACTCAGGAGAGCCCTGTTGAAGGGTAATTACCAGGAGCTTTTGCAAGTACTTCCAGGGACAAAACAATTTGATACAAAATAAAAATGCCCCAACTAAAACTATTTCTGCTGGCCCTCAGTTTTTATACCCGTTTGCCTGGCCCACAATCACAGGATTACACGAAACTACCTCAAGCTGTTCTTTATTTGCCGCTGGTCGGCTGGCTGGTCGGTGGCATCACGGCGGCAAGTTTTTATCTGGCTGACTTCTTGTGGACTCAAACTACTGCGGTGATATTGGCTTTAATTATTGGCATTTTTCTTACCGGTGCGTTCCATGAGGACGGTTTTGCTGACGTTTGCGACGGTTTTGGCGGCGGTTGGGGGAAACAGCGTATTATGGAAATAATGAAGGATTCCTATATCGGCGTTTACGGATTTCTCGGTTTATTGCTGATTTTTTTGTTGAAGATCAGCTTGCTTGATGGTATGTTTGCCGCCGCCGTGCCTTTGGTATTATTGGCTGGACACAGTATTAGCCGGTTGCCGCCGTTGTTGCTGATGTATCATTATAATTACGCGCGTACTTATGACAGCAAATCCCAAGGCGCAGTCTATAAACCAAAGCATGGAGAATTAACTTTTGCTGCCGTCATAGCGTTATTACCGTTGATGCTGTTACCCGTTTTATGTGTTTCGGCAATTATTCCAGTGCTGGTCGTTAATTTTTATTTAGGTCATTATTTTCACCACCATATCGGTGGTTATACGGGCGATTGCCTGGGTGCAAGCCAGCAAATTGCAGAAACTGTTTTTTATTTAAGTGTCAGCGCTATATGGACATTTATTTAATTCGGCACACCAAAACAGCTACAGAACTGGGTCTTTGTTATGGCCAAAGTAATGTCGCGTTGGCTGATAGCTTTCTCGAAGAAGCACGTCAACTGCAACAGAAATTGCCGGAATTCAAGCAGGAAAGTCTGGTTTTCAGCAGTCCATTAACACGCTGTGTACAATTGGCTGAAAGATTTTCAAGCACTGTGGTGACCGATGCCCGTTTACTTGAACTTGATTTTGGCGACTGGGAAGGATTGCGCTTTGACGCTATTGAGGCCGGTATTTTAAAACAGTGGACAAACAATTTTGTACAGGCAGCGCCGCCTAACGGTGAAAGTTTCACTGACTTATGTCGACGCGCAGTTTTTTTTTGGCAGGATTTATTGGGCCGTGAAGCGAAACAAGTTCTGATCATAACCCATGCAGGCGTTATTCGCGCTCTGTTGGCGCATATTTTAACGCTGCCACCCGCCAATGCGTTTCAGTTTCGTATTGACCCGGGTTCTGTGCATAAATTTCAGCATCTCGATAATTACACTTATATCAACTACCTCAATAAATGAAACACGGCGGCAATATTTATCAGTTCGCAGAGCCTATCGGCTCCATAAAAAACAGGCAGGACATAGATCAACTTGCATACTGTTTAAATGCACTGTCATTAAAGGTTGATTGCGAATATTTATGCCTTTGAAAAGACAATGGGCGACTGAATCTGCCCCGCATCAATAGTTATTACATCCCGGAAGATATTACAAATGAAACCATTAGCCGTTTTTGGTACCAGTTCAGATGCAGGAAAGACCACGCTGGTAATGGCCTTGTGCCGGCTTTTTGCCGACCAGGACTTAAAGGTTGCGCCCTTTAAGGCGCAAAATGTCTCCAATAATTCAGCGGTCACCCAGGAAGGCCGCGAGATTTCCAGAGCGCAATATTTACAGGCGGAGGCAGCAAGAATAGAGTCGAGTTATTTGTTCAATCCGGTATTGCTCAAGTCACACGGTAATAGTTCGGTGCAAGTGATTGTCAATGGACTGGTTCATAAAACACTGCCCATAGCTGCTTATTATGATGAGATTGATCAGTTAAAACAGCATGTACAGCAGGCATTTTCCCGCTTGCAGCAAGATTATGATCTGGTGATTGCTGAAGGCGCGGGATCACCAGTCGAATTAAATCTTTTATCCAAAGACCTCTCCAATACCTTTGTCGCCAATACCTTCAATACCAAAAATATTTTAGTCGCGGACATCGAACGAGGAGGTGTTTTTGCGTCAATTTACGGCACTTTGGCGCTGATGGATCCTGTCATGCGCAGCAATATGATTGGTGTGGTAATCAATAAATTTCGCGGCGACCGGTTTTTTTTCGATGATGGCGAAAAAATTATCAGGGAGCGATTCGGCGTGCCAGTGTTGGGTGTACTGCCTTTTCAGCCTTTGAATATCGATATGGAAGATTCCCAGTCCCTGCAAAATTATCAACAGCGCCTGGAGGATGTCAAAATCCGCATTGCCGTTATCGCCTATCCCGGCTTGAGCAATTATAACGATCTCGATGTGCTGATGGCGGATCCTGAGCTTTATGTTGAATTGATCCATGCATACCGTCCGCTGAATAGCTTTGACCTGGTATTGTTACCCGGCAGTAAAACTGTGATCCGCGATCTGCAATGGCTGAAAAAACAGGGTCTGTTTAAAGAACTTCAGCAGTTTAATAAGCCGGTTTTCGGACTCTGCGGCGGTTTTCAAATGCTCTGCCAAAGTTTGCACGATCCCGATATGCTGGAGCACGACACAGCCATTGTTGAAACGGGCTTAAGTTTTATTGATGATATTGTCGTCTATCAAAGCCCGAAAATTCTCCAGCGCGGCTATTATCAACTGTTTTCATACACCGCCATCAAAGGCTATGAAATCCATAGCGGACGCATGGACAAGTATCCTCTGTATTATCAAGGCGGGCGTTTTACCGGTGCGCATGTGCATGGCGTTTTTGATGATGATGCTTTCCGCAGCGATTATTTTAAAGCCATTAATCCCCACTATCAGGGTTATGACTATGAACACTATCGTGAAGCGCAAATCTACAGCTTTACCAGTATGGTGGCGGAAAACCTCGACACTGCCGCTATTTTGCAAGCATTGCAGCCAGACTGATGGCGTTTGAACCGGCGGCTTTGGCGTATCTTGCCGATATGATGTTTGGTGAATTTTCCTGTAAACATAAACCGGCATTGGGCTTACCGGTTAATCCGGTTAACCGCACTACGCTGGCGCAAGCATTGGCAATGAAAACGGGTATTAATCTGATTGTTTTAAGTCTATTGGCGGCAGGAATAGTGCTGACATGAAAACTCTATTCATAGGCGGCGTAAAAAGCGGAAAATCACGGTTGGCGGAAACCTGTATTTTAGAGCAAGCGGGTACAAATAAACCTTACTATCTGGCAACTACCGAATTTTTTGATGATGAAATGCAAGCCCGCATATACATCCATCAACAACGCCGTCAGGATTTTTTTATTATCCTTGAAGAACCCGTTAAGCTGCTTGAAGCCCTGGAAAAGTGCCCGGGTCCAGTCTTGATTGAATGCGTATCAATGTGGCTGAACAACCTGCTTTATCACCAAATTCCCGAAGCCGATATTTTGCAGGAACTGGAAGCAGTGATGCAGTTACCTTCAGATATGGTTTTGATACTCAATGAAGTTGGACTGGGTGTGATAGCCGATAACCGCTTAGCCAGGCAGTTTGTTGATTTATCAGGTAAAGCGGCTCAAATCATGGGGCAATATTGTAATCAGGTGTTTTTTTGCAGCGCGGGATTACAGATACGGATGAAATGAGGCGTTATTTAGAATCTCCAAATAACGTAATAAAGCATCAACCAGGTAGTACACTGCGCACAGCCAAGTAGGGTGCGCTGCGCGTAACCATTAACCGACGAAAAGGTACGCACAGCGTGCCCTACTTAACCTTCCATCCCGATGATTTCCTTCTGCAGTCTCTGTTTCTTTGAAGTGGACTGTGGTTTTCAGGATAATGCAATTCTAAATTAATTAATAAAGCGTGAAACTGGATTGCTGATGAAGCTGGGAGAAAACAAAGAAGAAACGAAAGGGAAATTTCGCTGGCAAAAATGGATGGCAATAGCTCTGCTGATTGCAGTGGCAGCCTATCTTGTCAAGCTTATCAGTGTTCTACCGGAAGAAGATTATAAAAAATCGGATCAATTCACCGATCCCGATATTGCAGTTGCTGCTGTTGCCGCTACGCAGGGCGATTTTCCCGTTTATCTGACCGGTTTGGGAACAGTCACGCCGCTGCGCACGGTCACCGTGAGATCACGCGTTGACGGCGAACTTATCCGTGTCGCCTTCAAGGAAGGCCAAATGGTCCATGCAGGTGAGCTTCTCGCTGAAATCGACCCCCGCGCCTTCCAGGCACAACTTATGCAGGCCGAAGGACAGTTGCTCCGCGATACAGCACTCTTGAATAATGCCGAGGCTGATCTTGTTCGCTACAAGACACTGTTGGAGCAGGATTCCATAGCGGCTCAGCAGACTATTACCCAGGAATCTCTGGTAAAACAATATAAGGGAACCGTAGCAATGGATCGTGGCCTGGTTGCAGATGCCAAACTCCAGTTGAGCTATGCACGAATCACGGCGCCAATCACGGGGCGCCTGGGGTTACGCCTGGTCGATCAGGGCAATATCGTGCATGCTTCCGATGCCAACGGACTCGCTGTCATCACGCAAATTCAACCCATCGCAGTCGTGTTTACCTTGCCTGAGGATAACTTACAGGCTGTTATGAAACAGTTTCATTCAGGTGAGAGCCTGCCAATTGAAGCCTATGACCGCAGCGGCAAGATTAAGCTTGCCGAGGGGCAGCTATTGGCGGTAGACAACCAGATTGATATAAACACGGGGACCGTCAAGCTCAAAGGTCAGTTTGCTAATGAAGACGGCGCTTTGTTTTCAAACCAGTTTGTTAATGTCAAGATGAAAATGGACACGCTGCACTCGGTAACAATCATACCTACAGCCGCCATTCAACGGGGAGTTATCGGCACTTTTGTTTATGTTGTGAAGAAAGATCAGACGGTGAGCGTGCGGCCGTTGACTTTAGGGCCGACCGAGGGTGAAAAGACTGCGGTACTGGAAGGCCTTCAGCCAACTGAATGGGTCGTCGTCGATGGCGCCGACAAGCTGCGTGAAAGTATGAAGGTTAAACTTATCACTCGCGAACCTGTGCTCTCTTCTGACGAGACATCTTCCCTCTTCGGCAAAAAAACCCAACAGGACAAGGATCAAAGGAGTGGTAATCCAGAGTGATCATTCTTCCAGTTCAAATGGTCTTTCCTTGGGCCGGGATGCCCCACCGATGAATCCCTCGCGCTTATTCATCCTGCGTCCGGTTGCCACGTCATTGTTAATGCTGGCGCTGCTGCTGGTCGGAATAGTAGCCTATCGTGAACTGCCGATTTCTGCCCTGCCTCAGATCGACTACCCAACGATTCAGGTGGCTACACTCTATCCCGGCGCAAGCCAGGATGTCATGACCTCCTTGATCACCGCGCCACTTGAGCGGCAACTCGGCCAGTTGCCCGGTTTAAACCAGATGTCTTCTTCAAGCTCCGGCGGCGCATCGGTGATCACGCTTCAGTTCAACCTGAATCTAAGTCTCGATATTGCCGAACAGGAAGTACAGGCGGCCATCAACGCCGCCAACAATTTCCTGCCTGCCGATCTGCCGATGCCGCCGATCTACAGCAAAATTAACCCCGCCGATGCACCGATCCTGACACTCGCCGTCAGCTCGAAGACGCTACCTTTACCCAAAGTCGAGGACCTGGTGGATACCCGCCTGGCACAAAAACTTTCGCAATTGTCAGGAGTGGGTCTGGTCACGATCAGCGGCGGTCAAAGGCCGGCCGTGCGCATCCAGGCCAATCCTGCGGCAATGGCGGCATACGGCTTAGGTCTGGAAGATCTGCGCATGGTGATAGCCGCTGCCAACGTCAATCAGCCCAAGGGTATGTTCGATGGATCGACCCGGGCGGCTATCATCGATGCCAATGATCAGCTCCGGACAGCTGCAGAGTATGAAGCTCTTATCGTTGCTTACCGTAACGGCAGGCCGGTGCACTTATCGGATGTCGCCGATGCCTGCGACGACGCTGAAAACGTCAGACTGGCGGCCTGGGCGAATGGGACATCGGCAGTTATTGTCAACATTCAGCGTCAGCCTGGCACCAACGTTATCGAGGTGGTAAATCGCATCAAGCAACTTCTGCCCCAATTGCAGGAAGCGCTGCCAAGCGGCCTTGACGTTATGCAGTTGACTGACCGCACGACGACGATCCGCGCCTCGGTGCGAGACGTACAAATCGAACTCCTGCTCGCGCTGGCTCTCGTCGTGCTGGTTATTTTCCTGTTTCTGCGCAACGCTTTTGCGACCGCCATCCCGGGCATTGTTGTTCCGCTGTCTTTAATCGGCACCTTCGCGGTAATGTATCTGGCCGGGTTCAGCATCAATAACCTGACCCTGATGGCGCTAACGATAGCCACAGGCTTCGTGGTTGACGATGCCATCGTCGTTATCGAAAATATTACCCGCTACATCGAACAGGGGGAATCACCTGTGAACGCGGCTCTCAAGGGTTCCGAGCAAATCGCATTCACCATTATATCGTTGACCTTTTCCCTGGTTGCAGTCCTGATCCCTTTACTGTTCATGGGGGACGTGGTCGGACGCCTGTTCCGCGAATTTGCTATTACGCTGGCAGTGGCAATTCTGATATCCGCCGTCATATCTTTGACTCTTACGCCGATGATGTGCGCGAAAATGCTGCATCCACTCTCAGAAGAGCCAAAAGGCCGGTTTTATCTCTCCAGCGGACGATTTTTCAATAGACTCACCACAGGCTACGCCAGGATGCTTGACCGGGTTCTGGAACATCAGGCAGCAACACTGCTGGTCGCAATGATAACGCTGGCGCTGACCGTGTTGCTGTACATCGCCGTACCCAAAGGTTTCTTTCCAATCCAGGATACCGGCGTTATTCAGGGTATCTCCGAAGCCCCGCAGTCCATTTCCTTTGCGGCCATGTCCGAGCGGCAGCAAGCCTTGGGAAAAGTTATCCTTGAAGACCCTGCAGTCGAAAGTATTTCTTCCTTTATCGGCGTAGACGGCATCAATGCGACGCTTAATACCGGACGCTTGATGATCACGCTAAAACCACTGGCTGAGCGCGGCATCAACGTCACGGAATTTATCCATCGACTGCAACCCAGGCTTGATCAGGTACAAGGCATCACATTGTTCCTCCAGCCGGTGCAAGACCTCACGATTGAAAACCGTGTCAGCCGCAGCCAGTACCAATTTACGTTGGAATCAGCCGATCGTGAGGAGTTGAGCCGCTGGACAGCACTGCTCGTAGAGCAGCTTTCCAGACAACCGCAGTTCGCTAATGTGACCAGCGACATTCAGGATCATGGTCTAC
>JAQTMV010000131.1 GCA_028714175.1 Methylococcales bacterium
GTTATGATCCCGGATAATGCCATCCAATTCAACAGCCAACAATTGAATCGTTTCTATGTAGTCATCAAAAACTGCTTGCGGGTCATCCAGTGCGCCAGGCTGCATGAAAAACACAAGCCCCGGGCAATAAAACGTGTCTAAATTGGTATTCGGAAAAGTGCCGGGCTCAACCATGCAGGCGACACCAAAATCTACCAGCCGATTAGCGTCCAGCCGTTCAAATATTTTCAGGTTGCCGTATTCAAGTCCAACTATCCCAAAGGCATTAATCAAATCAATACCATTAAAACCTTCGTCTGATTTAGCGACAAGACTGAACTGAATAATCTCCGGAGCGGCAGTGCGCGGCGGCGGCTCAACGTCATCAGCTTCAGGTTCAAAAGCTGCGTCATCCTGGTCATAATAGTGATGATCTGCAGTCTCCGATGTTTCAATATCTATTTCAAGATCACCCTCATCATCGATATTTAACGAGTTATCAGGCGGGCTTCCGGATTCCTGATCATCATAAAAATCCAGGGCTTCTTGTGCTTTTTTATTTTTTAAATAACTCCATCCCAACATGCCCATGATGATAATCAAACCGGTAGCAATAATTACAATTCTTAATAGTTCTTTATCCATTAGATTTCCGCCAGACTCACTGCTTCTTCAATATCAACTGCGACCATTCGGGACACGCCCGGTTCTTTCATCGTAACCCCTGCCAACTGTTTTGCAATTTCCATTGTAACCTTATTATGTGAAATATATAAAAACTGCACTGATGCCGACATTTCTTCCACCATTTTTGAAAATCGCCCGACATTTGCATCATCCAGAGGTGCATCGACCTCATCCAGCAGGCAAAAGGGTGCAGGATTGAGTTCAAAAATTGAAAACACCAGCGCTACCGCCGTTAATGCTTTTTCTCCACCTGACAACAAATGAATCGAGCTATTTCGCTTGCCGGGCGGTCTGGCGATAATATTTACGCCCGATTCCAGCAAGTCTTGCTCGGTCAATTCCAGATAGGCCTGCCCGCCGCCAAATAGTTTTGGAAATTTCTCCTGTAATCCGCCGTTTATTTTATCGAATGTTTCCTTAAAACGCAGCCTACTTTCTTTATCAATTTTACTAATCGCCTGATTCAGTATTTGCAAGGCTTCAATCAGGTCGGCATGTTGTTCATTAAGAAAGTTCATGCGCTCCGATTGCGACTTGTATTCTTCTATGGCGGTCAGGTTAATCGTGCCCAGGCGTTCAATTTGAGCCGATAAATCGTCTACTCTATTTTTCCAACGCAGTTCTTCGGCCTCCTCGGGCAGCATTTTCAATACTTGCTCGGCATCGGCATCGATTTCTTTAAGCTGTTCATTGATAGTCTGCTGGCGGACGTTGCTTTCCTGCAATTCAAAACGAAGAGTATCCAGTGCTTCTTTTTGTTTGTCCAATGCCCTTTGCGCGCGAGTATGATGTTCAGACAACTGCGTTATGTCCGCTTCGATAGCTTCCTGCAACTGGCGTTGTGTTTTTAACGTCGCTTCGAGTTGATTCTTGTCCAGTGTTCGCTGCTCCAATAGTTGTTTTTCCACAGCCAGCGGTGTCAGGGTTTGTTGCAGTTTTTTCTCCAGATCAGTAATGCGTTCAGTCGATTGTTGATGCTGGGTTTGCAGGCGATCAATCTGTTTGCTGGTTGAAACTTCGGAAGAGCGTAGCGACTCAATCTTCGCCTTTAAGCTGTACACCTGTTGTCTCGCTTCATTAACGGCCTGTTCGGTATTATCTTGCTGTGCCTGCAAAAGCTGATTGACAGTTTCCAGACGTTGCCTGTTTTGCTCCTGCTGCGCCAAAACATCTTCAGCTTCTTCCTGCAACAATCTGCACTCGGCAATAATCTCGGCATTTTCACACGTTTCGCGAATGATTTCTTCAAGATCATTAGCAATTTGCTCCAGACGACGCTGCTGATGTTCCCAGCGGGCAGAATACGCGCTGAATTCAGCACTCTTAAGGGATAACTCGGAGCCCAGTTTGTTATCCTGATGCTGAATCGACTCGCGCAAAATTTCGGCTTCTTTTAACTCGGTTTCCGTGGTTCCCAATTGGTCTTCGAAGACAGCAATTTCATCATGTAATTGTTCCTGCCGATGTTTTAACTGGCGCAATTCTTTCTCACGCTGTAATACCCCCATTTTGCTGTCTTTGGTATGGCTTATTTTTAACCAACCCGGCCCAAACCAGGTGCCATCCTGGGTAATAACCGACTCATACGGTTTTGTCTGAGCTGCTAAAGCCCTGGCTGTTTCGTTATCATCGGCGCAATAAACACCGCTCAATAACGCGCTTAAATCCCAGGGCGCATTGATTTTATCCAGTAACGCAGGTCGGGCTATCGTTTGTTTATCCGTGGCGGGGCATTCCGTAGCCGTTTGGGCTCTGGTTTCAAACAGGGTGAGTGATTCATTAGACAAGCTATTCAAGCCTGGAATAATTTGCTCGGCACTCGCCACACAAATCGCTTCTAAATAATTACCTAGTGCCGTTTCAACTGCCGTTTCCCAGCCTGCCTCCACCTCCAGAAATTCAGCCAGGCGTGGGTTTTCGTCCAAATTCATGGACCCCAGCCAGGTACTTAAGATTTTGTTATCTTTACCCATCGCATGTTGCTGCAACAATTCCAGCGAGGTCATCTTACCTTTTATGCCATGGCTTTCAGAACGGCGTGTATGCAGGGTGTCATGGAGCTGTTTTACCTGTTGGCGCTGCTCGCGTATCTGATGATGCAACTGTTCCAGCCGGGCTTGATGGCTGTCACGCTGAAAGCCTATGATTTCAATGTCGGCATCCAGTGTCTCGATATCAGTTTGTAATTGGCTGGAGGAAAGTTCGTCGCGCTCGGTGTGTAATTTATCCATGCGGATTTGTAATTGACGACTCTGGTTCTCCAATTGTATCGCTTTTACTCTGTGCACTTCGGCCTGTTCCTTATATTTTGAACTCATCGTCCGATACGCTTCCCATTCAGCCTGCCACGAACTTCGTTGCTGCAGGGTATCCTGCTGTAGCTGCAAAATCTCATCCTGTCTTTCCTGGGCAAAATGGAAGTTTTCTTGCGTCTCCAGCAATGCCTGTTTTATCTCCTCCAGGGCTTGTAAATCCGCCTCAAGCTGTCTTAAGGACTGCTCAGTCTGGAGCCGGGTACGGTTGATTTCAAGCAAGGTTTCTTCATGACTCGCTTCATGATGTTTGATCGCTTGTTCAAGACTGCTGACTTCAGCAACGATTGTGTAATAATCACCCTGAGCTCTATGTAATTGCTGTTGCTGGGTTTTATGTTCAGCGCGTTTTGCTGCGATAGCGCTATCAATATCACGTAATTCCACAAACAAGCGGTTATGCTCGGCAGCTACATCCTGGAGTCTTGTTTCCAACTGTTTTGCCGCTTGATGATAAGTGTTCCAGCGCATCGCCAGCAACTCCAGTTTAAACTGGCGCTCCTGCTTTTTCAGCTCGGTATATTTTTCCGCTTTTTCCGCCTGTTTTTGCAAATGTTTAAGTTGCTTGTCAACTTCCTCGCGCAAATCATCGAGCCGTTCCAGATTTTCCCGCGTATGCTTCATTCGGGTTTCGGTTTCACTGCGCCGTTCCTTGTATTTGGAAATACCCGCCGCTTCCTCGATATGAACTCTCAGCTCTTCAGGCTTGGCTTCAACCATACGCGATATAGTGCCTTGCTCAATAATGGCATAACTTCTTGAGCCCAAACCGGTACCCAAAAACAGGTCGGTAATATCCTTGCGCCGGCAACGCGAGCCATTCAGTAAAAACAGGGATTGGCCGTCACGGCTTACCTGCCTTTTGATGGCTATGGAATTGTATTGCGCATATTCGCCGCCCAGCTTGCCTTCGGAATTATCAAAAACCAGCTCTACCGAAGCGGTGCTGACCGGTTTACGTCCTGAGGAGCCATTAAATATCACGTCAGCCATATTGCCGCCGCGCAGATGCTTGGCTGAACTTTCGCCCATTACCCAGCGCACTGCATCAATAATATTGGATTTACCGCAACCATTGGGTCCGACGATGGCGGTCAAATTGCCGGTAATAGGAATTACCGTTTGATCAACAAAGGACTTAAAACCCGAAAGTTTGATTTTTTCCAGCTTCATGACGGATGTGAATATCCAGAACTTTGGTTCAAAAAATAGGGCATTATCAATGATATTTAGCCGTGTTTCGACTTTTTAATTACATTTTTGCTGATTACTGAAGAGTCTCAGCTCAATAATGTGCATAAAATATATTATGCACATTACCAAGTTTAGCCGCTATTAAGGTAGGTGGTAGAGGCAGTTCCATTGCAAGCAGACTAGCGCAACACCGATTTTAGATAGTCCTGGTGATATGTAACTCTATATCATTGTTAACCTGATCGGAAGTACAACACGGGGTGCCGCACCAGCCTCCACATTGTTGTGAGGTTATAAACCTTTAATCGTCGCTACTGCCTATAAAACGATAGATCAAAGCGCCAAGCAAAGCGCCGGCAATGGGGGCAACCCAAAAGAGCCAAAGCTGAGCTAATGCCCAGTCTCCAACATAAATTGCAACGCCAAGGCTTCTTGCAGGGTTGACTGACGTATTGGTGACAGGGATGGAGATTAAATGAATCAGGGTCAGACACAGGCCAATGGCAAGCCCAGCAAAGCCACTTGGAGCGTTTTTGTGGGTAACCGATAAGATGATGAACAGAAACATCATGGTCATGACAATTTCTGTCACCAGTGCCGCTAACAAAGAATATCCACCAGGCGAATGCTCGCCATAGCCATTGGAAGCAAAACCACCGATAGTGGTAAAATCCGCTTTGCCGCTAACAATAAGATATAAAACCCCGCCGGCAACAATCGCGCCCAAACATTGAGCAATAATATAAGATAGCAGTTTGTTTGCTGGAAAACGGCCGCCCGCCCAAAGCCCGATGGATACTGCCGGGTTCAGGTGACAACCGGAAACGTGGCCTATCGCATAAGCCATGGTCAAAACAGTTAGACCGAAGGCAAAAGCCACGCCCAGCAAGCCTATACCAACATCAGGAAATGCTGCTGATAAAACTGCGCTACCGCAACCCCCAAGAACCAGCCAAAATGTTCCAAAAAACTCAGCACCATATTGTTTCATATTTATTCTCCTGCCTTTGAGTAAGTAAATAAGTCAGATACACCCAACAATTAATTTGGATGCCTGCCCAAGTGTAAATTACATGCTTAGCCGGCATGTAATTCGTTTTGGATGCTATCATTTTATTTGAAAAATCAGCAAGTTTTTTATGCCTTGCTATTTGAAGTAATATTCTGACTCTTCAATAAAAAACGATGTAATAAATCTTGCCCTGTCATGACGCTCCCATGTGTGTATATGCTTTGTTATAATGGCGGAATCCTAGTGCAGCACCTATTTTCGTTAGTTATATTGATGCTTTTGTAATATATTGATATTTATAAATGTCATTGAGAGCCTAATCGTCAATACAAAATAGGTGCTGCACTAGTAAACTTAATGTGACTAATATCTGAATTTCTTTGACAAAAATATTATAAGCCATGATTTTATCATCAAAAAAGCTCATTTTGCCGAGCCCTGCTGAAGCATTACCGGGCAGAGAAACTGTCATGCCCATTACCAATAAACATTTCATAACGGGCAACCCGATTGTGCCGCCGTTTCCAGCCAATCTGCGACAGGCGTTGTTTGGCCTGGGCTGCTTTTGGGGGGCTGAGCGAAAATTCTGGCAACAACCCGGCGTGTTCAGTACTGCCGTCGGCTACAGCGGCGGCTACACGCCCAATCCTACTTACGATGAAGTCTGCACCGGTTTAACCGGACATAATGAAGTTGTAAGAGTTATTTTTGATCCCGCATTAACATCATACAGCGAGTTGCTCCGGCTGTTCTGGACCTCGCATAATCCCACTCAGGGCATGAGACAAGGAAACGATATTGGAACGCAATACCGTTCCGGTATTTATACTTACACCCGGGAACAACTCGATGAAGCGCTCAAATCAAAACAACACTACCAGCATCGGCTCACTGAAGCTGGCAGTAATAAGATAACGACCGAGATTATGCCGGCAGGCGCATTTTATTATGCCGAAGATTATCATCAGCAATATCTTGCCAAAGAACCTAGGGGTTATTGTGGTTTGGGCGGGCTAGGGATAGCTTTCGATTAGAGTTTTACAGTAACAAAAAAAAGGCGGTTAAAAAAACCGCCTCAAGGCTAATATTAGGAGTGATATAACGCAACTTTCAGCTTTAAAGCCCAAAAGAGCTTTGAAGTCAGCTTAATAATAGCAACAGCTATTGCAAATAAAAATGTGGCAAATTGTCGCAGGTTACATACAAAAATGTCGCAAATTACATACAAGCATTTAAGGTAAAGGCGAAAGGTAAAAAATCATTCCCCTTAATCTTAAGTATTTTGTCCCTTACATACAGTAATTAATAAAAATGCTTTCACACGTCTCACCTAAGTCAGAAATTTCCGCCAAACAAAACTTGAAGTGGTTATTTGTTCTCAGAAACCTGATGATAGGCAGTGAGGGAATGCTTATCATTTTATCTATATATGGTCTTAATATTGATTTGCCGGAGCAGCAGCTCTGGTTAGTGGTGTTAGCGACAGGCACGCTCAATATCTATACTTTAATACGCCTGGAGACTGATGAACCGGTTACCGAACAGGAAATTTTCTCGCAGATTTCCATCGATGTCTTTGCCATCGCAGCGTTATTGTATCTGACTGGAGGTGCATCAAATCCAATCACCTGGGTGTTTCTATTACCCCTTATTATAACAGCAATTATGTTGCCCCAGGCTTATGCATGGTATATGGTGATTTTAACTACATCCCTGTATACGATGTTAATCGCTTTTAATGTTCCATTGCCGTCCATAGAGCCTCATATGCCCAATCCGGGGCCGCTGCTGTATTCAAATGTGGAGAATTATCAAATGTTGCAGCATGCTCATATCATGAATGACAAAAGTTATTTTAGTCTGCACATGTTCGGCATGTGGTTTGGTTTTGTATTTAGCGCCGGGCTAGTCGCATTCTTTGTTGTTGAGCTGGCCAGAACACTCAAGGATCAGGAGCGAAGTCTGGCTGAGGCCAGAGAAAATGCGCTAAGAGATGAGCGAGTTATAGCATTGGGTACCTTAGCCGCCAGTGCGGCTCACGACATGGGAACGCCGTTAGGCACTATTGCCATAGTGGCTCACGAGCTGGAACAGGAGTACCCGAGTCATCGCTACCCCGATCTGTACGAAAAGATGCTGATCATGCAACAACAGATTAACCGTTGCAAGGAAACACTGTCGGTAATGTCTGCCTCTGCCGGTGAAATGCGGGCTGAATCAGGCAGCGTGATACTTGTGGCGGATTATATTGATGATGTGATTAAGCAATGGCGCACGCACAAGCCTGCGGCAAAACTGAGCTACTTGTGTGATCCCAATGCTGCACCTGAAGCTAAAATCATAGCCGAACGTACGCTGACCCATTCAATAATTAATATTTTAAATAATGCCGCCGAGGCATCCCCGGCAGAACAGGGCATTGAATTCCACGCAATATGGGATTTAAGTTTTTTAACTATCAAGATTCGCGACTTTGGCCCAGGCTTTCCTTCGGATTTAGTCGAGTTTGCAGGTAAGCACCCTGTGGTCAGCAAAAAACATGGCTTGGGTGTAGGATTATTTCTGACCTATTCTACGATTAATCGCCTGGGCGGTAAAATTAACCTCTACAACAGTGAGTCAGGTGGCGCCTGTGTGGAAATCACCTTACCCCTTTTAAATACAGAGACAAATGATGACTACTCATGAAATGGATAAACCGCGCCTGCTGCTTGTGGATGATGATGTGACTTTTTGTAACGTGTTGAAGTCCGCATTAGAAAAAAGAAATTATGATGTGCTGGTCGCTACCAATGTAGCAGATGGCATCGCTCTTGCTGAACAAAATCTACCCGAATATGCGGTGATAGATCTACGTATCGGCTATGAATCAGGGCTGGAGCTGGTAAAAAAATTGATTTCTTTAGATGACAATACTCAAATCGTCATGCTGACCGGTTTCGCCAGTATTGCAACAGCAGTTGAAGCGATAAAACTCGGCGCCATACATTATTTAACCAAACCGGCTAATGCGGATGAAATTGTTAATGCGCTTAATAAAAATGAAGGCGACTCATCGGTTTTGATCAGTGAAAATCCATTATCGGTAAAACGCCTGGAATGGGAACATTTGCAAAAAGTACTGATGCACTATGACGGTAATATTTCAGCCGCAGCCCGGGCTTTAAACATGCACAGGCGCACGTTACAAAGAAAGCTTGAAAAGAAGCCGGTGCGAGGATAGATAAACGCCGGAGCAGCCGGTTCTACAAACATAGCATCCCGGCGCCATGATGATTTAAACGGAGTGCTGATGCAGTACAATATTTATAACATTTTTTATTACCATGAAGGACATGAAGATAATGTAGGGAAGAGAATTTAGTGATTTGTCGATATATAAGCAAGGATTAAAAAGCGTTATTTAATGAATCGTCTCAATATCACGCATGAAGTCAATACAGTAATATCTTCAAATCCTTCATGGTAAAAATAAATGACATTATTTGGAATCATCACTTTTTATAGGTGACTGTATGCCATTGATATGCCTGCAGATTACAGGATTTTGACCAGCAGCCATCTGTTTAGTCTGAAGAGGCTTTATTGGTTGGCACACGCCTTTTGCCAATATTTTTCCTGTCTCTGTGACGTATTTTGACTTTTTCCGCAGTAACTTTTTCAGTCTCTGTTTTCTTTTTAACACCGGCAGCTTTTCCAGATGCTTTAAGTTTTTTGGGGCCTTTATATTTTCCTTGCAACTCTTTAATAGTGCGGCGTTTAAATTTCTGCTTCAAAAAACGCTCGATTCCCGACATTAAATTCCATTCAGTGCTTTTTACCAGGGCTATTGTTAGCCCCAGTTCATCGACCCGGCCGGTGCGGCCTATACGGTGTATATAATTGATACCTTTTCTCGGCACGTCAAAATTGATAACCAGGTTGATGCCTTTGATATCCAACCCGCGGGCTGCAAGGTCTGTGGCAATCATGATGTTAACCTCACCCTCGCGGTATAATTCCATCATCCGGTTGCGGTCTTTTTGATCCATTTCGCCATGCAGTACGCCGACACGGAGTTTTTGCCCACGCAATGGACCGCGAAGAGTATCCGCTTGAATTCTGCTGTTGGTGAATACCAGCGCTCTGTCGTATTTTTCATTAAGTAACAACCAGGCCAGCAGTTTTTGCTTATGATCATTATCGTCTGCCAGTACAATTTGCTGCTCAATATTGCGGTGCCCATCGTACAGCGTATTCAATGCAACAACTTCATGCTCTCGCAGGACCTTGTCAGCCATTTTGATAACGCCGAAATGTGTTAGCGTGGCGGAAAACAGCAAGGTTTGTCTTTGTGTGTTGCAGCTTTTGGCGATAGTCAATACATCTTCACTGAAACCCATATCCAGCATACGATCGGCTTCGTCCAGAATCAGGACTTCAAGATTACTGAAGTTTGGCGTGTCCTGTTCCATCAGTTCCAGAAGACGACCGGGAGTTGCAATCACAATTTCGGTATTTTTACGGAGCATGTTTTGCTGCAGCCTGAAGTCATCGCCACCGGTAATCAGGCCTGCTTTAAGCTCAGTGAATTCAACTAATTGCTGGCATTGCCTGAAAATCTGTTGCGCCAGTTCACGGGTGGGTACGAGTATTAACACGCGCGTGCCGGGTTTTCCGGAAGGCAAAGTGAGCAGATGATGCAGCGCAGGCAATAGAAATGCGGCAGTTTTACCGCTGCCCGTTTCAGCACTGACCAGTAAGTCTTTATGCTCCAAAGCAAGCGGGATGGCCTGTTGCTGTACAGGTGTGGGTTGCTTGAAGCCTAGCTTGCTGACTGCCAGAAGCAGTGGTTCGGCCAGTGATAAACTTGAAAATGATGACGGGCTGTTTATTGGATCAAGCTGCATGAATCTTGAAGGGTTGCTGCGGTTACGCATGTAATAAAATGCTAGTATTCATTGCCATTATAATCTTTTTGTTAGCAGGTTTATGATTTAAATCACTTGGGTATATTATTCGCAGGAAATCGCCTTGGCATTGCCAATCGGATTTTAGCTGTTAAGCTTGGCGAGGAATGATAATTTTAAATGTTTTTCAACACACAACAAGGCAGGAACAATGATACCGATTAGAGATACTGCGCCATGCTATTCAAAGCCGTATGTAACCTGGGGGATAATGGCGGTTTGCATTAGCGTTTTTATTGCCATGCAGTTAATGCCCGATCAGTCAAGTTATCAGTTTATAAATCGTTATGGCATGGTACCTGCACGCTATTCAAATTCCTATTTCGGTTTGCCTTTTGATGGCTATTTATCATTTTTGACCAACCTGTTTTTACATTCAAGCTGGCTGCATCTGATTGTGAATATGTTGTTTATGTGGATTTTTGGTGATAATGTCGAAGACAGAATGGGGCGGCTCCCTTTTTTAGTTTTTTATTTAGTGTGCGGAGTTTTTGCGACATTTTTGCAGTGGTATTTTGATCCAACCCTTACTGTCCCTGTTGTTGGTGCTTCGGGCGCAATAGCGGGTGTATTGGCGGCTTATTTTTTTCTGTATCCTCTTGAGCGCATTATCCTGTGGGTGCCAGTGTTTTTTTTACCGATTGTCATTCATGTACCCGCCATCAGTTTTTTGGGTTTGTGGGTCATGTTTCAATTGTATAAAGCAACAACTGCGGTCATTTTTGAGGGTACTACGGTTGATGTCGCCTGGTGGGCTCATTTGGGCGGTTTTATTGCTGGTTCCATTCTGTACCGGTTATTTATTCGAAAAGGACCTGGACCCGGGTAAAAAATAAATGATTTTGAGGGCATTAAAGGTATAATATTTTTTTAAATTAAAGCGGGGGATACTTATATTTCCCAATCCAGGCGCCGGGAGCGGTTTACAATATATGAAAAAAGTTAATGTTGTGTTGGTAAGGTTGCTTCAGTTTGTGGTTTTTGTAGTGTTTACATTCACGGTGATAACCTATTTTGGCGCTATGATTTTACTGCCGCTGGATGCAATTGCATTGCTTATCAAATTGATGGGTATTATAGGTATTCATGGTTTTATCGGGGCTTTGATTGCGATTCCGACTGTTGGTTATTTATGTTTGATTGTTTACAAAACCCCCGGACTTTGCAAGATGCTTGTTGATACAGGCGTTGATCTGGTCAAGACCGGAAAAACAAAAGTTGAAGCGTTTAATGAAATAGTTGAAGCAACAAAAGCCTAGATTTTTGACTTTAGAAAAAGGGTATGCCGAAACCGGCATACCCTTTTTTATGTCTGTTTCAAAATGGCTTTTAATGGATTCCAGGGCATTGTTTTAAAACTCTTTCCAACAGCGGATCCGGTATAAGTTTGCTGCATTTTTTAAATGCGAGTCCTAACTGAAAATGCTATTAATGAAAATTGAAATATGTCCTAATTCTTCAATACAAACCGAGTGCCCCATTAGATAATCATGCCATTCAACGTTATATCCAAGGGTATGAAGCGCATTAAATGCGGCTTTACCCGATTCAATGGCAACAATTGAATCCAGTATGCCGTGACCCATAAATACCGGCGTGGCATTGTTGGCGGTAGAGCGTTCTGTATTTAATTGTTCAAGAGTCGGTAAATAGGTTGACAGCGCGATAATTCCCGCCAGTTTATGCGGGTATCTTAACCCTGCATGCAGCGCAATCACGCCTCCTTGAGAAAATCCGGCAAGTAAAACATGTTCAGACGGGATGCCTTTATCCATTTCCTGAGAAATAAGTTGCCCAATCAATTTTGCTGATTGATAAATTCCTGCTATATCCACCCTGTGTTCCATTGACATTTCCAAAATATCATACCAGGCACGCATCTCCATTCCGCCATTAATGGTGATAGGCTGAACAGGCGCGTTGGGAAAAATAAAATGGATACCAGGTTCTGCCTTTAAATGCAGTTCATGAGCAATGTTTTCAAAATCGTGCCCGTCCGCACCCAACCCATGAAGCCATATCACAGAATACTTGTGAGCTGATTCAGGCTGTATTTCGATTGTGCCAAGTTCAGAATGCATAGGTGTTTTCCATAAAATCGATAAAATTAATCAGGTTGCTTTACCTTAAACTACTGCCAAAAATTGCCGTTACATTTAGGTAAATCAGGATTCATAGTGTCCCAAGGCTGGGCATCAACTATCCACATATCTTTCTGAGGTCTATAGATAGCTGGGTCATCAAGGGTTGCCGCAGCAACAGGTCTTGTTTTAGTAAAGTGACTGTTTCTACCGAACAGCGCAGTTCCGCATTCGGGGCAGAAAGCACGATACAGCGTGTTCCCGCTTGCAGCAATAGTCGCATATTCCTTATAGTTGCCCCTTATTGCAAGAGCAGATGCAGGCACAAACATAACAGCCAGATAGGGGGCTCCAACCGCTTTTTGACACGTTCTACAGTGGCAGTTCACACAGGCGACTGGTTCTGCCGAAATCTCGTATCTAACAGAGCCGCAAAGGCAGCCGCCTGTTATCGGAAGTTTCATGTTTTCTCCTTATGGGAAAGGGTTCATGCCAAATTTTAGTACAATGCGCAATTGTAGCTGTTTATATCAGATTCTTAACCAAATCAGGATGATATTTTAATATACTTCAGAAGTCTGGCTTTCTGTTAGGTCTTAACTATTTGAAATATAAATACTTTGCGTTTAAAACAACAGCTGGAGAATATTGTTTGATTATTTAAGCACGGATGCTGAATAACTATGTTGCGTTAAATGGCCTCCGTTTGAAACTCTATATTTAATGTTCTTGTAAAAAATTTGCGTTTTCTCGTAAGCCTCATTTTCTTATTGCTAATCGGTAGCTTACTCTTCGTCCCGAAGTTTTCAGGTCTGATGACCATCGCCAGAGCAGCTACTGCTCCGACCCTTCAACTCAGCAAATACGTTCTTATCTCTAAACGCAAAGCCAACAACACCCAATACGACTACACCTACCAGGCAAGCGTCACCAACTCAGGCACGGTAACGGCTGTTGATGTCAAAGCCAAGGCTGAAAGCCTCAATCCAGCCATCAAACTCAATAATCCCAATCTCAAATTCGGCACTGTTCCTGCTGGAGGTTCCGTCACCAGCCGTGACACGTTTACCCTGCGCAAGACTGAAGCTACCGTCTTTAATCCGTCTGACCTGCATTGGCAATTCGACCAGAAATTCGCCCCAAACGCGAATGCCGGGCCGGATCAAAGCGTTGTGGTCGGCAGCACTGTTGACCTGGACGGCAGTGGTTCCGGTAACGAAGATGAAGATGAGCCGTTAAGCTATCAATGGAGTTTCCTCTCCAAACCAACTGGCAGCACTGCCACGCTCTCCAATGCCACGGTCGTCAACCCCACCTTTATCGCTGATAAACCCGGCACTTATACACTCCAGATGCGGGTGCAGCAGGAAGACCGTCACAGTGAATTCGATAGTGTTGTTATCAATACGATCAATAGTCCGCCGGTAGCCAAAGCCGGGCCTGATCAATCCGTGACGGCCGGCAGTACCGCGGTATTGGACGGCAGTAGTTCAAGTGATGCAGACAACGATCCTTTAACCTTTAAATGGACTATCACTAACAAACCAACAAACAGCCTTGCAACATTGGCCAATTCGACGGCTGTCAATCCCAGCTTTGTGGTCGACAAGCCCGGCATCTATTCTGTCCAGTTGATCGTCAACGCTGGTCATACGGACAGCGAAGCCGCTATCGTCCTGGTCACTACCCTCAATGCCCGGCCTGTTGCCAATGCGGGTAACGACCAAGGCGGCCATGTCAACGATTTGGTAATCCTGGACGGCAGCGCTTCGAGTGATGTCGATGGCGATGCATTAACCTACACCTGGTCACTAATGACCAAACCGGCCGGCAGTATCGCCACGCTCAACGATTCTGCTGCCGTCAAGCCCAATTTTACCATGGATGGGCCAGGAGTTTATGTCGCCCAGCTCATCGTCCACGATGCGGCAACTGACAGTGATCCCGATACCGTTATCATCACCACCGAAAACAGCAAGCCCATTGCCAATCCGGGTATCGATCAGACCGTTGCCCTGAATGCGCTCGTCCATCTGGATGGGATAGCCTCGAGCGATCCTGATAATGATCCATTAACCTACCAATGGTCGTTTGTCAGCAAACCGGCCAATAGCTCCGCAACGCTGATCGATTCAACCATAGGGCAACCCGGCTTCACCGCCGATTCCCCCGGATTTTACGTCAGCCAGTTGATCGTCAATGACGGCCACCTGGACAGTGA
>JAQTMV010000132.1 GCA_028714175.1 Methylococcales bacterium
CTTTATCGAGGCCTCTATCGGCCTGATAATTAATATCTTCCAGACAGGCATTTTGCTTAAGTTTGGCCTGTAGCAATCGATTTTTAAGGCGCCGGTCAAGACGATCTGTCATTTCTCTATCAACCAATAAACCTAAGCGTTCTTCAAAGCTCATTTGGTCAATAGCGGGGTGTTGTACCTGATTGAGTAACCCCTGGATCATGCCATATAACTTCAGGGTTTTTAGTTTATCGAGTGTGGGATGATTTAGCATGAACTTTATCCTGTTTTTTTTGATGTTGTTGCGTTAACTGATTACTTCCAGCAGGCTTTATGACAGTCTTTTTGTGATAGAACCTGTGGAAGTGAACAGCGTTTTTAATGCCGTGTGAGTGATGAGTTCACGGCTTTTATTAGTGGTAATACGCTGAACCGCGCACATTCTCGTGTTGCTGTGGTAACGCCGATTCTTCCTCTACTACAACAGGCTTACTGTCTAGCCCGTGCTTCAAAATAGACTCGATGCTTTTATAGTGACAGGTACCCAATAACAAGGCCCGCGTGCAAGCCGCTTCCAGGCGGGCATCACTGTAGGTTTTAGCCAGCCGCAGGATACCCAGGCAGCTTCGATAGCCTTGTTCAGGATGGCGTCGTTCATGGAGTACAACCGTGATGACCTGAGAGGTTGCTGAGCCTATTTTTTCGGCCCAGCTCATAAATCGCTCAGGAGACCAATCGCCATAGTGCTGATGGGCTTCCGGTCTATGGGCAGCAAGGGTGGTATGCCCGCCTTTCAGCCAAGATCGCAGGTGACTGGCAACACGCTCACCCTGATTAAACACTTCGATGGTGTTTTCAGTGATGCGTGCATCCAGTTGTTGCTTGACCAGACGATAGGGAACCGAGTAGTAATGCCCCTCGATGTCCACATGGTAGTCAATATGCACACGCACCAGCTTCCATTCCGCATAGACATACGGTGTCAGGGGTAAGGCTTTAAGTGCCGGCTTATCCAGGCTTTGGAAGAGCTCACTGCGTGACCCAGGCAGTTTTTTAAAAGGCCGTTGATTAAGTTTTAATACCAACTGCTGGATCGTCTGATTAAGCTCAGTGAGCGAAAAGAAGGTGTGGTTGCGCAGTGACGCCAAAATCCAGCGCTCAACGATTTGTACGCCAACCTCCGCTTTGGCCTTATCTTTGGGTTTTCGGACGCGAGCCGGGACAATTGCTACGCCATAGTGAGTTGCCATCTCCAGATAAGTCGGGTTAAGGTCAGGCTCATAACGGTGCGCCTTGGTGACGCCCGAGCGCAAGTTATCGGGGACGACCAGCTCAGACAAGCCGCCAAAAAAATTGAAGCTGCGTTGATGAGAACCAATCCAGTCCGGTAAAGATTGCGACCAGGTGGCTTCAGCATAGGTGTAATTGGAAGCCCCCAGCACAGCGACAAAAATCTGTGCCGAGCGGATCTCGCCCGTACGTGGATCAATCACGGGCAAGGTTTGGCCGGCATAGTCAACAAACAACTTCTCGCCAGCGCGATGCGTTTGCCGCATCGATAAATCCCGTGTACCTAACCAGTTCCGGTACTGGTCACAGAACCAGCTGTATTGATAGCCCTTGGGATGTTGTTCACGGTATTCCTGCCACAGTAAAAATAGAGTGACATTCTTTTTTTGCAATTCCTGATGAACCTTTAACAAGTCAGGCGGTACGCGATCTCTGGCTGATGATTTGCGCAGTGCAGGAAACAATAGCCGCTCTAACTCAGCATCAGTTAACGTATCCGGCAAGGGCCAGGATAACCCGGCTTGCTCGGCACGTTCCACGTAATTCGCCACTGCCGGTCTTGATATATTGCAACTTTGGGCAATCTTTCGATCGCTCAAATCATTGGCCCATTTCAGGCGCAACACTTCTTTTATTTTTCGCATGGATAACCTATTAGCTGGCATCAACTTCCTCTTAATAATGATGAAAAGAGGCAGCAGAATATCGTTTAGTTATCCCGCGTCAAAAAAACGCTAAAACATCACCACCAGAGGGTGGCAACATTAACCGGAATCAGTGGCAGCTTTAAAATGGAATGGGTGGCAGCATTCGTCTGGAATGGGTGGCAGCTTTGAACCGGAATACGCACCAGTCCACCTTGGTCAATCTTGGCCACTAAGCTTTTCCAGCGTGATATCTAAATTGTTATCGGCGGGTGTGTTGGCTTGCGCCCAAGACAAGGCATTCTGCAAATCTGCGGCTGCTTTTGGCTGGTGCAGCCAGATTTCGTTGTCTGGAATGATAGTTGCGGTGCGTACTAGCCAGACACCTGGCTCCTGCTCTTCCACTAGCACTTGCCGGCCAGCGTACTGCTTGCCCAGTGATATTTGCCCATTTGCGCCAATGACCTTGACGCAAGGTTGTGTAGTTACTAATGCCATTGTGAACTCCAAAGCTCTAATATACTAAGGCACTATAGCACCAATATAGCGAAAAAGCGAAAAATGTGACGCTACCCTTTTCCTCTGCTTGATTTGCTAATGTGCAGAGTCTAGTTGAATAAAACAAAAAGCGTCAGCCGAGATAATATCAACGGCAAACTCAATCATGTCGGTCTTGCCCGTACTGGTATCTTTGTTATTGATGGTGTCCTGGCCTGATCGGCAATGACAGCAACCGGATATGGGGATAAGAATGGTCAATTGGCTGATCCATGATGACCGGTTTATCGATATTCCGGCAAAAACCGCATATCATTTCGGCGAATTCATCAATCGTCAAAGGACTCAGGACGAACGAAATCGGTGTTTGAAGTGTCCGAGTTACTTTATGCATATTTCATAGAGGCATAGAGCACAAAGCTAAAGGCTAATAGACACCACTTGCACCTTGGGCCTTCATTAGTTAGATTTTAATCGACCTGCCCGTTACAATAACGGTACTTTAAAAATATCTTCCCGGTATATGACAAAAACACTTCTTAGTTTAATAATACTATTCATCATTATATTAGCCGCCATTGCCACTTTTTTTGTACCCGGTTCGACACAGAAAGCGGGTATTGCACCGCCGGCCACCGTTTATAATCGTTCGGGAGATAACAGCACTATTGAAAAACCCTGCTCTAATGAACATCCTAACTGGCGGCCTGCGCAAGTTATTGAGGGCGTTACGATTGACGCCGCCCCGTCATGTGAACCTGATAATCCCTATGACATTGCAACGGCGGTCAAAGGCACTAACAATGTTTCAATGGCGACGCTGATGCAGACCAATCTGGCGCAAGATGCTTTAACCTTGACCGACGATCTTGATAATGATGGGGATCCGGACGTTATTCACATTAAACTGGAGGTTGTCGAACTCAACGGAGCGAGTCCTGATGGCGAATTTTTAATTAATACCTTTGATATTGCGCCCGGAATTCAGCCCGGACTTTGGGTTTACGCGCCCAAATCGCGCGGAATGGCGCTAAAAAACTTTAATTCAGTTGTAGCCAATCCATTGTTACGCGCTCCTTCGCCGGTGATCCGCGTTGAGCAAGGCGACAAGGTTTATATCACGTTGGAAAACACACATTATTTACCCCATACCATTCACCTTCATGGTGTGGATCATCCCTGGCTCACCGCCAAAGGCGAAGATAATGATGGTATGGAAGAACATGCGGTTTTTCCTGGAAAAATCCACACTTATGAAATACAGCCCAGACACGCCGGAACCATGCTTTATCATTGCCATGTCCAAACCGCGCAGCATCTGATGATGGGTTTAAGCGGCCTATTTATTGTCGAAGAAAATCAGCCTGATAATTGGCTGCAAACCTTCAATATCGGCGCAGGGCAAGTGCGTCATCCATCGGTTACAGTAAAAAAATCCTACAGTCAGGAATATGATTTACATTATCAGTCCGTCGATAAAAAATTGGCACAAATCATCCAGAATGCGAATGACCCCAGACTGATCGCACAACGGATGAACCGTGACTATAACATGACCGAATCATTTGAAAACTACTTCATGCTGAATGGTCACTCCTTCCCCTACACTCTGCGTGACGGAATGATTATCGCAGATGAAAATAAAGACATTAAATTGCATATTGCCAACTTGCAACGTTCCTCGGTCGCTCTCCATATCCACGGGCATAAGGCAACCGTCATTGCTTTAGACGGTGTTGACCAACCCGCAGAATTGCAAGTGACACGGGATGTTTTTGACATCGCCCCTGCGCAACGGACGGATTTGCGCCTGCAAACCCAAAACGACGGCCTGCACAGCTACGGCCCAGGTTTATGGATGTTTCATGACCATGTGCCTACAGGAACAACCACCGATGGCATGGAACCCGGAGGCAATATGGCAATCCTCGCCTATAAGTCGTACCTCGACGAACAAGGCATGCCAAAAATGCACGATGAATTATTCGATCAGGTATTTAATAAAGACTACTATGCCAAAAAACAGGCGGTGTGGGGTACGGGAGATTTTGCGCCGCTACTGGGCGACGCCGGATTAATCGCGCCGAATTATTTGCATATCATCATTTTTGGCCTGGTTACGGGTTTAATTATCGGTCTGCTTGTTTTTAGTGTGCTGGCCTATAAACGGAAACAAAATCAATGAAAACATTAATAATTGGCTTACTGATGCTGGGCGTTATCGAATCGGCTTCAGCGATGAGTCACGGCGGCATGTTGATGGATGAAAAAGGCATGATTATGAATGCCAATAGCGATAATCTTCCTCGCGATTGTACGAAAATTTCAGAAAATGTGGATATAACGATTCATGCCGGTCAAAAACACGCGCTGAAATTCACCGGCCTTATGTTTGCCTTTGACCAGCAAGAGTGGGATGTCAAACCCTGTGCCAAAATCAATATCACCTTTATCAATGATGACCAGATACGTCATCAACTGATGATTCACGGTTTGCCTGGTTACTTATATCCCGAAGGCATGTTTCATTTGGAACTCTACGGCGAGGGTCAATTGCAAGCATCCCTGATTATGCCCAGTCAGAAAAAAACCTATCTCGTCCATTGCGAAGTGCCGCAACACATGGAAAAAGGCATGAAGGCACAATTAAAAGTTGATGGCGGTGATGGGGATTTGCCGAGTATTCCAGGCATTAGCGAACCTGTCAGGGCCGATGTTTATCCAGTCGATTGGACTCGACTATCAATGGCTGTTTTGCTGCTCTGTGTGCTGGCAGGCTGTGCCATTACTTATTTTGTCATGATTAATGCGCAAGGCATAAATAACAAGGCCCAAAAAACGCTTGCAAAACTAAATTCAAAACGGAAGGCAGAGTAACATTAACTAGCAGTAACTGCTTTTTCCATGATCTGAAAGGCTGTGCAGGTTTGGAATATTAAAAGCTGAGCAATAAATAGTTGGGAGTTGAAAGAAAAATAAATAAACATAAGCCAACGCACTATAATTGCACACTAGTGCTGTACAGCGTAAATTAAAATAATCAAGAGATACTTTTATGGGTTCACAATTGGATCGGCCTTATCGCAAGAACTTAATGTCACACGGAATAATTTATCTGGGGGAGGAGGAGCATGACATTACTATTAAAAATCTTTCGATAAATGGTGCCCTTGCTGAATTAAACAGCAACAGGGAAGATATTGATATTAAATATATCTTTAATACATTATTGGTTTCGACAATGATGGATTTGTATCTTCCCGAAATGCGCCTCGCCGGTGAAGTTGAAATGGTAAGGGCTGAAATGGAAAATGGTCATATTTTAATTGCCCTGGAATTTAAAAATATGACCTATGATGTAGACAAGGAATTGAACAAGAGAAAAGCTTATAGAAAAAACATGCCGGGGGTGGGAAAAATTTTATTAAATAATGAATATCATGAGTTCACCGCGGTAAATGTTTCAGTAGACGGTTTAATGATCAGTCTTCCTGAAACTATTAGAGTTGAAGAGGGTACGATTAGCCGGTTTGAATTTAAACGGCTGGAGCTGGAAGGTGAAGTAAAAGTGATCTGGATTGATATTATCCCTGAAAATCGAACATTGATGGGTTTGCAGTATGTGCATTTGGAAAATAAAGCCATTAAGGGGATACCCCGTTTTGCCCTGTAACAAACTGCATGACTTCTCGCCACCATGGCAATTCCGGCGCCAGCGGCAGACTGTTGTGGCCTGCATCTTTAAATGTCCAGAGTCGCTTGCGATAGTGCAGTGAGTCGAAGAGATTCAAGCTGTATTTATTGGGGATGATTTGATCGTCTTCAGCTATCAGAATCGCTGTGCTTCCTGAGTAATTCTGCAGATTTTTAATATTGTTGAACTTATCACGGATCAGCCATTTAGCGAGAAAAAACCAGTAATGGTGTTGTGCAACGTTGGCCAGGCTATCAAATGGCGCGACTAACACAATGCCTTTTACCCGAATCTGCCCGGACTGCACTATGCCGCCGACAACACCGCTTCCGAGTGATTCTCCCCAAAGAAAAATGGGCGCGCCAAAGTCGTCCATTGCCCGCCTTACGGTTTGAATACCATTTTCAATCAATACCGATTCCGACGGCGCGCCTTTTCTGGGGCCATAGCCCGGATATTCTGCCAGAATTACCCGGTAGTCCAGCTTTTCCAGCGCTTGCAAATAATAGACCCGGTTTATTGCTGACCCCGCATTGCCGTGAAATACGATAACTGTACCTTTGTAGGCAGTTTTGGTTGATTTTGACATCAACCCGAGGTAGTTACCTGTTGATGGCCAGAGCTTCAGGTGCATTTGTTCAGCCAGTTCTTGTTGCCTGTTGAGTAAGTGCTTTTCGGGAAAATAGATCATTTTTCCTTGCAACAGAAACATGATGAGCAGGAGCAGTAAGTAGTACAGTAATATCGAAAGCATTCGCTTAATAGCCATGGATAAATGCCTGCATCAAGTGCTGGCGTATTTTTGCTTATCTCTGCTTAACCAGTAATCAGTAGCCAATTGCTGCGCCTGTTGCTGACTATCTGCTTTGCCTAATAGCATGAGCGCAATCGCTGCAGTGCCGATGATGGATGCTTCGGCGAACTCGTCCTCGATTTTTCCCTGCCAGATTAACGCCAGTTGCCGTGGCTCAAGTTCCCCGGGTTTGACGTGACGGCGGGTGAATAAAGCGGGCCAGTTTTCGTCTGATAATTCGCCGTTGTGGACACTTTGCACGAGGCAATCCATATCAGGATTGCGTTCGGTTTCACCGCCTTCGCCTTTTAATACTGCTGCATGGGGTTGCTGTAACAAGGCGGCGGCTTGTTGATGAACGGGGCGATAACCGGGGTGGAAGATGCCTTGAATGCTGTATTTGGCATTAAAAGGATTGATCATGCGTACGAGGGTGTGTACCGGCGAGCGCAAACCCATGATTGGGCGCAGTTCTATAATCTCATGCAGTTTTGGACAAAAATGTTCCAGCGACAGATAGCTGAATCGCTGTTGGTCAAGCTGTTGTTTGGCTTGCTCAACAGAGCTTGCGTATTCCAGACCCAGGTATTTCAACATATCCTGAGTATAGAGTCTGCCGGCGCTATGACCGCCGGCGCCGTGCATAAAAACGCTAATGCCGTTTTCTGCCAATAACAGGGCCGACAGCAGAAACCAGGGCAAATGACGGCGTTTTCCGGCATAAGATGACCAGTCCAGGTCAACTATCTTCTTGTCACCGGCAAGATTGCATGATTCTCTGGCAGCCAGAACGAAACCGGCCAGTTCTTCAGGCGTTTCTTCCTTGACTCGCATTAACATTAAAAATGCACCCAACTGAATAGGCAGCGCTTCGTCTGCCAGAATCATTTTCATGGACTGATAGGCTTCATCTTGTGTGAGGGGTCTTGAACCTTTTTTGCCTTTGCCCAGTATGCGAATATACTGTGCGAACAGGTGTTCAGGACGGGGTGTTTGTTCGTGATGAGTGAAATTCATAAAGTGAGTCTTAAATAATGATCGATTAATAAAGCTGCAAACAGAAGCGTTATATAAACTATCGAATAACCGAAAGTTTTCATGGCGGTTTTGTTATCTTTTTTACGCATCATCAACAAGGCGTAATAAATAAAAACAAGACCTAAAAACACGGCCGACACCAGGTAAATTAAACCGCTCATGCCGGTTAAATACGGTAACAGCGTCACACACATCAACAGAATTGTATAAAGCAATATTTGCAATCGGGTAAACTCCGGGCCGTGAGTGACAGGTAACATGGGAATATTAACTTTTGCATATTCTTCGCGTCTGGCGATGGCCAGCGCCCAGAAATGCGGCGGCGTCCAGACAAATATGATCAATACCAGCAGCAGGGCATAGGGATGCACTTCATCTGTTATTGCACACCAGCCCAATAGCGGTGGCGTAGCCCCGAATGCACCACCGATGACGATATTTTGCGGTGTCGCCTTTTTAAGGTAGAGCGTGTAAATAATGGCGTAACCAAATAACGATAAAAACGTCAGAATAGCGGTTAAGGTGTTGACCAAAAAAATCAACAGGAGCATCGAGCTTACGCCTAACACAATCGCAAAAGTAATGACATTGCCGGGGCCTAATTCACCTGTGGGCAGGGGCCGTTTTTCGGTGCGGCGCATAAGCGCATCCGCTTTTCGATCAATAAAGTGATTAATGGCAGCGGCTGAGGATGCCGCCAAAGCAATGCCTAAAGTGCCGTAAATAAATAGGGCTACAGGAGGCATTCCGGGTACGGCCAGTAACATACCGACAACTGCGGTAAACAGCATTTCGGCAACAACATTGGGTTTGCACAGTGTGAGATAGTTTTTCCAGGAAAGCGCAGAGGATAGTCCAGGCATCGTTTAATAAGTTCCAACTTTTATATTATTGTATAGAATACCGTGAACTATTGATTATTGAAATAGTCCGACGCGCTTACAATCATGAAAGAGGGAGTTATGAAGAATCGATTACTATGTACAATCTTACTGTGTCTGCCCGTGTTTGCCAGTAGCGCAGAAACAAAAGTATTTGAACATACATTGGGGAATGGTCTAAAAATTCTGGTAAAAGAAGATCATCGATCACCGGTTGCAGTGACTCAAGTCTGGTACAAAGTAGGCTCCAGTTATGAGCCTGGAGGCATTACCGGTATCTCGCACATGCTTGAACACATGATGTTCAAGGGTACGGATAAACACCCTGCGGGTGAGTTTTCCCGCATTATTGCTGAAAATGGCGGTGATGAAAATGCCTTTACCGGCCAGGATTATACGGCCTATTTCCAAACCATGGAGGCATCAAGACTGGCGGTCAGTTTTGAACTGGAAGCCGATAGAATGCGTAGTCTGCACCTGCTACCCGAAGAGTTAAAAAAAGAACTGGAAGTAGTCACTGAAGAACGCAGAATGCGGACGGATGATAATCCGCAGGCAAAAATGCAGGAACATTTCCTGACCATGGCTTATTCCAATAGCCCTTATAAGCATCCTGTTATCGGCTGGCCGGCCGATATTGCAAATTATACTGTCGAAGATTTGCAAGCCTGGTATCAACGCTGGTATGCACCGAACAATGCAACTTTAGTTGTAGTGGGCGATGTACAAGCAAAAGCTGTTTTTGAACTGGCAGAAAAATATTTTGGCGCACTTAAGCCGAGTGACATTAAAGCAATAAAGCCGCAAACTGAAATCGAACAACTGGGTGTGCGTAAAATGACAGTCAAAGTACCTGCAAAACTGCCTTCTATTCTCATGGGCTATAAAGTGCCGGCATTGAAAACGGCTGCAAATGAATGGGAAGCCTACGCACTGGAAGTATTAGCTGGCGTATTGGATGGCGGCAGCAGTGCCAGATTAACTTCACAGTTGGTGCGTGGTAAACAAATAGCCGTCTCTGCCGGCGCCGGTTATGGACTGACTTCAAGAATGTCCGATTTATTTGAGCTGGAAGCAACACCAGCCGAAGGAAAAACCGTATCGGAGCTGGAAGCCGCATTAAAGGATGAAATAAGGAAACTGCAACAAAACTTGATCAGCAATGAAGAATTACAGCGTATAAAGGCACAGGTTTTAGCCAGCGATGTTTACCAGCGGGATTCCAATTTTTATCAGGCTATGCAGATGGGGACGCTGGAAACAGTCGGTTTGGGCTGGCAAAAGGCCGATGAATATGTGGCTAAGATCAATCAGGTGACAGCGGAACAGGTGCGTGATGTGGCGCGTAAATATTTGGTGGAAGATCGTCTGAGTATCGCTTACCTGGAACCACAAACTATAAATACAGCCGCTGAAAAGAAGGGAGCCAAGTAATGCATATCCGTCTCTTAAGCTATGTTGGTTGGGTTAGCAAAAACGTAACCCAGCACCTCAAGGCTAAAAATATACTTAACACGTGCACAGATTGCGGCTTTTCTCGCCCTCTCCCTTCGGGAGAGGGCTGGGGTGAGGGGTTTCAAAAAAACGCACATCGTGACCATCCGCAATATATTAGCCTGCAAAAAACAACAACACAGTCCAGGATCTTTTGTGTGTTAGGCCTTGTCTTATTGGCATTTAGCCAGTTCGCAAATTCTGCTGCAAAAATTGAACACTGGCAAACACCGCAAGGCAGCCGCGTTTATTATGTGCATACCGAAGGTCTGCCCATGGTGGATATACAGGTTGTTTTTGATGCGGGTAGTGCGCGTGACGGGCAGCAGTTTGGATTAGCGGCATTAACAGCTGATTTACTTGATACCGGGGCAGGGCAGTGGAATGCCGATGAAATCGCGCAACGTTTTGAAAGCGTTGGCGCGCAATTCGGTGTGAGTAGTTCAATTGATATGGCTACCGTATCGTTACGAACATTGACCGATAAACCCTTATTCGATAAAGCCCTGGAAACGATGCAAGTCATCTTGACCAAACCGGTTTTTAACGAGGCTGACTTTCAACGAGAAAAAAACAGAACCCTGGCAGGTCTGAAACAGCAGGAGGAATCCCCCGCTGAATTGGCAAGCATAGCTTTTTATAACGCCCTTTATGGAAAGCATCCTTATGCCCATCCTGAGTCGGGTGTGATTAAAACGGTAGCCGCTCTCAAGAGCGCCGATCTACGGCATTTTTATCAGAAATATTACGTTGCCGCCAATGCGATAGTCGTCATTGTCGGGGATTTATCCAAACAGCAAGCGGAACAAACTGCGGAGAAATTGCTATCCGGATTGCCTGCCGGTAAAAAACCGGAAGTTTTGCCCGACGTAGCTATGCCACTGAAATCAACACAGCAACACATCGAGTTTCCGTCATCGCAAACGCATGTTTTGGTGGGTCTACCAGGCACTTATCGCAAAGATCCCGATTATTTTGATCTGTATGTCGGCAATCATATACTGGGCGGCAGTGGCATGGTTTCCAAACTCTTTGATGAAGTAAGAGAAAAACGGGGGTTGGCTTACAGCGCATCCAGTGCATTCATACCGATGTTGAAACCGGGCCCGTTTCTGGTTAGCTTGCAAACCCGCAACGATCAAACAGCGCAAGCCTTGCAGGTGCTCAATCAAACCTTGGCCGATTTTATAACCAAAGGCCCTACGGAAGCCGAGCTCACTGCTGCAAAGAAAAATATTACCGGTGGTTTTGCGATGCGTTTTGATACCAATAAAGAACTGGCCAACTATGTTGCCATGATCGGTTTTTATGAAATGCCTCTGGATTACCTGGATACCTTTCAACAAAAAATTGAACAGGTTACGGTTCCATCAATAACCGATGCCTTTAAACGCCGTGTTAATCCACAACTGCTGCAAACAATAACTGTCGGCAAATCAGCAGAAAAAAGTGCAAAATAAACTTAAGATAATCGGTGGGAGCTGGCGCAGTCGAAGTGTGACTTTTGTCGATGTGCCAGGATTAAGACCGACACCCGCAAGAGTGCGCGAAACCGTATTCAATTGGCTGCAATATGACATCATAAGCAGCCGTTGTCTGGATTTATATGCCGGCAGCGGCGCTTTGGGCTTTGAAGCGGCTTCCAGGGGTGCGAGATCAGTCATCCAGGTAGAAAATAATGCACTGGCCTGTCGAGCTTTAACAGAAAATGCCATCGCCTTAACCGCCAATCAGATAAAGCTTGTGCAAATAGATGTGTTCCGTTATCTGGCGGGGGATGCCGAACCTTTTGACGTGGTGTTTATTGATCCGCCTTTTGCTATGGCTCTGGCCGTTCAGACCTGTCAGTGGCTGGAAGAAAAAGGCTGGTTGAGCAATCATGCAAAAATCTATGTTGAAGCGGAAAGTACACTGAAGCTGGATGGAATACCTGAAAACTGGAGGCAGTTGAAAAGTAAAGTTGCCGGAGAGGTTGGGTATCATTTGTTTGAGCGGACAGACTGATAAGCTGATTACAGTAGCAGGGTACTCGCGTGCAGGATAGGATTTGTTGGTTTTTTTTTGATAATCTGGATTCAACAGCGCAGCAGTTGACTTATAAGAGTGGCGGAGTTCGAGTGATTTACTACAAAGCTTGAAAGAGGCGAAGGCTATCGCTAAAGGTGAGGCGACCGCATCACGCCGATTTATTGTGAAATCACCTGATGCCAAGGCAGTGTGGGAGCAAATCGGGCTGTCGCAAAGCGAGTTCGCACAATTGATGCACGTCATTATCAAGACACTGCAAAATTGGGAACAGCACCGCCGTAAGCCAAAGGGTTCCGCTGTCGCTCTACTCAAGATTGTAGCAGCGGCTCCCGATGTTGCAATCAAGTCGTTACAGGCTGAATAAATTTAAATTTGTCTGTCGTGGACAACAATAATCATATCAACTGATCCAGCGGACTGGTCACACCTTTACCACCCTTATTCAGCACATGCGTATAAATCATCGTCGTACTGACATCCGTGTGACCGAGCAACTCCTGTACAGTGCGAATATCGTAACCGCCTTTCAGCAAATGTGTCGCGAACGAATGCCGAAAAGTATGCGGCGTAGCCGCTTTTTTCAAATCCGCATCACGCACCACCTGCTTAACCGCCCGCTGTATCGTCTGTTCCTGTACATGATGACGGCGTACCGCTCCACTGCGCGGATCGGTCGATAATTTTGCTGCCGGATACACATACTGCCAAATCCATGCTTTTGCGGCAGTCGGGTATTTACGCTCCAACGCATAAGGCATATACACCGCCCCAAAACCCTGCGCTAAATCGACCTCATGCAGTTCCCGCACTTTGAGCAAAGCGCCTGTAAAGGCGCTACCAACGACATCGGCAACATCGTCACCCGATCTTTAAAACCCTTGCCGTCACGAATTAAAATCTCACGCCGCTTGACATCGACATCCTGCACCCGCAGGCGTAAACATTCCATAATCCGCATCCCCGTCCCATACAACAAACTCACAATCAGCCAATGGGTACCTGTGAGCCGCGACAAAATCGCCTGAATCTCATCGCGATTTAACACCACCGGCAAACGTTTGGGTGTCTTGGCCTGCTCCACATCATCCAGCCATGGTAACTCCACCGCTAACACTTCCTTATAAAGAAACAGCAAGGCGCATTTCGCCTGATTTTGCGTGGATGCAGCGCCTTTGCCATTAACGGCTAAATGTGTTAAAAACTGCTCCACTTCAGCAGCGCCCATATCGCGCGGATGTTTCTTGCCAAAATGCAAAATAAAGCGTTTTATCCAATCCGTATAAGCCTGCTCGGTACGGATGCTGTAATGCTTCAAGCGAATTTTTCCCCTGACTTGATCGAGCAGCTTGGGTTCTTGATTAGGTAAATTTTCTGATAGGTATTGCATTTATTTTAGGATGTGATAAGTTTCACTATGTGAATGAAATATAGTACATTTCACATTTTTGTAAACGTTTAGACAAATCGGTGACGCAATGTTTTGCGTCTATTAGGATGTCTAATTATAGTTAGGCATCTGAAGGAGAATTCACGTTGACGAAAACTGAAGTCGAAAAACAGAAGATAATGTCATATCTTATCTCTTCGGAGGAAGATATCGAGAGTAACATTGGTCGGATTCTTTTAGCTTCGGAAGCAGGGCCTACTTTGTCAAGTCCGAAGGATTCCATCCTACTGGAGTTAGTAACTAAGTACTTCGATGAGAGGTTGGAACTGTTTAGGCAGAAGATTTGCGTGGAGTGGAACTTGGACGGCAAGTTCAATTCAGGCGACATGGAAAGCAACGTTGAGTTAATTGCTTCATTGGCAGATTTGCTTTCTCCTATTGTCGGCGCGCCACCGGCGGCGATGGTCGCAACTTTGCTCTTCAAGAGAGGGCTTAAGACTCTATGTATCGAGGAACCACCAAATGGCGAGATTAAGCCCAAGTGATTATAAATTCCTGTCGGCCCTAAAGAAATCAGTCTCTTCCAATATGAAATGAGCCTGAAGGAGGTGGTTCTTTCTAACATGAAATGAGCCTGAAATAAGCCGAGATTCTGTTCATGATGGGAGGATGAAAACTCTCATGAACGACACACAACTTG
>JAQTMV010000133.1 GCA_028714175.1 Methylococcales bacterium
TACCCTGTACCTTTTGCCTTTCGCCTTTCGCCTTTTACCTTGTACCTTTCGCCTTGTTCTTATGCCCACTTACCAACTGTTTGCTACCACGCCAAAAGCGATGGAAACCATTCTTACCGAGGAACTTCAGTCTTTCGGTATCAACAATATCAAAGCGACAATGGCGGGCGTTTCTTTTCATGGCAACCTGGAAACCGCTTACCGGACTTGCTTGTGGTCAAGAACTGCGAACCGGATTTTGCTGGTATTAAGTTCTTTTGCAGTAAAAACCCAGGAAGATCTTTATAACGGCGTACAAACAATCAACTGGTTTGAACATATTAATCCTGACGACAGTTTTGCCGTCTCGTTCAGCGCGAAAAACTCACAGGCGATAAATAACACCCACTTTGGCGCATTGAAAGTTAAAGACGCTGTTGTCGACCAGATGCGGGCAAAGTTTCAAAAACGGCCCAGCATTAATACCGAACAACCCAATATTCGTATTAATGTTTATTTGCAGGGAGAAAGGGCTCAGCTCAGTCTGGATTTGTCAGGTGAAAGCCTGTATCGTCGGGGTTATCGGGACATCAATATTAAAGCGCCAATCAAGGAAAATCTGGCCGCCGCCATGCTGTTACGCAGCGGTTGGCCGGAAATTGCGAAACAACATGGATCATTAATTGACCCGATGTGCGGCTCCGGAACCCTGCTATTGGAAGGTGCAATGATCGCCTCAGATTACGCGCCCGGTCTGTTACGCGACTATTTCGGTTTTATTGGCTGGAAGAAGCATGATGCCTTGTGTTGGCGAAAATTAAGGGTAGAAGCCGAACAACGCAAAATAGAGGGGCTGGCAAAGCTTCCTGTTATCGCCGGTTTCGATCAAAATCGCCACACTATCAATGCAGCGTTAACGCATATAGCCAATGCCGGACTACAGAATAAAATTCATGTAGAACGCCGTGATATTGAAGACGCCAAACCTGCTGAAAGCTGGAAACCGGGGTTATTGATTTGCAACCCTCCTTACGGTGAACGTTTAGGTGATGAACAGGAAACCGCCGAGTTGTACAAAAAATTTGGCGAATCATTAAAAGCCCATTTTATCGGCTGGAAAGCGGCGATGATTATCAGCAATCCGGAACTGGGCTTCCGCTTGGGGATACGCTCGCAAAAACCGATTACGCTATTTAATGGTGCGCTTGAATGTAAATTATTGCGGCTGAACATTGAAGAAAGCAATTTCTTCATCCCCAAAGCAAAAACGCTGGAAGAACGAATTTCGCAAGTCACTGAGACCAGTTCCCTGACGCCTGACACCGGCGCTGAAATGTTTGCCTACAGGGATCCAGGCAAGGGGCGTGAGCTCGGAGCGGTAAGTTTTGCCAACCGGCTCAAAAAGAACCTGAAAAAGTGGTCCAAATGGGCCAAGCAAAATAATATCACCTGCTATCGTGTCTACGATGCCGATTTACCGGAATACGCAGCTGCCGTTGATATTTATCAGGGTGAACAAACCTGGATCAATGTACAGGAATATGAACCGCCGAAAAGTATCGATCAGCACAAAGCGAATCAGAGACTGGCGGGGTTATTGGCAGAAATACCGGGGGTATTCGGGATTAACCGCGACCAGGTATTCCTGAAAATACGCCACAAGCAAAAAAGTACAGATCAGTACGAAAAACAGGGTGAACAAGGCCATTTCCATATTATTGAGGAAGGCGGCTGTAAATTGTTGGTGAACCTTGAAGATTATCTGGACACGGGCTTATTCCTGGATCACCGGCCTATTCGACTATTAATCCAACAACAAGCCAGAGGTAAACGCTTTTTAAATCTGTTTGCCTATACCGGCAGTGCAACGGTACATGCTGCAATCGGTGGCGCCAAGTTAACCACGACAGTTGATATGTCCAACACCTACATCAATTGGGCCAAAAACAACATGGCCCTGAATAAAAATCAGGGGGAACATGAGTTTATTCAGGCAGACTGTCTGGAATGGCTGGATCATGAAGCCGGACTCCCTTATCGTAGACAGTATGATTTAATCTTCCTCGACCCGCCCACTTTTTCCAATTCAAAGCGGATGGATGACGTATTTGACATACAACAAAACCATGTGCAGCTCATTAACAATGCAGCTACATTGCTGGCGCCCGGCGGCGTTTTATATTTTTCCACCAACTTCAGACGCTTTAAAATCGACAACCTGGCTTTGTCCGGGTTAAATGTAAAAGATATTACTGCGGCCACTATTCCGGAAGATTTCGCCCGCAACCCAAAAATTCACTATTGCTGGAGTATACAGAAATATGCGTAGAGTTAAAATTCTGGTGTCTGGTCGTGTGCAAGGCGTTTACTTTCGCCTCTTTACCCAGAATAAGGCAAAACATTTTTCAATAAACGGGCATACCAGAAACCTTCCTGACGGCCGGGTTGAAATTGTTGCCGAAGCTGACAATATCACTATTGAGAAGTTTATCAAATGGTGCCACAAAGGCCCTGCCACCGCCAGGGTCGATCATGTTGAAATTACTGAATTGCAAGCGGACGAAGAATTAACGTCTTTTGAAATCAGATAATCATGTCTGAACGTTTTATCGTGAAACCAGGGATTGGCTATAACCAGTTCTGTTATAATACCAAGCTATCTCAAAGCATGCGAATACTGTAATGGCAATTATTGCCGAAGCCTGTCCGATCAGCATAACGCCTTAATAACCTCATAGCCAAATTGAAACACTGTGGATTTAAAACATATCAGAAATTTCTCTATTATCGCGCATATCGATCATGGTAAATCAACACTTGCGGACCGTTTTATTCAAATCTGCGGCGGCCTAAGCGCCCGGGAAATGTCGGCGCAGGTTCTCGATTCGATGGATATAGAGAAAGAGCGCGGCATTACCATTAAAGCGCAGAGTGTTACGCTGGACTTTAAGGCTAAAGATGGTGAAACCTATCAGCTTAATTTCATTGATACGCCGGGGCATGTTGATTTTTCCTACGAAGTTTCCAGGTCATTAGCCGCTTGCGAAGGAGCGTTATTAGTTGTTGATGCGGCACAGGGAGTTGAAGCGCAAAGCGTCGCCAATTGCTATACGGCAATAGAGCAAGGACTGGAAGTGGTGCCGGTGCTGAATAAAATTGATTTGCCTTCTGCCGAGCCTGAACGCGTAATAGCAGAGATAGAAGAAGTCATCGGCATTCCGGCGGATGAGGCACTGATGATCAGCGCTAAAACCGGTTTGGGTGTTCAGGATGTCCTGGAACAACTGGTAATTAAAGTTCCTCCACCGAAAGGCAACACGACAGGCCCTTTACAGGCGTTGATTATCGATTCCTGGTTTGACAGTTATCTGGGTGTGGTGTCTTTAGTCAGAATTATGCATGGCAGTATTCGCAGAAAGCAGAAGATTACTATCATGTCCACTGGCAAATCGTTTATCGCTGAAAAAGTCGGGGTTTTTACACCCAAACGTCTTGAAAAAGAGCTTTTGAATACCGGTGAAGTCGGTTATGTGGTTGCAGGTATTAAAGACATTTTCGGCGCGCCGGTCGGCGATACCATCACCTGGACAGATAAACCGGCTACGGAACAGCTTACCGGATTTCAACGGGTACAGCCGCGCGTTTTCGCCGGCTTGTATCCGGTCAGTTCCGATAATTACGAAGAGTTGCGTGAAGCTCTCAATAAGTTGAATCTGAATGACGCCGCTTTGCAATTTGAGCCGGAAACATCTCAGGCCTTGGGCTTTGGCTTTCGCTGCGGTTTTTTAGGGTTGTTGCATATGGAGATTGTGCAGGAACGTCTGGAAAGGGAATACAAGGTTGATTTGGTTACCACTGCGCCCACGGTTATTTATGAAGTTATTACTCAAACTGACCAGGTTTTGATGGTGGATAATCCGGCTAAACTGCCGGAGGGCGGTACTGTCAAGGAAATCAGGGAACCTGTTATCCGGGCTAATATTCTTGTACCACAGGCTTATTTAGGCGGCGTAATTTCGCTTTGTATCGAAAAACGCGGCATACAGAAAGATATGCAGTACGTCGGCAGACAGGTTTCCTTGCATTATGAGTTGCCGCTGAGTGAAGTAGTACTGGATTTTTTTGATCGCTTAAAATCGGTAAGCCGGGGCTTTGCATCATTTGATTACGAGTTTTTGCGTTTTCAGGAAGCGGATTTGGTGAAGCTGGATGTCTTGATTAATGGCGAAAAAGTAGATGCCTTATCAATTATTGTGCATCGTGATCTAAGCCACAACCGGGGCCGAGATCTGGTTGAAAAAATGAAAGACCTGATTCCACGGCAGATGTACGAAGTTGCGATACAGGCGGCTATAGGCTCTAAAATTATCGCCAGATCGACTGTTAAAGCCATGCGGAAAAATGTGATCGCTAAATGTTATGGCGGTGACATTAGTCGCAAGAAAAAATTATTGGAAAAACAAAAAGCGGGCAAGAAACGTATGAAGCAGGTCGGGAATATTGAGATTCCTCAAGAAGCGTTTCTGGCCGTTTTGCAGCTCAATAAAGAATAATGCAAAAATTTTTAAACCTGTATGTATCTGGGCAACCACAAGGGATTGCCCCTACTATTTAAAATAATATATATAAATTATGGACTTCGATTTTTCCTTTTTTCTTTTGTGTGCCACTGTAGTTACCGGTGTAATTTGGGGCGGCTACCTGTTATTCCTCAAATCAAAAGGCCTTGCCTTTGATGAAAAAAATGAACCTGTACTCGTCGAGTATGCGCGTTCTTTTTTTCCGATTGTGTTGATTGTGTTACTGCTACGGTCATTTATAGCCGAGCCTTTTCGCATTCCTTCCGGATCAATGATGCCGACCTTGCTGGTTGGCGATTTTATCCTGGTTAATAAATTTACTTATGGAATACGCCTGCCGGTTATCAATAAAAAAGTGCTTGAACTGAACGAGCCAAAACGCGGGGATATCGTGGTTTTTCGTTATCCTAAAGATCCGTCTGTCGATTATATTAAACGTGTTATTGGCCTGCCTGGCGACAAAATTGTTTATCATAATAAACAACTGACGATCAATGACATGCTCATTAAACAGGTGTCATTGGGACGTTATCAAGGACTAGGTCAAGGGGAGGAAATGACCGGCGCTGAAGAGTTGCTGGAAGATTTGCCCGGCGTTGAACACAGTATACTTGTTAGGAATGGCACGCCAACGGTTGAGTTTGCGTATGTCGTACCGAAAGGCCATTATTTCGCCATGGGCGATAATCGTGATAACAGTAATGATAGCCGCTACTGGGGGCCGGTACCCGAAGCCAACCTGGTCGGAAAGGCTTTCTTTATCTGGATGAGCTGGGATTGGCAAAATAAAGGCGTAGGTTTTGATCGTATTGGTACAGCGCTAAAATAAGCTACACTTACTGTAATTTTACGAATCGTCTGGAGAAAAAAATGAATGTATCGCTTAAACAACAACGGGGTTTAACCTTTATATCACTGGTTTTTATTCTAGGTCTCATCGCGTTTTTTGTTTTATTGGGTCTAAAAATAGGACCGATTTACCTTGATCACAGCAAAGTAGCAAATGCTCTGGCAGAGATAAAAAAATCCCCTGATATTGAAAGTCAAAGTGAAGCCGAAATTAGAAACAGCCTGGGCAAACGCTTCAACATAAATTACGTTTACGATGTCACACAGGATGATATCAAAGTCATCAAACGGGGCAATTATCTGAAGATAGTCATTGAATATGAGGTTGTTAAAAAAATTGTTGGCAATCTGAGCGTTTTGGTTGAATTTCACGATGTTATTGAGGCCGGCCAGGAGTGATAAAAAAACCCGAGGTATTATGTAAAAAGCTGGCGTAATCGATTAAAAAGGCGTGTGACTTGTCCTGTGATAAAAAAACCCGAGGTATTATGTAAAAAGCTGGGGTTGACGTTCAAAAATCCACAGCTTTTTACGATGGCTTTAACCCATCGTAGCGCGAGTTCGAATAATAATGAACGCCTGGAGTTTCTAGGCGATTCAATCCTGGGCTTCGTTATCGCTCAAAAACTCTATGAGTTATTTCCTGATGCCTGTGAAGGCGTTTTAAGCCGGCTAAGAGCAAGCATGGTCAACCAAAGTTCGCTGGCAGAATTGGCCCGAAAGCATCAGTTGGGGGATTATTTGTTGCTGGGTTCAGGGGAATTAAAAAGCGGTGGCTTTCGCCGTGACTCTATTTTATCGGATGCACTTGAAGCCATTATGGGGGCGTTGTTTAAAGATCAGGGCATAGACGCTTGCCAGCACTGGATAGTGCAGCTATTTGCAGAAAAACTGGACAGGTTATCGCTGGATAACTGGCAAAAAGATCCCAAAACCCAATTACAGGAATTGATGCAGTCCAAAAAACTTGACTTGCCTGAATATACGTTAATGACCACGTCCGGTCTTGCACATGAGCAAATGTTTAAGGTTAAATGCAGTATTCCTTTAGTGGAAGATTCCTGTATCGGTACAGGCATCTCCAGAAAAAGAGCCGAGCAGGCGGCGGCAGAACTTATGCTCGAATTATTGAATAAGGATAATGAATGAATTGCGGTTTCGTAGCGCTGATAGGGCGTCCAAATGTTGGCAAGTCAACATTGATGAATCATTTGGTGAAGCAGAAAATCAGCATTACTTCACGCAAGCCGCAAACAACCCGGCATCGAATTCTGGGTATTAATACCACTGAAGCAGGGCAAGCCATTTATTTGGATACACCGGGCATGCACAACAGTGAAAAGAGAGCTTTGAACCGGTATTTAAACCGGACCGCAGAGACTACGCTGCTCGGTGTCGATATCATTGTCTGGTTGATCGATGGCTTATCGTGGCATGAATATGATGAAGTCATTTTCAAAAAACTGGAGCAAGCAGGTTTGCCGGTTATTCTCGCGGTCAACAAAGTCGATAAGGTGAAAGACAAGGACGCTATTCTGGCTTTCTTTGCTGCGGCCCAACATCGTTTTCCATTTGAGCATATGATCCCCATTTCAGCGTTAAAAGGCACCAATCTGAATCAGCTTGAAAGTTTGATTATGAAGATGCTACCGACAAGTGATTTGATTTATCCCGAAGATCAGATTACCGACAGGCCTGAGCGCTTTTTAGCGGCTGAAATTGTCCGGGAAAAACTGACCCGGCGCCTGGGCGATGAATTGCCTTACGCGCTGACGGTAGAAATTGAACGCTACGAAGAAAAACCAGATATTACTAAAATATATGCCATTATATGGGTAGAGCGTCTGTCCCAAAAAAATATTGTTATTGGCAAACAAGGCGAAATGTTGAAAAAAGTCGGTACGGATGCACGATTCGATATAGAAAAGCTGATCGGCAAAAAGGTTTATATTCAACTTTGGGTTAAAGTTAAAAAAGGCTGGTCGGATAATGAACGCGCCATGCAAAGTCTTGGGTTTAATGACGAATAGTGCTGTTAATTTGCAACCTGGCTTTATCCTGCAACAGCGCAAATTCAGAGAAACCAGTCTGATTATCGATGTATTGACCCGGGACTTTGGCAGAATTTCCCTGTTGGCAAAAGGGGTAAGAAAAGCCAGGTCTAAAACTGCAGGTTTATTGCAACCCTTTATTCCGTTAACGTTATCCTACTTCGGCAAAGCCGAGTTAAAAACCTTGTCGGATGTCGAAATTATTCAATCTTTTACTGAATTAAAAGGCCTCGCATTATATTGCGGCTTTTATATTAATGAGCTGGTAGCTTATTTTTTGCATCAATATGATCCTCACCCCGAGGTGTTTACCTATTACCGGGACTGTTTATCCTGTCTTTCGGATAATTCAAAAATGGAAGCCGCTTTACGGATTTTTGAGCTTAACCTGGTGGATGCCGTGGGTTACGGACTGCAACTGGACTATGATTTCCATACTAAGAAACCGGTTAACCCCTTAAAAAAATACCACTTTAATATGGAACAGGGACCCATTGAAGACGTAGATGGTCAGTTTTCAGGCAAGACTTTACAGGCACTACAGCTAAGAAAATTCACTGATGCTCAGGCGCTGACTGAAGCGAAAATGCTGATGAGATCGGTCATCGCTGTTTATTTGCACGGTAAGCCGCTTAAAAGCCGAGCGCTTATTAATAACATCACAAAACATACAAAAAATGCATAAAAAAAACATCTTGTTAGGCGTAAATATTGACCATGTTGCTACCTTAAGGCAAGCCAGGGGCACGCTCTACCCCGAGCCAGTTCAGGCCGCGCTTGTTGCAGAACAGGCAGGGGCCGACGGTATTACTGCACATTTACGTGAAGATCGCCGGCATATCCAGGATAGGGATATTTTCCTGTTGAAAGACATGCTGCACACCCGCTTGAATATGGAAATGGCGGTGACTGATGAAATGATCGATATTGCAATAAAAGTGCGGCCTTACGCATGTTGCCTGGTGCCGGAAAAGCGTGCCGAGTTGACAACTGAAGGCGGTTTGGATGTTGCCGGCAACCTGAGCCGGATGCAATGGGTTTGTGATAAATTAGCAGGAGCAGGTGTTGTGGCGTCGCTATTTATCGATCCCGATGAAGCGCAGATTGATGCGGCCTTGAAAGCCGGTGCGCCGGTTGTCGAATTACATACCGGCCGCTATGCAGAGGCAAAAAATCCGGCGCAACAAGCCGAAGAGCTGGCACGTATCAGACAGGCGGCACATTTGGCAAACAGCGCAGGCTTACAGGTCAATGCAGGCCATGGCCTGCATTTTTATAATGTTGAAGCAATATGCGCAATACCCGAACTAGTCGAACTTAATATCGGTCATTCGATCATTGCTCAAGCCCTTTTTTCCGGCTTGGCTCAGACAGTGAAAGACTTGAAACAGCTTATGAGAAACGCTAGATTACAGGGTTTTTAGGTGATAGCCAAGAATGAATATAACCGAATTATGCAGGATTTTTGTTCATTTTCAAGGCGTAAAAATAGGCGCATAGCGAGCTATGTAACTATTTTTGCAACGCAGAAAATGGGCAAAAAGACCAGTAAATTGGGTATATTCTTCGCAGGAAATCGCCTTAATGCGTTGTAAGGCCATGTTTTTGCATACGGTAAAGCAGGGTATCCCTGGTAAGCCCAAGCAGTTTGGCGGACTTGCTGCGATTTCCTTTAGTGCGGCTGAGGGCTTGATAAATTAAATCGGCTTCCAAAGAATCAAGCTGTAGCCCCCTTTCAGGCAGCGTGAAATTAGTTACATCTGGCGCGCTGCCGCGGGTAATAAATTCCAGTGGAAGATTTTCCGGTTCAATTACCCTACCCGCCAATAAAATACTGAGTCTTTCGCACAGATTACGTAATTCACGGATGTTACCGGGCCATGAGTAGGCTTTCAGAATTTTTAAGGCCTGTTTGCTGAATGTAGGTGTGGCTATTGAATGTGCCTTCGCAATTTTAGCCAGAAAATGCATAATGAGATGCTCAATATCCTCGGTGCGCTGCGCCAAGGGAGGTAGCTCTATAGGTACAACGTTAAGCCGGTAGTACAAATCCTGTCTGAATTCTCCCGCTAAAACTTGTTTGTTAAGATCAGAATTTGTCGCTGCAATAATACGGACATCAACGTTATAGGGTTTTATGTCACCCACCGCCAGGCATTCTCCAGACTCCAGAAAACGCAATAATTTTGCCTGGATTGAGACGGGTAATGAGTTGATTTCATCAAGGAATAAGGTGCCGCCGTCAGTCGCTTGAAAAAGACCTTGCTTATTAGCTGTAGCGCCTGTAAATGACCCTTTTTTATGACCAAACAATTCAGATTCAATCAGGCTTTCAGGCAATGCAGCACAATTCAGAGTAATAAAAGCTTTTTGGGCGCGATTGCTTGCTTTTTGAATAGCGGTAGCGAATACTTCCTTACCCGTACCGGTTTCGCCTTTAAGCAATATGGTAACATCGGTAGCGGCTACCATTTTTGCGCTGCGAATTAAGGAATCCAATGCGGGAGACTGACCGATGATCGAATTAAAATGATCCATAGAACCCTCTAATGTATTGCTATATGTGTTGTAAAGGCCATCGGGTTAAGCCATGGAAAAGCAGCGAAAAACGCGAGCACTAACATAAACAGACCAATAGCCTGTTTAAACCGCTGCATTCTCGATAACCTCGTTAATATACCAGTCATTATACCCACTCCCATCACGGCAGGTAAAGTCCCTAATCCGAAAGCCAGCATCGTCAACGCGCTTTTACTGACATCGCCGGTTGCCGCCGCAAGTGCCAGCGCGGTATAGACCAGGCCGCAAGGCAGCCAACCCCAAACCATGCCAAAAAGATAAGCTTGGGTACGGTTTTTTACCGGAATAAGTTTACGTCCAAACGGTTCAATTTTTTTCCAGAAATGAGCTCCGGATTTTTCAATATAAGCAAAGCGGGGAAACCATCCGGCTATATAAAGACCTGCACTCGCCATGATCGTTGCTGACAATAATTGCAATACTCTATGTCCGTGAATTTCGCCCAAAGGCAGGGTCAGTAATGATTCAATAAGGCCTGCCAATACGCCGGCCAGGGTGTAGCTGGTAATGCGGCCAAAATTATAATTGAAGACAAATGACAGTAGCAGTTTTTTATTATTGCGTATATCAGGACTGAGGCTTAAAGTTAACGTTCCAATAATAGAGCCGCACATACCTATACAGTGCAAACTGCTAAACAGGCCCATGATAAAAGCGACTAGATAGGAGGTAGTAAAAGAGGGATCAAATGGCATAGATTTAGATTAAAGGTTCAAGGCAAAAGGTAAAATTCGCCAAGATACGAGCGTGGCCACCTTGCACCTTCTACCTTGCATTACTTAATAGCTTGAAAATTGCGCAAGAATTTGGTCCTGAATTTTTTCAGCCATGGCCTTGCGATTTTCAGCATCGCGTATAGGCCGGCCTACTACAATATAATCAGCGCCATTTTGAAAAGCCGTTTCTACGCTGACTACACGTTTCTGATCATCATCTTCGCGGTTATCAACAGGTCTGATGCCCGGTGTAATAACCAATAGCTTATGACCGAGTTCTTCCCTGAGCATGGGCGCTTCAAGTCCAGATGATACTATGCCGTCGCAACCGATTTGCAAGGCTCGTTTAGCGCGGGATAAAACCAGGTCATGAACATCGCAGACAAACCCAAGGTCGTCAAGATCGCCTCTATCCAGACTGGTCAAAGCAGTCACTGCCAGCACTTTAAGATCACCTTTTTTTTTAGCTGCCGCTTCCAGCATGGCATCGTTTCCATGGACAGTAGCAAAATCAACACCTTTTCTGCTCAAGGCCTTGATAGCTCGACCTACGGTGGCTGGAACATCAAAAAACTTCAGATCAACGAATACTTTTTTATTGTGTTGCTTTAGCCATTCAATAAAGCCAAAATAATCCCCCAACATAAACAGTTCCATGCCGACTTTATAAAATATCACCGAGTCGCCCAGTTCTTCCACTAATGCCTGCGCTTCGGGAATGCCGGGAACGTCCAGCGCCATAATCAAGCGTTCACGAACGGGGATGGGTTTGGTTGATATGAATGACATAGGTTCAAGGTTCAAGGTTCAAGGTAAATTGTGCACTTGTTGAAGATTGGGTTTTTTTACCTTTCACCTGATCGTCAGTTCCGGCGTTGAGATGATTAGTTACAAAAACCTTTGTATTTACGGTTCTGGGCAAGTTACTCTGTTTTTAATCCCGCTTTATCCCAAGCCACTATTCCGCCATCCATATTATAAACTTTGGAAAATCCTGCCGACTTCAAAACATCCAACGCTCGTGCAGAACGTCCGCCAGTTTTGCATTGTGTGATCACAGTGCTATCTTTGTATTGTTTGAGCTCTGGCAAGCGTTCACTTAACTGAGCAAACGGAATATGGATTGCCCCGGGAATGTGCTGTTTATTCCATTCACTGTCTTCACGAACATCGACAATAACAGCCTTTTTCCCTGTGTACATTGCGGAAGCATGCTTGGGAGAGACCGATTCGATTTCGCCCATATCTGCCTTGGCAACAGCGCATGCCATTAAAAAAAACATAAAACCTAAGCGGCAATACTTTGAAAATACACGCATATATAACCCTCGAATAATGAACTAAGCCAGTGTGCAGAAAATGATATTATCAGTAACTTTAACCCATTCCGGTTTTATCACGTTCACGGCTCCACATCTATAACTTGCAACGGTATATGTTACCGGAACTTGTATTAACGGTGAATGTTAAAATTCAGTTATTTCAAAATACCCTCGGATTATGAACTCAACACTAATTCAAATGACCTTGTTAATGGCTTGCGGCATAGGTTGGCGAATGCTGAGGCCCGAAGGGCTAACAGCAGATCAAACCCGGTTGGTGTTGACTGCTTTTGTCTATTATTTGCTATTGCCGGCGATGGTTTTGGAGGTGTTATGGACGGCGGATATCGGCTTGCACTCTTTTCAGTATACGATACTCGGCGTTGGCTGCATTATCTTTGCCATGCTTTGTATCTGGATGGCCGGGACACTTTTAAAATTTGAAGATAAGCGTCTGGGAGCAATGATATTGGCGGCAGCATTCCCTAATGTGACTTATCTGGGCTTACCCGTTTTAGAGCAGACTTTTGGCAGCTGGGTGCGGTCTGTCGTTATACAGATGGACCTGTTTGCAGCATCGCCATTCCTGTTTACAATCGGCATTATCATTGCGCGGCATTATGGTGAAGATACTACAGAAAAGCCGAAATCCGTCATATCATTTCTTAATGCACCGCCATTTTGGGCAGCGGGAATCGCCGTCATTTTAAATCTTAACGGCCTTGTTGCCCCGGCATGGTTTGCCGGCGTATTACAAAAATTATCCGCTGCGGTCGTACCGTTGATGCTGTTTTCCCTGGGGCTGGCATTAAACTGGAAAACAGTCATTGCACGCAATATACCTTATGTTATCCCCGTGATTTTGATAAAAATGCTGTTAATGCCCTTGTTCGCAATCGTTCTGGTAAGTTATTTACCTATGGAAGGCAAGTATAAAGCCGCTGCCGCGATGGAAATGGCAATGCCGAGCATGGTTCTGGGGGTGGTCTTTTGTGATCGCTATCGGCTGGATAGTGCGCTTTATGCGATGACAGTCACCGTAACTACAGCACTAAGTTTAATTACCTTGCCGTTTTGGCATGGCGTACTGATTAATGAGTTTTTAAAATGAATCCGACACTGGAAATCTTCTCTCAAGGCGAAGAAATTATAACGGGACAAACAGTGGACACCAATGCCGCGTGGCTGTCGCAACAAGCCATTGCCTGCGGCTTTACGGTAACACGGCATACTGCCGTAGGCGATAAACTGGAGGATCTCATCGCTTTGCTGCAGGACATTTCACAGCGGGCCGATTGTTGTATCTGTACCGGTGGACTGGGGCCAACCAGTGATGATTTGACCGCCGAAGCCGTAGCTTATGCCTTTGCCTTGCCGCTGGAATTTGATGCTATCGCCTTCGCTCAAATCAGCCGTTTTTTTGCGCACAGAAACAGACCGATGCCCGAATCAAACCGCAAACAGGCAATGCTGCCCCAAGGGGCTGTACGCATAGATAATGAATGGGGGACTGCGCCGGGGTTTTCCTTGCAGCATGGTCGCTGCTGGTTTGTTTTTTTGCCCGGTGTACCGCTGGAAATGAAGCATTTATTTCAGCAACGCATCCTGCCCACATTGTCTACCCGCTTTTTATTGCAGCCCGGTCAATTGATCACGATCAAAACCGTGGGGATAGGAGAATCTGCTATTCAGGAACGCATAAACTCGATTGAAATACCGGCGCAGGTGCAGTTGGGTTTTCGTGCAGCGGCTGACGAAGTGCAAACCAAGTTATTGTTTCCATTTGCTTACCCGGATACAGCAATGACAACATTGGTCGACAGGTTTGCAGACCTTTTGGGTGATTATGTCTTTGCTATTGATGGACTGGGCGAAATAACAGGTGATCTTGTTTTTGAAATAGATAAATTGATGACCAGCCGAAAGCTCACTTTAGCCGTAGTAGAAACGGCCAGCCAAGGCATGCTGGCAGCCAAGTGTATAGGCACACAGTGGTTGCTGGCTGCAAAATACGAACAATCCACAGCCAGATTGGGGCAAAATCTGGCTGCAGAAGCCGATACTGAAAACTTAATGACGGCAGCAAAGGCAATTGCAATCGATATGCAAAAGACCAGCGGAGCTGATTTTATTCTCGTTCAGTTATATGCAGGCAATGATATGCAATTTAACGATAAAAACAAGCCCATTATCCTCTATAAC
>JAQTMV010000134.1 GCA_028714175.1 Methylococcales bacterium
CAACCGGGGCACTATGCAAGTTGGGTTTTCATTTCGGCTTTGGGCGAGTTACGCGGGATTTTTGGCATTCACATTGCCAAGCTTGCTGTAGCATACGGTCTAGATGTTGAGGCAGAGCTGGCGTCCATATTTCCGGAGATTCCCGATGAGCGCAGCTAACCAGTCGGTCAACCGGACCGCTTTTCCGCTGCGCTTCAAAGCGGCCGGTTACCTTTGTCGTTAGCTACCTTAGTTAACCTTAATAAATATGGAAACGAAATGAAGACACATTTTAACCTTTACAAACTGTTTAGTTTTCTAGCGATTTTGTTTTTCTTGCCTCCGCCTAGCCTGGCGGCCTTTGATCAGAGTAACGCCCAATGCCTGGATGTCGCCAATCGTAGGGTTCTTAATGTCCTGACCATCAATATATTGTTTTCCGAAATCAAAAACCGAAATGCCAGGCTAGACCGTATTGCGCAATTCGTAAGTGGCCAATCTCAAAATGGTAATCCGGTGGACGTCATTCTGTTACAGGAAATGCCCGGCGGTATCTTGGTTAATACGAACAACAGTGCTAAGGATTTCCAAAAAAAACTGGCAAATAACTATGGTCTGGACTATAACCTAAGCGTTGCATACTCAAACGGAGTGCCCAGGTTATTAACCGTATTCAATGCCACTTTAAGCCGCTGTGAGATTGACGCCAGCCTCTGGACGCTGTTGCCTTCGGCAACGGAAGTCGAGTTCAAGGAGAGGTATAAGATCCCACTTACCCGCAGCGTGCTGATGACGCGGCTAAGTGTCCCCGGCTTCGGTGAAATCAATGTGTACAATACCCACCTGTGTTCAAACTGTAATTTATCGGAACGTCAAGAGCAGGCCCAGACGCTTATGGGTTTCTTACGGAATGTGGAAAAGCTCTCCTTTGACAACAATCCAATCGTTCTTGGGGGCGATTTCAATACCAATCTCGCTGGCGCCGACCCAGAGGAAGTCGCGTTAAATATGTTGATCACTGAGGATACAGAATTCCCATTTGTGGATTCCTACGCAGAAGGTAATAACGTTGGTAATCCGGCAATCTCCTGTATAAGGCTTACGGATGGCAGTATACTTTTTCCCGAGGGATGCACCATTGATGTATCCGGGATTCGTGATCCACTGGGAGGAGAGCCTAAACCTGCACGCATTGATTATATCTTCACGCACGGATTTGGTGAAATTGTTCAAAGTAGAGTAGTCTTCACTCCATTCACTACTATCGAATCAGAGAAGGTGTCTGTATCCGATCACAGTGCTGTCTTTACTAGCATCAATTTACCTTAGCGCATTAGGGTGAGGTATCCGACATTTTATTTCACATAAAGCCATTTTTTTAGGATAACCAGCTTACGTCCCAATGGTTTTTGAAGGTCTATCTCTTCCTTAACTTTCCTTGATTTATCCCGGGCGCCGGTTCTTTGAAATCCTCTGTTTTTGACTACATTAAACCTGCTAAAAATCGATCAAATTCGTCAGCCAATATCGGTAACACGCTGATTAGACGATGATCGTCATTGAGCATTTTTAAACAGATACGATGTTTTTGGCAAAAGCGCCAGGAATTTTCGGGAGGCACAATTTCATCCTGCCAGCCATGAATAACGAGAGTATGATCAGCCGGTGGATTGAATTCTGTCCGCCGATAGCCCGGCAAATAAAATGCGGGGGCCAGCAGAAAAAGCCCGCTGGGTTTAAGCATTTCTGCCACAACCGTTGCAACATAAGCCCCCATACTGGAACCCATTAATACAATTTCATCATAGTCCGATAAGTCCATAGCTAGGAGTTGCTTGACGCGTTCATCAGGATTGATTTGTGCTCTATAATCCGGACTTTCAACAGCATAGCCATGTTTTTTGGCAACCTCAGCTAAAACACGTGCCTTATCAGTCCAGGGACTGCTGTCTTTGCCATGATTATAAAGCACTAATTTTTTCATTGATGTGTTACTAATTAGTTAAGAGGACCACTAAATAAATATCCGTAATGGAGTTGATAGTTGCTAAGCGCTGTTAAGTTGTTCGTCCATCCGGATTCTTTGCTGGCATAAGCCGGCCTACACCTCTTACTCTCCTGCCCTGACATCAAACTCAATCTTCCAGCGGCCGCTGTCTTTTTGCGAAACCGCTTGCAGTTCCAATGTGCCGACTTCGGTTACCGCTGCACACAGATGCACAGGCACGACTTCACCCGGTCTGCGGCCTTCTTCCGGCAAGGTAATTTCAATTTCATCCAGTTCGGACAGTTCTTCAGCCGTCCAGTAATCCAGACGAGTGCCGACCCTATCTTCGCGCCGGATATTGGATGCAAAGAAACGGAAACGCACCGGTTCTCCGATAACCAGACCGAATTCGTCATCCGGCAATTCTTCTTGTGTGCCTTCTTCCATTCCAAATGGCGCGATACACAGAGCTTCAATCTCTGGAGCGATACCTGGTACTGCAGGCATCGCGCTTTCTATGCCGACATAATAAGCCGCCGCCGTACCGCCTTTAATACGCACGCCCTTGCCTTTGCGCACAAAGCCGTAATAAGCCGCGCCTCGTGCAACTGCCAGATCAAGATCAGCGCCTGCTAACAGTCTGGCTTCCGGTGCTTGCTCACCTATCAGCCATAAGTTTAACACTTCCATTAAACGCTCAGCCAGCGCAGCGGCTTTTAACACGCCCCCATTAAACAGGACAGCTGTTGGATGCAGGAAGGTCGCATGTTGAGGCAGGTTAATATCTTTAAGATCGTCAGTGGCGTTTTGCTGTTTGGACAGAAACGCCGCTAAATGCCGGGTAATTCCTGCATCCTGGGCATAAGGCAAACCGGCGGTTCTTAAACCGGTACGAGTACGGCTGACCGGTCTGTCACTAACAGCCACTTTAGGCAAAAAGCCTTCAACCAATACTTTGTTGACTTCTTCACGGGTCAACTCGGTGCGCAGATTGCCAGACAGTAAGGACGAGCCTCGGTTAGCGATAACCAGCGGAATATTATCAATGTCTGAGTTGTTGAATATCTTTTCCTTAGCATCCCGGCAACTATGTGTCAACGCCTGTATTTGCCAAGGTTCCAGTCGCTTGCCGTCTTGTTCCAGCTTGGCTTTAACGGTGTAGGCCAAGGCCAAATCCATATTATCGCCGCCAAGTAAAATATGGTCACCGACAGCGACACGCGTGAGTTCGAGATTACCATCTTGTTCTGTGACCGCTATTAATGATAAGTCGGTGGTGCCTCCGCCTATATCGATTACCAGTATAATATCGCCGCAAGTGGCTTGTTTACGCCAGTCGCCCTGGCTTTTTTCAATCCAGCTGTATAAGGCGGCCTGGGGTTCTTCCAATAAAATGGCCTGCTCAAGACCGACAGCGCGTGCGGATTCCACTGTCAGTTCGCGTGCAGCCGGATCAAATGACGCCGGCACGGTAATAACCAGATCCTGCTCTGCCAACGGTGCATCAGGATGCAGATATTGCCATGCATCGCAGATATGCTGCAGATAAGCGGTGGTTGCCTGAAACGGAGAGACGCGTTCAACTTCTTCGGGCGCATCCGCCGGAAGAATCGGTGCTTTACAATCCACACCCGCATGACATAGCCAGCTTTTAGCGCTGGATACCAGACGAATCGGTGTTTTACTGCCCAGGTTTCTGGCTATTTCACCGACCAGATAGTCCGGTTTTGCATTCCAGGGTAATGCGCTTGAACCTTCGGCAAGCTCTACCGCGTGCGCCTGATACAGGAATGACGGCAACTGAAAGCTTTCTTCAACCTCACCGGGTGATGTCAACTGGGGTATCGCCATGACTTGCTGGGAAAATTCCCTGTCGTCCATATTGCTGATATCCGCATAGGACAAAACACAATGCGTTGTGCCTAAATCAATACCGACAGAAAATCGCTTTCCTTCCAAAGGCATCCCGCCTGCTTCTGACTGCGTTTCAAAAGAAGGTACAACGTTATCGTTATCAGCATGCGGTGACTCAGTTGCCTTATCGGCAGACTGCTGATCTTCAAGCTCTGTACCTGGATCTGCCACATCTACAGACAGGTCATTGTTATCAGACTCTTCTTTAGCATTCGGTTTCTTTTTTACATGATCGAACAAGCTCATAATTCAACCTCTGCTGCTGCAATAATATTGGCATTATGCCCTTGAGTCAGCTTGGGCAGTCTGATGCCGGTTATCTGCCAGCCCTTATGGATCAAGGTCCCAGTAAACGGTGCCGAACCGACAATATTGCCGGTCAAGCGCACAGTAGAAGCATCAAAACCTTGCTGCAACGTGATTTTCCCGCCTTCCTTCTCGCTCCGGACCGGCGCTAAACTGAAATGCTCATTAATCGCTTTGTTACAGCCTTCATGAACGACACGCGCAGCAACACCGATATCTGCATCGCTGTAAGTTGCGATGTCTTCTTTAATAAAGTCGATAAAGCGGGCTTCTTTTTGCAGCAAACTCAGTAATTGTAATGCGGCATCCGGTGTGGATTCCTTTAAAATAACCGGTTCAGGTGCAGGAGCATGAACAATTTTTTCGACCTCGACAATTTTCTCCACGACTTTCACGACGGGTTCGGGCGCTGGTTCGGCTTGTTGAATTGTTTGTTCAGCCGGTTTGTTTTTGCTGCGCGCCAGACTGATGACGATAGCCAGCAGCGAAACAATAAGAATCAGGGATAATAAAACAACAGTGCCCGCCAGGCATACATGCCATAAATCGAATGTGGTAGGCTTAAGGGATAAATCAATAGTATAAAATGTATTCATTAGATAAAGTCTCTGTCGGTTATTAACGCTGGCCGGTTTTACGCGCCGCTTCGGAAAACATCATGCCCTGCAATGCCTCACGCGTGGTTTGTAAGCGCATTTGCTTTAAATGACGATCGGCAATTACAGCCGGCACTTCTGCTTCGGTATAAATTTCGCGCATCTTCGCCAAAACGGGTTCACATTGTTTCATGATTGCATCGGTTGCCTGATGGCTACCTTGTTCCTGATACACCGATTTTTGCATTTCGTCGCCGACGCACTTTTTGTAGTCATATTTGGCGGCCTGAATTCTCTCAATCGTGGCATCAGAAAGCGTTGTGTTATGCCATTCATTTTTCGCATCATCAGCGAAAGCCATTTTGGCAGCCAACAAGATCGCTAGGAAAAGAAATTTTTTCATGTGATTCCTTGAGATGTTTAGTGGGGTTTTAAAATTTGATTTTACGCGAACTGGCTAAAAATGAATAATTTAACGCGTGGATATTCAATCCAGATGCTGTGGAAATATCGTTTATGCAGGTTGCTGAGCCTTTATTCACCACGAAGGATCTGAAGTATGAAGTTTTGGTTTTTCTTCGTGCACCCTTCGACGGTGCTCAGGACAGGCTTCGTGGTTAGTAAGAAAAATTAAATCAACGACTGTTTTGTAACGCTGCAATACGCTCTTCTAATGGCGGATGGCTCATAAACAATCTGCTCATGCCGCCGCCATTAATACCAAAAGCAGCTAATTGCCCGGGCAGGTCTTGCGCTTCATGCCCACGTTGCAAAGCCCGAAGAGCATCGATCATTTTGTCACGCCCGGCTAATTTTGCACCGCCCGCATCGGCCCTGAATTCCCGGTAACGAGAGAACCACATGACCAGCATGGAGGCCAGAATACCCAAGGCAATTTGTGCGATTATTTGCGTTATGTAATAAGCCGGACCATAGCCGCGTTCGGTTTTGAAAATAACACGGTCAACAAAGTGACCGATGACAGTTGCAAAAAAGTAGACAAAAGTATTTACCACCCCTTGCATTAATGCCATCGTTACCATATCGCCGTTGGAAACATGAGTCATTTCATGGCCTAAAACAGCCTCCACCTCATCGGCATTCATGTTTTGCAGCAAACCTGTGCTGACTGCTACCAGTGCACTGTTTTTGTTCATTCCGGTAGCGAAGGCGTTGGCTTCAGGAGTTTGGAAAATACCCACTTCAGGCATTCCGATCCCAGCCAGACGCGCCTGTTTAGCCACGATATCGACTAACCAGCGCTCAGTCTGGTTTTGTGGTTGATCGATAACATGTACCCCCATTGCCCGTTTTGCCGACCATTTGGACATGGCCAGAGAGATGAATGATCCGGTCATACCGATCACTGCCGACATAACCAGCAAGGCATTAAGGTCAAGATTTATGCCTTGAGCATCCAAAATGCCGCTCAAGCCTAAAAGATTAAATACAATACTGACAACAACCAATATTGCGGCATTGGTCGCTAGAAAAAGAAAAATACGCATCATGGTGATAGCCCTTTATTAGTTGATGTTTGATCTATATGGGGATTGAATAATTTAATTCAATCTGCTTTTCAGAGTGATAATATAGCTAAAAGTTTATTTATGGAGGACGTTCAAATGTATTTTATAAAAATAGCACTCCTGTCGTTGCTTTTGCTTGCTCTGCCTTTAGCCTGTGCAAAATCCGGCAATCATCAGGATGTGTTAAAGCAACTGCATTTGCCGGACGGATTCACAATATCAATTTATGCCGACAACGTACCGAATGCACGCAGTTTGGCCCTGGGCGATAACGGCATTGTCTTTGTCGGAACCGTCAGTGAAGGCAGGGTCTATGCGCTGCAGGATAGTAATAATGACGGCATAGCCGATAAGCATTATCTTATCGCCAGCGGATTAAATATGCCCAATGGCGTCGCCTATAAAGACGGTTCGCTCTATGTGGCCGAAGTTAATCGTATTATACGGTTTGACCCTATCAACCAGCAATTGGCTAATCCGCCCAAGCCGGTCGTAGTTTATGACCGGTTTCCAACAGACAGGCATCACGGCTGGAAGTATCTGCGTTTTGGCCCCGATAATAAGCTGTACACAGCGGTTGGCGCACCCTGCAATATTTGTAATCCTGAAAAGGAAATTTACGCCTCGCTGGTCAGATTAAATCCTGACGGCAGTGATATTGAGATTATTGCCCGTGGCATCAGAAATACCGTTGGTTTTGATTGGCAGCCAGGGACGAATGCGTTGTTTTTTTCCGATAATGGCCGCGATTATTTAGGCGATGATAGCCCGCCTGATGAACTTAATAAATGGTCTGTTAAAGGCGAACATTTTGGCTATCCTTATTGTCATGGCGACGATATTCCAGACTCTGAATTTGGTGCCGGTAAAAATTGCCGGCAATTTATTGCACCGGTATGGAAATTTAGAGCGCATGTCGCGTCTTTAGGTATACGTTTTTATCAGGGCAAACAATTTCCGGATGCATACAAAAACCAGTTATTCGTCGCTGAGCACGGCTCCTGGAACCGCACGATTCCGCAAGGCTATCGCGTTGCCCTGGTCAAACTCGATCAGGGCAAACCTGTTTCAGATCAGGATTTTATTAGCGGCTGGTTAACCAAAGACGGCAAGGTTCTGGGGCGGCCGGTGGATATATTAACGATGCCGGATGGCAGTCTGTTGATTAGTGATGATACGCTGGGTGTCATTTATAAAGTTGAATACCGGAAACAACCATGAAAAAGCAATTTGAAATTCTCGAAAAGGAAATCGTTTATCCGGGGTTTTTCCGCATGGAAAAATACCGCCTGAAACACACGCTGTTTGCAGGTGGCTGGAGCGCAGAAATAAGCCGTGAGTTGTTCGTACGCGGCAGCTGCGTTGCTGTGTTGTTATACGATCCCGATACCGATAAAGTTGTGTTGATCGAGCAGTTCCGGGCAGGCGCTATTTTACAGCCGGATAGAGCCTGGCTGGTTGAAATTGTTGCGGGCGCTATAGAAGAAGGCGAAACTGCCGAGGAAGTCGCTTATCGTGAATCAGTCGAAGAAGCGGGCTGTGAAATTCAGGATCTGATAGTCATCAATGAGTTTTACACCACGCCTGGGGGATCGTCTGAACGAATCACACTGTTTTGCGGCAAAATCGATAGTTCTCAAGTTGGCGGCATTCATGGTCTGGATCACGAAGATGAAGATATATTGGTGCGCGCCGTTGATTTTGATGAAGCCTATCTATTACTTGAAAGCGGCGAAATAGAGTCTGCGATTCCTATTATCGCCATTCAATGGCTGGCATTGAACAAACAGCAACTTAAACAAAAGTGGTTAAGGTAGGGGAGACTAAAGCCGGTTTATGAACACATCGGCCAATGAAAACAATAGCTACTTTTTTATCCGTATGCTTGCACCGGTAGCCATCGTTTTATTTTCCGGTTGCGCCAGTGTTCCCGAAATAAGGCCTGCCGCACGCCAGTCGCCGGTCATCCCTTATGCGCTGAGCTTGCAAGGTGTTCCCTATCGTTATGGTAAAGACTCGCCCAAAGAAGGTTTTGATTGCAGTGGTTTTGTTAGACATGTTTACGAAAAACAGGGGATAGCTTTGCCGCGCACAGTAAAGGATATGGCGCTGTCTTTGCCGCAAGTCCCGAAAAATGATGTACTTTCCGGCGATCTGGTTTTTTTCAATACCAATGGCAAATCGTTTTCTCATGTCGGCATTTATGTCAATGATGACAAGTTTGTTCACGCACCTAGCCGACGCACAGGAAAAGTGCTGGTTTCCAGTCTTAAAAACCAGTATTGGCACAAACACTATATAGGTGCACGCCGCCCCCGAAGGTTTTGATTGCTGCTCAGCATTGCCCTTGCTTGATATGCCGGAAAAACGACAATGATATGCCAAAGATATAACCACTATTAATAAAAATCATCGCCATGCCCCATTTTTTCTTGACCACAACCTGGCTTATCCCCGCACCTGTTGAAGCAGTCTGGTCATGCCTGATTGATACCCAGACATGGCCGTCCTGGTGGAAATATGTTGATGCAGTCGAAGAAACGGCTGCCGGGGACTCATCGGGAATCAACAATATCAGACGGTACTACTGGCGTACTTGTTTACCTTATAGCCTGATGCTAAATTTACGTGTTACCCAAATACGAGCACCTCATCTTGTTATTGTTGAGGTAAACGGCGATTTACAGGGGGAGGGCAGTTGCCTGTTATCGTCGATACCCGCTACGGATCACACCCGGGTTGAATTTAACTGGGAGGTAAAAACCTGCAAAACCTGGATGAATTGGTTTAGCGCGCTAACACGTCCGATTTTCGCCTGGAATCATGCGCAGGTGATGCGGCTTGGTGAAAAAGGTCTGATTCGATACATCAACGCAAAGAGTACAAATAATTAATCATAATTAAATTACGGTCCGCCACGGACATGTGCTGTCGCCAGATAAATCTCGCAAATAAAATTGAGCAACGCCATAATCAGGCAAAGCATCGCCACAAGGATTTTAGCTCAGTCTGAATAGCTTGATTTTTTATATCAGCCGGCAACGCTCTGCCATGCAAAAACAGCACGGTAGCTTGGGTTGGGACACGAAACCCGACAGTTAACGGTTTCGATAGACGGATTTCGCTCTTGTTTTACCCAGTCTATGTTGCTACTTAACTCTAATCAGTTCCTTGCCATCGCTGGAAAAGTGGCATTTGCCTACGGTAAAGGTGGCGCAATCTTTCGATTCTTCCACCTTCGCGCCGTTCGGGCCAAGTTGAATTTTTAGCTCACAGAAACTGGCTTTGCTTTCAGAATGTTTTTTCATGACCAATTCGTTTTTACCCGTGCTTTTGGCTTTACCGGTAATATCCGCAGAACAGTGCTCACTGTCTGCTTCATTGGCAGCAGACTCAAAGTTTACATCGGCGCTGACAGTATACTCGTCGTTGATTTTGGTGACTTTCAAGTGACGAACAGTGTTGCCATCGCGCAATACATAATGATCGATAGCGGCGAAAACGTTGCCTGAAATCAGCAGCGCGATAATCAGAAACAAATTTTTTTTCATGATGTTACCTCTTTTTTGATTTGAATATGATGAACATGGCAGCACTCGATAGGTCATTGCTGTTCATGTCGTCCCTGGATGCATACCACTTATCAATTTTATTAGGCATAAAAAAATCGATAGGTGTTAAGATTTGAATGTACCTGGCACAACCCGAAATTATTGTACATTATTAACAACCAGTTACCAAAAAGTGTCAAAAAACGCTAAAACAGTTATGGGGTTAATTTCTAATAGAAAAAAATGGCAAATAATTCCGTTTGTTAAATATTATCCAATTTACTATTTAGCTGTATTGTAAAATCCGGCTGTTAAACTCGAAACTTAAGAAGAAAATGATTATTTCATTTGCAAAATTAGGGCACTAAAGACATAGCGAAGTCGCTATCCGATGATGAATAATAATTTAACAGACGTTTTAAACAGGATATTTCCAGTTTATGCAGACCGGCTGTGATTCATGGCGCGGCGCACTTTTAATTGCATATTCCCGCGAGCTGCGTGGGAGTGTGAGAATGAGATATGATATTTTTTAATGACTGACACACTGATTTTTTCTCCGAACGTTCCACAATCAAAAGACCAGGCTGTCATTTGGACAGGTTTAACCGGATGCGGTGATTCTTTGGCTTTGGCTTCGGCCATTAAAAATGAAAACCGGATGTTTGTGATTGTCACACCCGATAATCAGGCCGCGTTGCGTCTTGAGCATGAATTAGCGTTTTTTTTGCAGGGCGAGCATCCTATTCTGCATTTTCCTGATTGGGAAACATTGCCTTACGACGTTTTTTCACCGCTACCGGAAATTATTTCAGAGCGTCTGAAAACGCTGGCGTTACTGCCGCAGGTAAAACGCGGAGCATTGGTGGTTTCAGTGACGACGTTAATGCATCGGCTGGCGCCGAGAGAGCATGTTTTAGCCAACAGTTTTGCGCTTGAAATTGGCGATGATTTTAATCTGGAACTGAATAGAATCAAGCTGGAAAGTGTTGGTTATCAGTGTGTATCGCAAGTCTATCAACATGCTGAATTTGCGGTTAGAGGTGCAATTGTTGATTTGTTTCCGATGGGCAGTAAGGTACCCTTTCGTATTGAATTGTTTGATGAGGAAATAGAATCTATTCGTACATTTGATCCTGAAACTCAGCGTTCATTAGAAAAAGTCGACCAGATTCAATTATTCCCGGCGCGAGAATTCCCGTTTACCGATGACTCCATCAAACATTTTCGGCAGGCATTCAGAAGCTGTTTTCCGGAAACTTCGCCTAAAAATACCTTGTATTTGGACGTCAGTAAAGGCATTACTCCAAGCGGTATTGAATACTATTTGCCTCTGTTTGTAGAGCGAACAGCGACCTTGTTTGATTATTTGCCGTCCTCAGCGGTTTTGGTGACGGCTGATGCTTTTAACACAACAGCACAAGCTTTTTATGCTGAAGCCGGGGAGCGTTTTCAGCAACGGAAATATGATGTTGAAAGACCCTTGCTAAAACCTGAGCACTTGTTCTTGTCTGCAGAGGAGTTGACTCAAAGAACAACCGCATTTGCGCGGATTACGCTGGTAAACAGGCAGACTGCCGATAGCATTGCTTTCAACTGTCGTCCGCTGCCGAATGTAACCCTGGATGCCAAACTGAATGAGCCGGCCCAGGCTTTACTGCAATTTATCAGCACATTCGCGGGCAAGATACTGTTTGTTGCTGAATCGGCCGGGCGCAGAGAAGGGCTGATCGACAAGCTAAGATCATATAAAATTACCGTCAAGCCTGTGGATAGCTGGCAGGCATTTTTAAAGTCCGAAGTGTCACCTTGCATTCTGGTGGCGCCTATGGAGCATGGTTTATGGCTGGAGACGGATCAAAATAAATCGTCGGCACTTGCCATTATCACGGAAAGTTTGCTGTCAGGCGAGAAAGTACTGCAACGGCGCAGACGTCGCAAATCTGCGGCGCGTGAGCTGGAAAATATTGTCAATAATCTTAACGAGTTGACTGCAGGTTCACCTGTTGTCCATCAGGAGCATGGTGTAGGTCGTTATTTAGGTTTGCAGACTCTAAAGATTGGCGGCATCGAGGCGGAATTTCTGGCTTTGGAATACGCTCATAACGACAAGCTTTATGTGCCGGTTTCATCATTACATCTGATTGGCCGCTATACCGGTGTGAGCCCTGAAAACGCGCCGCTGCATAAATTGGGCGGCGATCAGTGGAGTAAACTCAAGAAAAAAGCCATAGCGCGCATCAGGGATGTCGCTGCGGAATTATTGGAAATTCATGCCAAAAGAGCCGTAAAGCAAGGCCATGCCTTTGTTATTAAAGATGCTGACTATCAGGCTTTTGCCGATGCCGTTCCGTTTGAAGAAACCCCCGACCCGCAGACCACTATCGAAACCATACTGGAAGACATGGCCAGTCCTCAGCCTATGGACAGGGTGATTTGCGGCGATGTCGGTTTTGGTAAAACCGAAGTTTCGATGCGGGCGGCGTTTATTGCCGTACAAGGCGGCAAGCAGGTGGCGGTACTGGTACCGACTACTTTACTGGCGCAGCAGCATTTTCAAAATTTTCGTGACCGTTTTGCCGATTGGCCGGTGCGCGTCGAAGTTATGTCGCGTTTTGTTAGCCCCAAACAGCAAAACGAGATTGCCGAAGAATTGGCCGAAGGCAAGGTTGATATTGTCATCGGTACGCATAAGTTATTGTCCAAAGAAATAAAGTATAAGGCATTGGGCTTGGTGGTGATCGATGAAGAACACCGTTTTGGTGTGAGTCAGAAAGAACACTTCAAAAAGTTGCGCAATGAACTGGATATACTGACATTAACAGCGACACCTATTCCCAGGACGTTGAATATGGCGATGTCCGGCTTAAGGGATATTTCCATTATTGCCAGCCCGCCGCCTAATCGTCATGCTATCAAAACCTTTATTAGCGAATGGGTAGATGCACAGATCAGGGAAGCCTGCCTGCGTGAAATTAAACGCGGGGGTCAGGTGTTCTTTCTGCACAATGAAGTTAAAAGCATGGACAAAATGGCGAGGCAACTGGCGGCGCTGATACCTGAAGCGCGGCTTGAAATTGCGCATGGACAAATGCCGGAACGTGAGCTGGAACGCATCATGCTGGATTTTTATCATCAGCGCTTTAATTTATTATTGTGTTCCACCATTATTGAAAGCGGTATCGATATTCCCAGCGCCAACACGATTATTATTGACCGGGCCGATAAATTGGGACTGGCGCAATTGCATCAACTGCGTGGTCGGGTAGGGCGATCTCATCACCGGGCCTACGCGTATTTTATCGTGCCGCCAAAATCCCTAATGAGTAAGGATGCCATGAAACGGCTGGAAGCGGTTGAAGCATCCGGCGATTTAGGCGCGGGATTTATGTTGTCATCACACGATATGGAAATTCGTGGTGCGGGTGAGCTGCTAGGCGATGAACAAAGCGGTCAAATACAGGAAATCGGTTTTACTTTGTACACCGAACTGCTGGAGCGTGCAGTCAATGCGCTAAAATCAGGCAAACAGCCGGAATTGGATACGCCAATGGACAAAGGCGCTGAAGTCGATCTGCAAACTGCCGCATTAATTCCGGAACACTATCTGCCGGATATTCATGCGCGGTTAGTGTTGTATAAGCGCATATCCAGCGCTGAAACTCTAGCCGATTTGCATGAATTGCAGGTTGAAATGATTGATCGTTTCGGCCTATTGCCGGAACCGGTGAAAACTTTGTTTAGCATTACAGAATTAAAACAACAGGCGGAAAAGCTGGGTATCAGGAAAATAGAAGCCAACACCGGCGGAGGGCGCATTATTTTTACCTCGGAACCCAAAATTAATACCGAACAGCTAATTACGCTGATACAAACCCAGGCGCAATGCTATAAGTTTGACGGCGCCGATAAGTTAAGGTTTATCAAGCCATTCGAGACGACTGAACAGAAGCTTGAGTTTATTAATAAGTTGTTGGAAAAATTAAGTCTGGAAACAGCATAGGGCGCAATAGCGGTGCGACTGGCATGGTAGTCAGCTAGCTGGTGGAAGTCCAGCCATTGCCCTGTGAGAAGGGAAAATGCAGGCGAAGGCAAGGGTGTCCAAAGAAACTCTAAGTAGCCACCCAACAGGGAAACACGGTTACTTTGAGCAAATGCGGAATCTGAAGGAAGCCCTAGCCAAATCGGTCACCTAAACGCAAGTGAACCTTCATAAGGCGGCAACAAGGGGGGTAAGGTGCCCGCGATCACCGAAGCCCGATATTCTCGCCGTAACTTGTTGTGGTATTGAAGGCAGGTAGATCGAGAAAGAGGATACTATCTTACCCAGTGAAGGGCCGTCGGCTTTGGGTCGATGTAACTGCGACACCTTTGCTTCGA
>JAQTMV010000135.1 GCA_028714175.1 Methylococcales bacterium
GGCATCTGCTTCCTCTTAATAATGATGAAAAGAGGCAGCAGAATATCGTTTAGTTATCCCGCGTCAAAAAACGCTAAAACATCACCACCAGGGGGTGGCAACATTAACCGGAATCAGTGGCAGCTTTGAGCCGGAATACGCAGATCATTATGGACTGGTTTCTATTCCAGTTTTTCATGAATGTCCTGGCAGTAACGATTTCATTTGTCATCTTCTACCGGCAACAACGTGAATTTGCTTTTTATTTTCTGATATGGATTTGCCTTTTTATTACCTGGAATATCGTTTTTTCAATATGGAAACTGCGTTTTGATCAGGCCGTTGCCGAGGGGGATTCGATGGTCGGCGGTGTCTATTCCGATGCTATCAGCAATATCTATATTGTCAAAAGCTTTGCCATGGAAGCCAGTGAGCAGGCACGGATAAACAAGGCGTCGGATTTCGTTTACCGGAAAAAGAAAATCGCCTGGATTTTTATGTTTATTTCCTTTGCCGTACAAGGTTTGATGACTTTTGGCATTGAATTATTACTGGTTTATTTAATGATCCAGAAGTGGAAAATGGGCAATTTTCAGGTAGGCGAATTTGTTTTGTTTCAGTCGATTATGTTAATTCTAATCCAGCGTTTATGGGAGTTTGGCCGCAATTTCAGAACCTTTTTCACTGCCCTCGCCGATGCTTCGGAAATGGCAGAGGTGTTCAGGCAGGAAGATTTTGAGATAGATGCCGGCAATGCCCGGGCGCTGACGATAACAAAAGGCGAGATCAGCTTTAATCAGCTTGGGTTTACTTATAATACGGCTAATACCCGTCAAACACCCTTGTTTGAGAATTTTTCCCTTGAAATAAAAGCAGGCGAAAAAGTCGCTCTGGTGGGGAGATCAGGTTCCGGCAAATCGACCTTAACCAAACTGCTATTTCGTTTTCTTGAGCCTCAAAAAGGCACTATAACCTTTGGCGGTTATGATGCGAAAGCCTTTACTTTGTGCTCGTTGCGTAAACAAATATCCATTGTGCCGCAACAGCCGGATTTATTTCATCGCTCGATACGCGACAATATTACCCTGGGTGCTGATATTTCGGAAGCGCAGCTAATTGATGTTGCCCAAAAATCCCGCAGCCTAGAGTTTATCAGTTTGTTGCCTGATAAGTTTGACACGATGGTGGGCGAGAGAGGCGTCAAGCTTTCCGGTGGCGAAAGACAGCGCATTGCGATTGCCCGCGCCTTTCTGGAAGATGCGCCTGTCGTAGTACTGGATGAGGCCACCAGTGCACTGGATTCACTGACTGAAAAACAAATACAGGTAGCCATTTTTGAGCTGATAACAAATAAAACGGCGATTGTTATCGCTCACCGGCTGTCTACTATTTTAAGCATGGATCGCATAGTTGTTCTGGAAAAAGGACGCATCATAGAGCAGGGAAGTCATCAGCAATTGCTCGCCCAAAAAGGCAAATATTACGCAATGTGGCAGCATCAAAGAGGAGATTTTCTGGTTGATTAACGAGAAGTGCATTTTCTATCGTGCGACAGTCGTGGAAGATGGGATCGGCACAGAATTCGGAATATAAACCCCGTTAAGGATTTTAAGACAGAGATATCGCCTCACAAAAGGAAAGAAATCGTACGTTAAAAATTTCCGATGATTGTAATGACTAAATTTGTCGCGTAGTAACGACATATGTGCTGCCTATTTTCATTAATACCATAAATAGATATATTATGTAGTAATTTGAAGATGAAATAGTCAGTGAAACATCGCCTGCTCTCACAATGGCAACTGTATCAAAATCCGTGTCATTAGTTGACGTTATAACGCCAGCTATTGGCTTAAACGCCACAAATCAGCCTTCAGTATCCAATCGCGTTAACGCCAATGATAAACGCGTGATCAATGGCCAAACCGATGTTAACCAACTAGTGCCGTTCAAATACCATTGGGCCTGGGATAAATACCTGGCGGGCTGCGCCAACCACTGGATGCCGCAGGAAGTCTCGATGAGCCGCGATATTGCCCAGTGGAAAGACAGCACGGCATTGACCGAAGATGAGCGGCTGATTATCAAGCGCAATCTCGGCTTTTTTACCACAGCGGATTCGCTGGCCGCCAACAATATTGTGCTGGGTACCTATCGCCATATTACCGCGCCGGAATGCCGCCAATACTTGCTGAGGCAAGGCTTTGAGGAAGCTATTCATACCCATGCGTACCAATATATTGTCGAGAGTCTGGGCCTGGATGAGAGTGAAATCTTTAATGCCTATCGGGAAATCCCCAGTATCCGGGATAAGGATAATTTTCTGATTCCCTTCATCAATACCTTAACTAATCCAGCCTTCAAAACCGGCACGCTGGAAGCCGATCAGCAACTGTTATGCTCGCTGATTGTCTTTGCCTGCATCATGGAAGGTCTATTTTTCTACGTGGGTTTTGTGCAGATTTTAGCACTGGGGCGGCAGAACAAAATGCAAGGCTCGGCTGAACAGTATCAATATATCCTGCGCGACGAGTCGCTGCATTGCAATTTCGGCGTCGATCTCATCAATACCATCAAACTCGAAAACCCGCAGTTATGGACCAGCGAATTTCGCAATGACATCAACTCACTGATGCAGCACGCCGTGGAACTTGAATATCGATATGCCGAAGACACGATGCCGCGTGGCGTACTCGGCCTGAATGCCGGTATGTTCAAGGAATACCTGCGTTTTATTGCTAACCGACGCTGCCAGCAAATAGGCCTGGATGCACTTTATAAGGGAGCCACCAATCCCTTCCCGTGGATGAGCGAAATGATCGATCTCAAGAAAGAAAAAAACTTTTTTGAACGCGGGTAACAGAGTATCAAACGGGTGGCGCGCTTAGCTGGGATTGAGCTGAATATATGAGTTTTTAGACAATGGCCCTGATAATTCCAGGAGATTAATTACATTCATCCTGATGGCCAGGAGTATAAGCTCAATGTCGCTGGCAACACCAAGTTTTCGCTTGATCAGGTAATGGCAGTTCGATACGGTTTTTGGACTGATATTGAGTGTTTGAGCAATATCCTCTGTTGACCGGGCCTCGACCAACAGCCGCAGAATCTCGAATTCCCGTACCGTCAATTCTTGCAGCGCAATACTATCTCCGCCCAGCTTTTCCAGGGCCAGGGCCTGGGCAATGTCGGCACTCAATGTGACGCGTCCGGCATAAACATCATGGATAGCCCGGATTAAAACATCCGGCGTACTGCTTTTGGTGACATAGCCCAGCGCACCCGCCCGGGTTGCCTGAACAGCAAAGCCCGGATTCTGGTGCATACTGAATACCAGGATCTTCGCATCAGGGCGCCGTTGTTTAATACGCGCAATAGCCTCCAACCCCCCTTGGCCGGGCAGCGAAATATCCATAATGACTACATCAGGGTTGCAATCCTTAAAGCGTGAATAAGCCTCCGCTCCATCAACTGCTTCGCCAACCACTTCCATCCCTGGTTGTTTCCCCAACAGTGAGCGGTATCCTTCACGCACAATGGCGTGATCATCGACCAGCAAAATCCTGATGCTTTTCGGGTCTGTCATGACTGTGTCCCCGAAAGAGGCTGAACCGGCAGCCATACCCGGACGGCAAGCCCGCCCGGTTTACATGTTTCCAGTGTCAATCTGCCTCCGAGTGCGTTTACCCGTTCGCGAATACCGAGCAGGCCAATTCCGGGGCTGTCTTCAAACGGCAGATTATTTACTTTACCGTCATCTTCGATAATGAGTTCAATGGCTGTTATTGAATTATCCGCATGGAGAGTCCGGAGTGTTACTTTCGCATTGTTAGCGCCTGAGTGTTTGGACACATTGGTCAGACATTCCTGGACAATACGAAAAATAGTAACGGGAATAGGTTCGGGCAACAGATCAAGATTGCCATTAACAGCAAGGTTATAGTGAATTTTGCCGCCGCTGCTAACATTCCAGCCAGTCACCAGGCTTTTTAAACTAGCTGTGAGCCTCAGTTCATCAATATCCGAAGGTCGCAAGCGCGTTAATAATCCACGCAACGATTCCATCATATGATCGGCAATTCGACTGATGTTTTTTCCTTCCGGAACCAGTGCGGGACATTCATAAGTTGCGGTTTGCGAAATAGAAGCTGCGACCGCATTGATCGCAGCCAGGCATTGACCGAACTCATCGTGAAGCTCTCGTGCCAGGTAACGGCGCTCTTCCTCCTGAATATTCATCAACTTTAATGCCAGCTTCTTGCGCTCGGAAAGGAGTAGTTCCTGGCTGGTAACCAATTGATTGATAGCTTTTCCAATGCGCTGCCATTCATCCAGCTCAAAAGCTGGCAGCCGAAGCGACAATTCACCTTTCTCCATTTTTTCCAGGCCTGTAACGATCGTCTGTGCCGGTCGTAAAACTCGACTTATCGTGAAATAAACCAGTAAGCAAAGAGCCAAAGTGGTACTGGCAGAAAGTCCCATTAGGCCGCGAATAGCCTGCCAGGCACTTGCTATTCCCATCTCAGCGCTGGGCGTGACGACTACGGAACCATGAACCTGACCCTTGAATATCACCTGTCGAACCACCTCAAAGACTGGATGGAAAGCCCATTGGTAAAAGCGTTCGAACCAGATGGGCCAGATTCGGGAAGTTATTTTTGCGCCTTTGCAAATGTTGCGCTTGAGACTGCTGTTCGCTGACAGGTAACTTACACAAACTCCAGACACGGTACCGGTCTCTTTCCATAAATCAAAATCAGGGAAACGTTCCGGCTGACCAAAACCCGCATCGATACGCAGCAATTGCAGTTCCAATTGCTTATCGATTGATTCAGCCGTTACCCGTGTCTCAAGAATTGCTTGCTGATCAGCTTGATAAAGGATATAGGCTGCTGTTGCAATCAGGCAAATGACGGCAATAACGATGATACGCATTAGCAGGTGAAATTTTAGATTCATGGTAAGCGAAGCTTCAGTTAGACATTTTGCTGACGATTCAGCAGCGGAAATCATTCATTGCCGTTGCCTTCACGCCTTTTAAGTCATTTTAAGCCTGAATGCCTGGTCTGGAAAGCAGCCACAGAAAGGTCGGGCAAATTGCCCGGCTTTTGCGGGCAAATATGGGGTTACGAACTTACACTGACTCGCTAATCTAAAGCCTATCAAACCAATGGGACGAATATGAGGGGGAAATAATATGACAAGATTCTTTTTCGATAACTGCAACATTAAGTGGCAAAACCTTGAAGAGTTTGAGAATCTGGCCTATTCGATTCTCAGTATTGATGAAAACAATAAAATCATCGATGTGATTTTTAAGTTTACAGCAAACAAACAGATTATTCTGCACCGGCATTTGGCCCTTAATAATACCTTCGTTATTCAAGGGGAACATCGTCTTTATGAACCCAGCGGAACGTTAAAGGAGGTCAGACCCGTCGGCAGCTATACTTCCAGTCCGCCAAGCAATGAGCCGCACAGGGAAGGTGGTGGCGATGAGGATGTCATTGTCTTTTTCAGCATTCGCGGAGGTGATGGCGTTTTATATGAAATTCTCGATGATGACCTGAATGTTGTCGCTACCCTGAGCATGCAGGACTTCATCGGTTTATATAAAGCACAGCAAGATACTGTGGAAAAATAACCGTCTTGGAGAAACAAATGAAACTTTTAAAATTAAAATATAAATGGGTAAATCCGGTGTGGATGATATTGGGAATTGGCCTGATATTGAGTTGTTCAGTAAACGCGGACCCACGTATCGCAATTTTAAACTTTGAACTAAATGACATCACTTCATTACCCAATATACCTGAGGAATTAACCCGTACTGCCACAATCAAACCTTTGCTTGAACAGGCGATGACTCAGATCGGCAATTATGAAATTATTCAAATAAATACCGAGGCGCAAAATGCTGCCAATTCAGGATTTGGTTATCTTTTCAGATTTCATGAGGTTGCCGCAAAGCTTGGCAAACAGTTTGGCGCTGACTGGGTGATTGTCGGGCAGCACAGCAACCCCAGCTTTTTGTATTCCTATTTAATGGCGCATTTAATCAACGTAAAAACGCAAAATTTGGCAGGAAGCTATGATATTGAACTCAAAGGGACTCATGACAAGGTGATGGAACGAGGCCTTAGGTCGCTTGCCAAAAAAATTCACGAGTCGATACGTGTTAATTAAATTGAATTTTGCACCCGGTTCAGATGAGCATAGGGGCACGGCATGAACAGCACGCAGTGAATCCCAGTTCGGGATTAATACCCACGGTGCTCAAGTGTCTAATGTCTGCTGCTTGATCAAAAACAGCTTTCCATGCTGGATAAGCCTCTACCTGATGAATGATTAAAACGTGATGCTTATAAGCTTCCTTGATGGATGGCCATAAGGTAAAGTTAACCGGGCGCGACCCGGAAAGCTGAAAAAAATTTAACCGCTCTCCGGTTGAGTGTAATGTTGGACGAAGCCGGTATCGCGGAGAAAAAGCCCCGGCACCGATTGATCTAAAAAATTTAACCTCAAACCCTCAATCAGAGGGGATCAACGTAAGCGCTCAACCCCACCATCTAAAAATTTCTCAGACACACAGGTATCCTTAAACTTTTTCTGAGGATGACCGATGAGATTACAAGAACGCCACATGGAACACATAAAAGCCTGGCAAGCGAGCGGATTGACCCAGGGGGTTTATTGCCAGCAACAGGGGCTTAATGTAAAAACATTTTCGCGTTGGTTTAGAGCTTACAGATTATCGAAGCCGTCGGCAAAACCCTTATTGATGCCGGTTGAAATCAAACCCGCCACCACGCAAGCAATAGAATCCCTGTGGCGACGGTTACCCAAAGGACAGGCATTGGAGCTACCGGGCAACATTTCCCCGCGCTGGTTAGCCGAGCTCTTACAATGTCTGGGTTAATCACGCATCCTGCGGCTATCTGGTTAGCGGTCGCGCCTGTGGATATGCGCCGTGGCATTGACGGTTTGTCGATGCTTGTTCAGCAAGCCTTGGGACACGCCCCCTGCTCAGCATCGGCGTTTGTCTTTCGTAACCGTTCCGGCAATCGCATCAAGGTGGTGGTCTGGGATGGCACGGGTGTATGGTTGTGTCGGCGCCGCTTGCATAAAGGCCGCTTCATTTGGCCCAAGGTCAGCGATCCGTGTTTTTCAGTGACGTTTGAGCAATGTCAGTGCGGCCAATGCGGTCGTGATTTAATCAAAATCCGTGAAGATGTGACCGAACAACTCGATGTCGTACCCGCCGTCTTTACCGTGCACCGTCATATCCGTCCCCAATACGCCTGCAAAAACTGCGAAACCATTACCGCGGCACCGGTTCCGGCGGCAGTGATAAATGGCGGCATGGCGGCGGTGGGCTTGCTGGTCTGGGTACTCATTAGTAAATACGTTGATCATTTACCGCTGTATCGCCTTGAACAAATCGCGGCACGGCAGCAGGTCGTCTTATCGCGTTCCACGCTGGCCGACTGGGTTGGGCGACTGGGCGTGGCACTTCAGCCGCTGGTTGATCGCTTAACTTGGCATCTCCTGCAAGGCAGCACCTTGCATGCCGATGAAACCCCGGTCGCACAACTGGATCCGGGGCGGGGAAAAACCAAAAAGGCCTATCTCTGGGCGTATCGCAGCAATGATCTACAACCCGGGCCGCGTATTATTGTCTTCGACTATCGTGATGGGCGCGGTGGGGCGCATTGCCGCCAGTTCCTCGGCACTTGGCAAGGCCATCTGATGGTTGATGACTACAGCGGCTATAAGGCCTCATTCAATGCCAAGAAAACGGTGGAACCTTGCATTGAATTGGGCTGCTGGACCCACACACGCCGGAAATTTTTTGACTTGCACAAAGCCAATCAAAGTCCCATGGCGAAAGAAGCCTTGTAAGCGTATGGACCTTGGGCGCCTTGATGGTATTCACCCACTGCCAATCGGTTTTAAGGACATGCTTCCAGAAGAATTGCAGGCCATTCCTGTCAATCTAAACGGTGCTCCAGGAATGGGAATCAACCAATTCGGCAAAATAACCTTCCAGTTGCCAGGATGACGAACCTGTTTCGGCTGAGTATAGTATAGCGGCGAGCCTGCACGAAAGTGGCGAAGCCTGGAAGTAACGCAGCACGCTGGGATGGCGGCTAAAGCGATGCTGTGGCGTACCACGTGGTTAAGGACGGAACGATGGGAAGGTAGTGCGAGGTAAGCGGGGAGACCTGTCGGTGAGGTGAACACTAACAGGAGTCAGAGTCCCAATAGTACCGCACACGGCAGAACAGCCGTGGAAACCTGCGTCAGAGCAAAAGGCGCACTAGGGAAGTGGGGCAGGAAAGTTGATAGCCAAAGACCGGAGAGGAGCAGATATGAGTATTGAAGCATCACCAGTGTCGGGAACGACTATACAGGATGCAAGCGTGTTGGAAAGCTGCGTACAGCGGAAATTCGCGCCAGCGCCAATCTGGACAAAAGCTATGTTGGCAGCCCTACAAGCAGGGGTTAAAGGAGGCAAGTGGCACAGAAACAATGGCCAAATGCCTTCTTCGCTGATCTTGGGCTATTCACGATGTCAGAAGCCCATAAATTGGCGCGCCAATGCTGATGAGGAAGCAACTGACTGGAGAGTCCGTCGCGGGAAAACTGCACACCGGGTTCGGGGGGAGGGGACGGTGAAAGCCGTTCTCTACCCCTATCCAACAAACGGTTCAGATTGCGGTTCGCTTCGCTCACACAATCTAACCTTATTCGTTAGCTGCCATTTTTTGTGAATATGAAATTTGCCGAACTAGGCAATAGGCGTTGAAGAAACGGAAAACTGTCCCGGATAATCGATACCGCCTGAATTGCCCTGAATGGCCCTCTTTTTATTATAGAAGGATAATAATCCACATGTATATCAAGTGCAGCTTCCCGAGCAAGTTTGCGAAGTTCTGAAGTTATCAACATGTCCTCCGGGACTTCCGGCCTTGTTCTCTCTAGTTTCCAACGCGCCAAAGAATAGAGATATCTTGGTGTAGCTGGTTCATTAAAATAAATTGCCTTTCCGCCCGGTTTCAATATTCTACTTATTTCCCGCAGAGTTCTCTTGTGCGCCAAGAAATGATGAGCTGCTGCAAAACAGAATACGAGATCTAATGAAGCATCGCTTTCATTAATTTCATAGCTTGTACATGCATATGAATTATCGATTTTTACCTCGAACAATCGCTCCCATTTAGGTAAGGACATGACAGCATACTGACTAATATCAGTTACAGTGACATGCGCGTCGGGAAACAACCTCTTGTATGCGCAAGATGCCCAACCTTGCCCCCCTCCCAGCTCTAAGACTCTGCCATTGGTTATAAGCTCTTTTTCATGCCGATTGAGGCAGTCCATAAACACCGCTGTATCCGTAACTTTATTGACAATATTGTGTAAAGAGTCCGCCTCCGGAGATTCATGTTCAGCATTACGCCAGAATTCTATTTCGATTTTCTGCTTTTTTTCAATTTCCGACATTTCCAAGGTTCCTTATTATTGACACCTAACTGATGATTATAAAGTTTCCGTATATGTACCATAATTTACGGATTCACAACTAAAGTTTTTTGATATAAATCCTCATTTATTAACTGTATATCACCTAAACTTGTCGAACCAGAACGAAAAGAGGGTTTTTCTTATCCCTTATATATTTACATAACATCATGTTTATTATGAAAATAGTAGACGTTATGTCAAAAAGCGTAGAGTTTTCGTCGATAAGAGACTAAACAAACGTGATTGGAATAATTGGAGAGCCCACATAAAAACTGGTAAAATATATATATTTACTCTGCGAAATGTACTTTTAAAATCGGCACAGAGCTAAATTACAAACCAGGCATAAATGTTTATCAAGAACAAGTATGCCCAGCCGCCTTACTCATGTTATTTAATTCACACGTTTTTATTTTTGGATTTCTCCCGATTGTTTTTTTCGGGTTTTATGGCATCGCTCGCTATAGTCACAACCTGGCAGCGCTATGGCTTACTGCGGCATCGCTGTTTTTCTATGGCTGGTGGGATGCGCGCTTTGTTGGATTGCTGTTCGGTTCTATCGTATTTAATTACGGAGCGGGATACTTGATCGGGCATAAATTTCGCAACAAATCTAAACTGCTGCTGGCCTGTGCTATTATTTCCAACCTGATTTTGCTAGGCTACTTCAAGTACGCCAATTTTTTTATTGAAAACCTGAACCATCTGGCCGGTACAGCACTGATGATCAGCGAATTTATTCTTCCGCTCGGTATCTCCTTCTTTACTTTCACCCAGATTGCTTTCCTGGTGGACACCTATCAGGGTAAGGTAAAGGAATACAATTTTATTCACTACACGCTGTTCGTGACCTATTTCCCCCATCTGATCGCAGGACCGGTATTGCATCATAAGGAAATGATGCCGCAATTTGCCAAGGTTTCGACCTATCGTTTCAGCTACGAGAACCTGTTGGTGGGGCTGACTATTTTTTTTATCGGACTATTCAAGAAAGTGGTTCTGGCTGACGGCATCGCCGAGTATGTCGGCCCCGTATTTGCCGCACCTGCTGCCGGCATACAACTTACTTTTATGGATGCCTGGGGCGGGGCATTATGCTACACAATGCAACTGTATTTTGATTTCTCCGGCTATTCTGACATGGCAATCGGTTTATCAAGGCTATTTGGCGTAACCCTGCCGCTCAATTTCCATTCACCCTACAAGTCAGTGAATATAATCGAATTCTGGCGGCGTTGGCATATGACCTTGTCACGCTTTCTTCGAGATTATCTCTATATCCCGCTAGGCGGTAATCGCAAAGGTAATGTGCGTCGCCACCTGAACCTGATAATCACGATGCTGTTGGGCGGTCTATGGCATGGCGCAGGCTGGACGTATGTATTGTGGGGCGGATTGCATGGCTTATATCTGGTTATCAACCATGGCTGGCAGCTGCTACATCAGCGCTTCTGGCATAAACCGACATCAAAATCGATGCACGCACTGTCGGTGCTTATCACTTTTCTTGCCGTAGTAGCCGGATGGGTCGTGTTCAGAGCTGACAGCCTCAATACTGTCGCAGCCATGTTCAAAGCCATGACAGGCATGAATGGTTTCGTTCTGCCAGGCAAGTGGTTGACAAAATGGGGGGGAGTTGGGCAATGGCTGTCCACACAAGGCATTGATTTTAGCAAAACTGAACCATTCATCAGGGGTAAAGCGATTAACTGGATTTTGATGTCCCTGCTAATCGTCTGGCTCGCCCCCAATACCCAGCAAATGATGGCGGCCTTCAAACCCGCACTGGACATGCCGGAAGGCAGTAGTAGTGCGAAACGATTGCTGTGGCAACCTTCTTACACCTGGTTAGTAGCAAGTGTGTTCTGTGCGGTATTCTCAATCCTGTCTATCTCGGAGCTATCCGAGTTTATTTATTTCCAGTTTTGAACGCATCCATGACTACCAAACAGTTTGTCATCAGATTTTTGTATGGAAGTCTGTTTGTTCTGGCCTTGATCGGATTATTCAATCGCGTCGTCGATCCATTTTGGTACTATCGGGATATCGAGATTAACGGATTCAATGCGATTAAGTTAAAGTTTCGCGACTTCGAACGCCATGTTAAACCTCCCTTGTTGGTGCGTGAGCAGCCCAATGCAATCATTCTGGGCAGTTCCTTTGCAGAAATTGGTTTTGATCCCAACAATGATTCTTTCACCGATCATGGACGCTTTAAAGGAATGAACTTCGCATTAGCGGGAGCCCCGTGGGATATGGTGCAGTGCCACTTTGAGTTTGCTGCAGCCCATGCCAACATAAAACGTGCATTGATAGGTTTTCATCCAGAAAACTTGCCTGTCGCCAATTGTGAAAAAGATTTTGCAAAGATCGGGCAAGTTAATATTGGAGAATTTTTGCTGTCCATGTCCTCTCTTCGTGCCTCTATAAAAACCATAAGAAAACAACAAAGTGAAAAACCCAGTCATACCCGAGATGGCATGTTCTTTTTTGAACGAGATACACCCGGTGTAGCTATTCGTTTTGGTGAAGACTTTGTGCGCCGTAAGAAACAAAAACCACAATGCATCAAGGGATCGAATATGCCTTTTAATTCTTTTGCTGAAAATACTTTCGATTTAAGTGGCTTACGAAGAATGATAAAAACAGCTAAAGAACATAATATCGAATTGGTGTTATTTGCTTACCCCCAACATGCTTACAGCCTGGAACTGGATAATCAATGTGGCGACCAGGATGTCCACTGGCGGGCCATGAAACAAATTGCAAGCTTGATCGAAGCAGAAGCTAAGCCGGACCAGGTACGCGCCTGGCATTTTTACAACTATAACGAAATAACTACCGAACCTATAGGAAAGACAGCAAAATATTGGCAAGACTCGATGCACTTCAATTTTGAAATGGGAGATATGATGCTGGCAGATATGTTTAATGAAGTACATGACAAGCCGAAACTTGGCCACCTTCTTGCCTCAAGCAGTATTGAGGCAGACTTCCGGGATTTTTTACGGGGTCGAGCCGAATATCTGCAACAGCACCCGGAATTCCACTCCGAGCTACAAAAGCTCCAACATATATGCTCAGATCCAACCAGCAAGTGCCGGGGTTATTGAGTATTGCCGATTTGGCCAGAAAAATAACTCTATTTAGAGAATAAGGTGATTCCCTTCCTGAACTACACTATTTTTGTAAGTAGCTTTGTTCACATGTGTAACAGAGTGAATGAACTATATTAAACCGCCAAGATCATACGAACGAAATAGCCGCCAAGGTCTGTAATGAAAAAGCCTAACAAAATAATCGATGAAATCCATTCACAGCCATTACAAAATCCAGGTAATACCACCAGGTTAAACTGCCTAATATCGCTGACAGTCTAACTCTTGCTCAAAATTATTATTAATGTTTGCTATAATCGCCGTTAGCGCACTATTAAAAACACTATACTCTTGTGCATGTAGCTTGAGATCGAAACTTGAATCCAACAGAAAAACAATACCTTGATATTAATGCCGAAGTCAGAGTCTTTTAAAATTTACAGTCAATTACTATACATCCAACTGAAAGAGCCGGGAAGCTCTTGTGTTTTGACGGAAAGCTAGACATGCAAAAGCATAATCCAGCCATTCACCGCATTTTGGAACTATACATAATTATCGGATTGATCATAATTGTATTTGTTGTTTCCAGACTTGTGCAAGAAGAGGTGAAAACATCGAAATATCAGGCACGATACCTCTCTGAAATAAGTAAACAATTGAGCTTCAAACTCGCTCCGGGGCCCAGCACATCGATACGTTATCCCGAGTATGGTCCTTATGATGAAAGACTGGGTTATACGCTTTTACCGGCTTCAATTGAACGTTTGGAAAAGTCGGGCTTTAGCATTGCCTATCAAGCCTCTTCTTCACCGATGATGACCGAGCTTGCCGATTATGGTTTGTTCAACATCTATCATGAGAAAACCCAGGCCGGGCTTCGCATCACCGATAAATCCGGTCAGCTTGTGTTTAACACGGTTTATCCTACTTACGGCTACCCGAATTTCCAGGCTATTCCCCCATTGGTTCTGGATACCTTGCTGTTTATAGAGAACCGGGAATTACTTAACGAAGAGCATGCTACCGTTAACCCCGCGATCGAATGGGATCGTCTGGGATTTGCCGGGTTACAACTGATGGCTCACAAACTCGGAATAGCCAGCACTGTGCCGGGCGGAAGCACCTTGGCAACCCAATTGGAAAAGTACCGTCATTCGAAGAATGGCTATACTAATTCGATTGTGGATAAGTTTCGTCAAATGGGCACGGCGTCTGTGCGCGCCTATATGATGGGGCCTGACACACGCGAGATGAGACAGGAAATCGCCCTTTCTTATTTGAATACGATGCCTCTCGCCGCCACACCGGGGCTAGGTGAAATACATGGCTTGGGTGATGGCCTGTCGGCCTGGTTTGGCGCTGATTTTGCCGAGGTCAATAAATTGCTCGGTCCGGGCGAGCTCAAGTCTCATGAGCAAATTACCCGGCAACAGGC
>JAQTMV010000136.1 GCA_028714175.1 Methylococcales bacterium
CTTTTTAAGCGTAAATTCTGGCTCACCCGTTGGGTGAATAACTTTGGGAGGTAAAATCATGGCTCGACTCAAAAAATACAAGCCTTACAGATTTTATGCTTTTGTTCAACTGCGGTTTTTAGGATAATTACAATAGTATCGGCATCAATGCCATACAGAACGCCGTAGGGAAAACGCTTAATCAAGCAACGTCTTACTCCATTTTCAAGCAAGGCATACGATTTGGGATAAGCTGAAATCCTTCTAATCGCGGCATCAAACTCAGTTAAAAACTGTATACCTAAATTTTTTTGTTGAGCTTCATACCAGTGAAAAGCGTCATCAAACTCGGCTTGAGCGGCCTCAAGAAATTCGATTTTCATTTATATTTCTGCATAACCGCATCATAGCTTACCGTTTGTAATTCCCCGGTCTGGTAGGCCTGCCATCTTTTTTGTGCTTCATCACGCCAGACTGTATCAATTGCCGGATCGGGTGTGTCCAGATCAGCCAGTAATAATTCAGCCAGGCGTAATTTTTCTAATGGTGGTAACTGGTTTGCTTGTTGGTAGAGTTCTTTGGCACACAGCATGGGGTTCTCCTTTGCAGCATAATAATTTGTGCGTGGTTAGCTTTATTGTACTTGAAATTAAGTCTACATCAGACAAAAGAAAAAATCATCGTTCGATCTAGCCGGGAAGGGCATGTTGCCCCGTCCACATGGTTTTATATGGTTGAAAAAAGACAAGAAATGAACACCAAAATAACAGACACTTGAAACTCCGATTCCCTTCGTCCTGTGCGCTTCGGGAATGCTCAGGAGAGCCAATTAGAATTATGAATTCGCCGTAATTAATCATAGTAATCACGTTCCCAAGTGTAACGGATGTCCGTATCAAAAACGGGCGACGGTCGCCACTCAATGCACGACGAGGGACGACAAGAGCCGGCGTGAGATTATGCCCAAAACCGGCTATGACACCTACCTACGATTGCTTCTAGTGCAGCACCGTGTTCGTTAGTTATGGTGATGTGTTTGGAATATATTGATACTTATAAATATCATTTGATAGCCTAATCGTCAATACAACACGGTGCTGCACCAGGATACCGCCATGTCTGAACTTGCTCTTAAACTTATCGCTGAAAATAAAAGAACCCGCTCTCCTTTTCTCGATTTGGGTAATTGCGGCCTGACAGAAGTGCCTGAGGAAATTGGCGAACTAGGAGCTTGTCCGAGAACTAACATGCTTGTCAGTGGCTATCAATATGTAGTGCTTTTTCATTCTTTTAAGGCACTATATATAGTAGGCGAATTAGTTAAACGTTAGTTCTCGGACAAGCTCCTAGAGTGGCTTGAGGAATTGTCGTTTGCTAGTGAATGGAGTTATTTTGACTATAAGAAAGCGGTTACAAAATACAGCCAAAACACCGGGCCCAGAAATAACATAAAACGCCTTGCACCAGTAACTTTTTGGAGATGTAAGTTTTTGGCCGGTATGTCTGTTAATTCCAGCCCATTTTCCAGCCTAATAAAGCTGAAAAAGCTAAATCTAACTGGTGGTTGGGGTAAATCGATGGCTATTAACGACCTGTCCCCGCTATCGGGGCTCGTTAATCTCCAAGAGCTAAGTATTCGGAATACGCAAGTGACAAACCTGTCCCCGCTGTTAAGTCTCGCAAATCTCCAAGACCTTGATATTTCGTTTACGCCCGTCACCGACCTGTCCCCGCTATCGGGCCTCGCGAATCTCCAAGCGCTTAATGTTTCGAAGACGCAAGTGACTGACCTGTCCCCACTTTCGGGCCTTGCTAATCTCCAACGTCTTAATGTTTCGTTGACGCCAGTAACCGACCTGAGCCCACTGCTTGAGTTAATTAAAAATGACCTTCAGGTACGATGGAGTTGGGATTCTTGGGTAGTTGACGGTGGTATTTTCGTCGAAGATTGCCCTTTGACTAATCCGCCCGCCGAAATCGTCAAACAAGGCAATGCCGCGATCCTCAATTTTTTTAACGAGACGGCAATCCAAGGCACGGATCATCTGTACGAAGCCAAGATGCTGCTTATCGGCGAAGGCGGGGCAGGCAAAACCAGCTTATTGCGGCGGCTGTATCAAACCGAAAAACCACTGCCGACTGAAAACGAGACCACCAAGGGCATCGATATTCACCGGCATGAGTTCAAGCTGGTTAACGGCCGCAACTTTCGCCTGAACGTCTGGGATTTTGGCGGCCAGGAAATCTACCACGCCACGCATCAGTTTTTTCTGACCAAACGTTCGCTCTATGTGCTGCTCGACGACACCCGTAAGGATAATAAAACCGTACATGATGCCGGCTTTAAATACTGGCTTGAGGTGGCTGACCTGCTCGGCGGCCATAGCCCGGTGCTGATTTTCCAGAACGAAAAAGGTGGCCGCACCAAGACCATTGATGAATCCGGCATCAAGGCTAAATTCAATAACGTCAAAGACATTTACCGCGGCAATCTGGAACTGCCAGGCTCAGCAGACGAGTTACGCAAGGCTGTCGAACTTTATGCGCAAAACCTGCCACATATCGGTGAGAAGTGGCCGGCCAAATGGGTGTCGATCCGCTCTGATATTGAGCAGCAGGCCAAGGATAAGCCCTTTATTTCCCTGCAAGACTATTTCGATATTTACCGGAAACAACAGGACTTCGACCGCGATAAGGCACTTCACTTGAGCCGTTATCTGCACGATTTGGGTGTGTTTCTGCATTTCCAGGATGAACCGTTGCTATCGCGCACCGTGATCCTGCAAAACACTTGGGCGACCGAGGCGGTGTTCAGGATGCTCGATGATGAAACGGTAAAAGGAAACCTGGGGCTTTTCGACAGCACTGATTGTCAACGGGTTTGGCGGGATTCGGAGTATGCCGATATGCACCCTGAATTGCTGGCGCTGATGCAGAAATTCGAGTTTTGTTACCGCTTACCGGATACTGATGCCGACACTTGGCTCGCACCACAGTTGTTGCCGCCGTCCAAACCCGTGTCCTTATCCGCTTGGCAGCAGTCTTGCGATCTGACGCTACGTTACCGCTACGAATTTTTGCCCAAAGGCATCGTCAGCCGCCTGATCGTGCGTATGCATCGTTTCGTCAAGCGCCCGGACCTGAGCTGGATTTCCGGCGCCTTATTTGAGCGCGGCAACACCGAAGTGTTGGCCGAAGTCCCGGCTAAAGGCGGTGAAATCGTGCTGCGCGCCCGCGGCCCCGAACGCAAGGATTTGCTCAGTGTAATTTCGGCGGATCTGGATGCCTTGAATGACAGTTTCCATGGGCTGAAGGATTTGGTTGCCAAATGGGTGCCTTGTAATTGCAGCCGCTGCCGAGAGCTGACCGAACCGGAGTTTTTCGAACAAGAACGGCTGTTGCAGCGCAAGATAGACGGCAAACTGAAGGTCGAATGCCCCGCCAGTTACGAAGACGTGGACGTGCTGGAATTACTGGATGGCATCCGGGTCGATCAGTTGCCTGGCTGGGCCAAGGATGAAAACACTTCAACTTCAAAGGATGATAAAGTTCGTACCATCAAAATTTTTCTAGCTTCGTCGTCTGAGCTTAAAGATGACCGGGATGATTTCGATTTATATTTCAGGCAGCAAAATGACCGTTTACGAAAGAAGGGCATTTATCTCGAAATCGTTCGCTGGGAAAACTTTCTCGATGCTATGTCTGAAACCCGTCTGCAGGATGAATATAACAAGGAAGTTAAAGCCTGCGATATTTTCGTCAGCCTGTTTTTTACCAAGACTGGAAAGTATACCGAGGAAGAATTCGATACCGCACATAGGCAATTCCTGAGCACCAAAAAGCCGCTTATCTATACATTTTTCAAAAATGCACCGCAGAATTTAGGGGACATTGGAGATGAGATTATTTCTTTGCTCAATTTCAAAAAGAAACTGGCCGATCTTGGTCACTTTTATACGAGTTACAACAACATCGAGCATCTCAAACTGAAATTTAGTGACCAGTTAGAGAAATTGAGAGAAAAAGGAATTTGACATTTTATTCAACTTTTTTAATCACTGCATTTCACATAGATCCAACTTTTACAATAGACCCCCCAGTTTCAGTGCGCGCTTGTTCATCCGAGATTTGCTTTATCTTCCCGCTTCGCATGGTTTTCTCCAATAAGCAGGTACACGGCAGGCACTACAAACAAAGTAAACAGGGTGCCGATGGCTATGCCGGTGGCGATTACGAGTCCTATGTTGAAACGTGATACGGCGCCGGCGCCGGTTGCCATAATCAATGGCAAAACGCCTAAAACCATTGCGGCGGTGGTCATCAGGATAGGGCGCAAGCGGATACTGGCGGCTGACTCAACCGCTTGCCGTTTACTCATGCCTTCTTTCTGTTTGTTGTTGGCAAATTCGACAATCAGAATGCCATGTTTGCTGATTAAGCCCATCAGCGTGACCAGCCCGACTTCTGTGTAAATATTGAGCGTCGCCCCGCCGATACCCAAGGCAATGAAGATTAATGCGCCGGCGATGGACATCGGCACTGATACCAGAATAATCAGCGGGTCACGGAAGCTTTCGAATTGCGCGGCCAGTGCCAGAAAGATAATGACCAAAGCGAACAGGAAAGTAAAAATAAAACCACTGGATTCCTTGACCAGTTGTCGCGACTGACCGGCATAGTCCACCGAGTAGCCGGGGGGCAGTACCTGTTCAGCAATAGTCTTTAGCGAATTGATTGCGTGACCCAGCGTGATACCGGGAAAAGGTACACCGGAAATGATGGCGGCGTTGATTTGCTGGAAATGATTCAGGGATTGCGGCACTGTTTTCGTGCTGATTGTGGCGATCGTAGACAGAGGAACAGAAGCTCCGTTAGCGGCGCGAATGTAGTAGTTACGCAACTGGTCGGCATTGAGCCTGGAACTTTGCTGTATCTGGGGAATAACCTTGTAGGATCTTCCAGCCATGCTGAAATAATTGACATAACCACCGCCCAGCATTGATGCCAGGGACGAACCCACATCTTCCATTGTTAGCCCCAGCAGAGCGGCTTTGTTGCGGTCGATTTCCACCTGCGATTGCGGTTGATCGTATTTCAGGTCGCTGTCCAGAAACATGAACATCCCGCTTTTTTGCGCTTCCTGTATAAATTGATGCATTACCGTATTCAATTGCTCAAACGACTCGGTTGAACCAATAACGAATTGCACAGGAAGTCCGCTGCTGCCAGGTAACGGCGGTGGCTGGAACGCAGCGACACGGACGCCGGCGATTTGATTCATTTCTTGCTGAATCATGGGTTGAAGATCATTCGAGGTTTGTTCGCGTTGATCCCAAGGTTTGAGAACTATGCCCGCGATGGACTGCCCGGGTGCATTAAGCTGAAAAACATGATCGCTTTCCGGGTGCTTGATAAATTTATTATAAACCTGGTCAGCATAAACCAGGCGTTGCTGGAGCGTAGCGTCAGGCGCTGCCGAAGATAAGGTAACAATGACGCCCTGATCTTCCTGCGGCGCGAGTTCACGATTAGAGCTGCTGTAAAGAAAGTAAATACTGATGAGTATGATAACGGCAAATACGGCAGTCACCGGCAAAAAGTTCAGTGTTCCATTCAGTGTACGCGAATAGCCTCTGCTCAGCCGTTCGAAGTTCCGGTCGATAAAATCGACAACACGCTCTTCCCAGCCGTTGCGCTCAAGCATGTGCGGTTTGAGCAGGCGGGAACACATCATCGGTGACAACGTTAGCGCCACAATGGCCGAAACGGTTACCGCCCCGACTACTGTGAATGCAAACTCCGAGAACAAGGCGCCGGTGAGGCCGCCTTGAAAGCCAACAGGCACATAGACCGCGACTAAAACTATAGTCATCGCGATGATGGGGCCAGTCAACTCCCGAGCCGCCAGCAGTGCGGCTGGTATTGGCTGCATACCGTTTTCCAGATGCCGGTTGACGTTCTCGACGACAATGATGGCATCGTCAACCACCAGACCGATGGCGAGTACCAGGGCTAACAGAGTCAGCAAATTGATGGAAAACCCGAACATCAACATCATGGTGAACGTGCCGATCAGGGACAGGGGAATCGCTATTACGGGAATCAGCACCGAACGCGGCGAACCAAGAAAGGCGAATACTACGAGAGTAACTATTAGCAAGGCTTCAATCAAGGTATGAATAACCTCATTGATGGAGCTGTCAACAAATTTTGTCGAGTCGTAAACTATTTTGGAATCGATTCCCGTCGGCAATTGGGCCTGAATATCAGGAAAAACTTCACGAACTCTGGCGATTACTTCAAGCAGGTTGGCGCTGGGGGCAACCTGAAGGCCAATATAAACGGCCTTGTTGCCATCGAATGAGACGTGAGCTTCGTAGTCGTCAGCGCCCAGCGTGACATTTGCCACATCTTTCAACCGGATAATTGCCCCGTCTTGTTGCTTGATAATCAAATTCTCAAATTCCGCGACTGAATGCAGACTGGTTGAAGCCGTCAGGTTTACTTGTACCATCTGGCCTTTTGTTGTCCCCAGTCCCGCAATAAAATCGTTTTTTGCCAGCGCTGTGCTGACATCTGACGCCGTGAGGGCATAGGCCGCCAGTTTATTGGGATCTAGCCAGGCGCGCAGGGAAAAGTTTTTACTACCCAGCAGCTCCGCAGTCTGGATACCCTCCACCGCCTGTAATTTGGGCTGTACCGAACGCAGCAAATAATCGGTGATATTGTTGGCGGCCAGGACATCACTGGAAAAGCCTATATACATCGCATCAATGGTTTCGCCGATCTTTACATTGAGAACAGGACGTTGCGATTCCGGCGGCAGCTGGTTGAGTATCGAGTTCACCTTGGTATTGATCTCGGTCAAGGCTTTGTTGGGATCAAAATTGAGCCGCAGGTTGGCGGTTATTGTGCTGACACTGCTCAGGCTGATCGATGTGATGTAGTCGATACCGTTAGCCTGGGCGATAATGTTTTCCAGCGGCGTAGTGATAAAGCCTGCAATAATATCCGGATCGGCACCGTAGTAGGTCGTACTGATGGTTACTATGGCGTTTTCGGTACGCGGATATTGCAAGACAGGTAGACTGCTCAGAGAGCGCAAACCCAGTACTAACAGCATCATGCTGACTACCGTTGCCAGGATGGGCCTGCGGATAAAAATATCAGTTAAATTCATCGCGGATTATTGATTCTTGGGTTGCGGTGCTGCATCGTTGCTGGGTTGCACCGAATTCTCGATGACCACAGGCGTACCGTTACGTAACTTTATTTGACCTGAAGTTACCACAATATCACCCTCATTGACGCCTTTAAGAACAGAGACTTGATCGCCCCGTGATTCACCCGTGGTAACGAAAACCTGTTTGGCGATTAGCTTAGGGTTGCCTTTGTCGTCCATCCCCTTGGACTCCACTAGATAGACAGTAGAGCCGAACGGGTTAAAGGCGATGGCTGTGCGAGGCAGAGTGATATACGGTTGCGCTTGTCCGGTTGCAATATTCACGGTGGCATACATACCGGGTAACAGTTTGTGTCCGGGATTCATCAGTGTGGCTCTTACCAGAACATTACGGGTATTAATATCAACTTTGGGATTAATCACCGTAATATCACCAGCGAAATTCTGCGTTGGATAGGCGTCAGTTTTGAGAGTCACCTTTTGACCGATTTTGATTGTAGCCAATGCTTGCTGTGGCAGAAAAAAGTCCACAAAGATAGTGTCCAAAGCCTGTAGCGTGCCTATTGCTGTACCCGCTTCAAGATATTGGCCTACATTGACGAGGCGAACACCCAGCCGGCCTGTGAAAGGAGCACGAATAAGCTTTTTATCTAAAAGCGCCTGCTGTTGGGTGACATTGGCGGCAGCCACTTCAAGGTTCGCCTTGTCTATGTCGAGTGTCTGCTTGCTGACAGCCATTGCGCGGAACTGTGCCTGATCTCGTTTGTAAGTGATACGAGCCAGTTGCGCAGTAGCTTTTAGCGATGCCAGTTGGGCAATATCGTCGTTGGCGCGTAATTGCAGCAAGGGCGTACCGAGTTTCACATTATCGCCCTGTTTGAAGTGGATTTCCGCCACAATGCCCGATACCTCGGCACTAATATTAGTACCCTGAACAGCTTGTAAGCTGCCGACCGCTTCCAGCTTCGGCAACCAGTCCAGGAATTCCGCCGTTATCGTGGAAACAGTTTGCGGTGGTTTACCCTGGGACATCATAGACTCCTTGATCATGCGCCCCTTGAAGCTGATGAAACCAAAAATGCCGCCAAGCACAACGCCGACCGCAATGAGCATGATGAGCATGCGTTTGATCATTTCTGTTTCCTGTTGGGAGTTTGTTCAAACATAAAGGTTCAAGGTTCAAGTTGAAAGGTGAAAGGTCAAAGGTCAAAGGTCAAAGGTGAATTAGCCGTGTTTTTTGCCTTTCGCCTTGTGCCTGATCAATCACTGATTTTGTTTGTTTTTTTGTTCCGTCAATAATGCGGTAGATAGGTTTGTACGGTTCCACCAGCCACCGCCCAGCGCCTGAAACAATGCGGCCGTGTCGGCATAGCGCGTAGCCTGCGCCTCTATCTGTCCGATGCGCACTTGTTGGTAATCACGTTCCGAATTGAGCAAAGCCAGATAACTGACAGCACCTATCTGGTATTGCAGCCGGGTCAGTTCCAGGCTGTCAAGAGCCGCCCGTACGGCAGCATCCTGCGTCTTCAATTCGACGGCGTCTAATTCCAGTGCGCTCAGGGTATCGGCAACGTTTTGAAATGCCTGTAAAACAGTACTCCGGTATTGAGCTGCCGCCTGTTCGTAAGCCGCCAGGGCGGCACGCCGTTTGTGGATTAGTTCTCCGCCATGAAAGACAGGTTGCAACAGGTTTCCGCCAAAGCTCCAGATGGCACTGCCGGGAACAAACAAATCGCCTAGCCGGGTTGCGATGCTGCCAACATTAGCGTTGATGGTAAAATCAGGAAACAGCCTGGCGGTAGCGACGCCGATTTGCGCGCTGGCGGCATGTAACAGAGCTTCCTGCGCTCGCACATCGGGGCGTTGTTGTACCAGTTTGGATGGCAAGCTGAGAGGCAATTCCTCGGGCAGATGCAAGTCGGACAGTTTAAATTGAGCGACAAGCACTGTGCTGGGCAGTTCACCAGCCAATACTGTCAAACGATGACGGTTTTGAGCCAACTGTTGCTGTAAAGGCGGTAATGTCGTTCGAGTCTGTTCCAGTGTGGATTGCAGTGCCAAAACATCGATTTTCGATGCACCCCCCAATTCGAACTGCTGCTTGACCAAATCGAGTTGCCGGGTTTGAGCTTTGATGATTTCTTGAGTCGCATCAATCTGGGCTCTTAAAGAGGCTTCCTGTACTGCGGTAGTAACGACATTTGACGCCAGTGTCAGAAAAGCACCCTCGAGCTGGAAACGCTGATATTCTGCTTGAGCCTCAAAGCCCTCGATCTGTCGCCGAATGGCGCCGAAAACGTCCAGGGTGTATGCAACCTTGACCGAAGCAGTTGAAGTAGTGAATACAGAGTCGCCTCCCTCAGGATTGCCAAACTGCGCACCGGAAACTTTTTGACGGGTAGCACTGGCTGTTGCGTCCAGGGCAGGGAACAAAGAACCTTGTTTTGCCGAAGTGTTTTCCTGAGCTTCGGTTAATGCAGATAAAGCTGCCTGCAAGTCAGGACTATGTTTCATAGCCTGCTCAATCAATTTAGTTAAAGGCGGAGATCGGAACAATGTCCACCACTGCCCCTGAATTTCTTTTCCTAAAGCTAAAGTCTGTGCCGCACCTGATTCTGAAGATGTCGTGGTAATTCGATTTGACTGTTTCCCGGTCGTGTAGCTCTTTGTGTCCGGACTTGCAGGGCGAGTAAAGTCCGGTCCCAGCGCACAGCCGGAAAACAGCGTTGTTATCGCTATCGTACAGACAATGGCAGTTGTGCGTGAGTTGAGGAATGAGGAAAACTGTAAAAGACTGACTTTTTTCATGCAGCCTTTGCCTTTAAACCGTTTAACAATAATCCGGTAATATGCGCGGCAATAACTTCCGGCATTTCGTATTCGGGTTTCCATCCGGGAAAGTTTTTGAGCAGAGGCTGGTACTCGACATAATACTTGGCCAAACCTATTACAGAAGTAGCGACTAAATGGGCATCCTGCTCAGGCGCTAATTCAGTCGCGAGCTGCATCAATAAACAAAACTGGCGTTTAAAGATGCCCTGTGCCAGTAGTTGCATTCTTTCGGGATCGGCTTCCAGAATTTCGCGTTGCATCAGCCGATGGAAATCCCGGTCTTGAAGCATCACATCAATCAATGAGCGGATAAATCTGCCCAATTTTTCTTCAGCCGGACAATCTGATTCCCACACCTGGGCAAAAACTTGCTCCTTATCTGAAAATGCAAAGCGAACTGTTTCAAGATACAGCGCGTTTTTATCGGGAAAATGATGGTAAATTGCCGCGACGCTCATATCAATCGCCTGAGCCAATTGCCTCATGGATAGACCCGAATAGCCTTTTTGTGCGAACAAAACTATCGCGGTTTCTAATATTTTTTCTTTTGAGCTCAAAAATAATTACCTAACAAACGTTCAGTAGGTATGTTATCCGAGAAACTTGTTTCCGGCAATTAATTTAAATCATTGTGTCTTACCACTGCGCGAACATAAGAGTAGGGCGTGCTATGCGCGCCTTTTGCGCTAAATTGATGCTTAACTTTAATTCCACTCTGGCGCGCGCGGCACGCCCTACGCTAAGCATCGTGCATAACCCGGTTAATCAACGTTGCTTTATGTCACAGCAAATAATAATTTTTTACAAAATCCCCGTACTTTTTATCACGCACGTCTAATCCACAAAGGTTTATGAATGCATTTTGATAGATTACAATACCCGGCATAATGCTATTGACGAGCAGATAAAGTACTGGTGATTTTGTTTTTATCAGGACATCTTCGGGTTTTAAGTTGAATTAAATGTAAACTAAGCAAATGAAAAAATTAAAATGCGCAGTTATCGGTACGGGTTATTTAGGCAAATTCCACGCTGAAAAATATGCTTCGTTGCCTGATTGTGAACTGGTTGCCGTAGCCGATATTAATGGGGATGCTGCAAAAGCCGTTGCCGAAAAGCACGGCGCGAAAGCGCTAACAGATTATCAATCCCTGCTGGGCGAAGTCGATGCAGTCAGTATTGTTGTTCCTACCACGCTGCATCACATTGTTTCCAGGGATTTTCTTAATGCCGGCGCTCATGTGCTGGTTGAAAAACCGATTACGGTAACAGTTGCCGAAGCGGATGAACTGATCGCTATCGCTAAAGAAAAAAATCTGATTTTACAAGTGGGGCACCTGGAACGATTTAATCCGGCGATTTTGGGTTTGGATAAAGAAGAAAAGCCGCTGTTTATCGAATCGCACCGCTTGTCGCCGTTTAATCCACGCGCCAATGATGTCAGTGTCGTGCTCGACTTGATGATACATGACATTGATATTATTTTGGCGCTGGTGGATTCGGAAGTAGAACGTATTGACGCCAGCGGCACCGCAGTGCTGACTCAGGGCACGGATATTGCCAATGCCAGGCTGTTGTTTAAAAATGGCTGTGTAGCCAATGTGACAGCCAGCCGGATCAGCATGAAGATGGAACGCAAAATGCGCATGTTCAGACCGTCTTCCTATGTTTCCGTGGATTTTCAGAATCGCGTGTTGACCAAACATCGCACCGGCAAAAAAGAAATGTTCCCCGGCATTCCGGAAATTGAAACAAAAGAATCTGTTTTTGAAAGCGGCGACGCCCTGCTGGAAGAAATCAAACATTTCGTAAACTGTATTCAAACGGGTGAAAATCCGCTGGTGTCCGGTCAGGCGGGGAAAAGAGCGCTGGCAACGGCAATACAAATCACGCAGTTATTGGGCGATAAATAAACAAAAGGCAAAAAAACATGATACCAATGGTAAACCTGAAAGCTCAATACGCCGGAATCAAGGATGAAATCGAGCGCGGTCTGGCTGAAACAATAGAGAGTTGCGCCTTTATATTGGGCCCCAATGTTCAGGCTTTTGAACAGGAAGCAGCTGAATATCTGGGCGTTAAACATGCAATAGGCGTGGCTTCCGGAACCGACGCGCTGCATCTGGCGTTGCTTGCTGAAGACATCGGCGCAGGTGATGAAGTGATTACGCCTGCTTTCACCTTTATTGCAACGGCGGAAGCGATCAAATATGTCGGTGCTATCCCGGTTTTTATCGATATAGATCCCAGGACCTTTAATATCTCACCGGAAGCTATAGAAAAAGCCGTTACACCAAATACCAAAGCGGTCATGCCGGTGCATTTGTTTGGGCAGCCGGCGGACATGGCTGAAATCGTGCAAATTTGCGAGCAACATAATTTAAAGCTGATTGAAGACTGCTGCCAGTCATTCGGCGCAAGCATCAACGGCAAACAAACCGGCGCTTTCGGCCATGCCTCAGGTTTCAGCTTTTTCCCCAGTAAAAATCTGGGCGCCTTTGGTGATGGCGGTATGGCCGTTACCAACTCGGACGAAAGCGCGGCAAAAATCAAAAGGCTGCGCAATCATGGCTCGGATGTGCGTTATTACCATGATGTCATAGGCTATAACAGCCGTCTCGATGAAATGCAGGCGGTGATATTAAGAGTCAAATTAAAACGTATCGATCAATATAATAAAGCGCGCCGTCATGTTGCGCACCTGTATTCAGAACTGATGGCGGATTTACCGTTAATTACTCCTTATGAAGATGATTTGGGTGAGCATGTTTATCATCAATACACGCTATTATCCGATCGGCGTGATGCCATTTTAAAAGCCTTGCAGGATAAACAGATTGGCTGTGCTATTTATTACCCGGTACCTTTGCATCAGCAAAACGTATTTAAAGAAGAATGTGCGGGATTAAGTTTGCCGGTGACCGAATCCGTTGCCGCCAACTGTCTATCATTGCCGATTTGCCCATTTCTTGAAGACGACTCGATCAGGGAGATTGCCGGGGTTATTCGGGGTGTTTTGACTACATAGAGCAATGTAAGGTGATGTTCAATATGATTGTCTAACTAACACGGCTCTTGTAGGTGCAGGTTTTGTGTCTGCCCTCAAGTCAACCACAAGGGATTGCCCCTGCCTGGATACCTATTCCTGGCAATTCCCTGTACCCTATCAATATGCCCCTAAAAACTAGGGAAAGCACATGGCAAGGCCAAACCCGTAAATCAGGAACCTTTAGAAAAACAACTCTGAAAAGTCGCCGACAAGCTGCTTAAAAACATCGATGCGGCTGAGTTACAAACACATCGTGCAGGGCTTGATCTTCCTGAAATACATTTCCGACTCCCTTGAAGAACGTTTTGCCAAGCTGCAAGCAGGGCAGGGCGAATATGCTGGCGCAGACCCCGAAGACAAGGACGAATACAAGGCCGAAAATGTGTTCTTTGCGCCGTCTGAAGCCCGCTGGACATTCTTACAAGCTCAAGCCAGGCAACCGAAGATTGGCACCTTTGTCGATGAGGCTATGGATGCTATTGAAAAAGAAAATCCCTCGATCAAAGGCGTATTGCCCAAGCAGGGCAATCGCATTAAAAATTATTGACAAACTATGAAATAAACTACTATCTTCATGTTTTTTGTAGAAGAATAAGATAACCATGAGTTTAGTAGAACATTTTGCTGCACTTGAAGACCCTCGAATCGAGCGTAAAAAACTTCATGGTTTACTCGACATAATGGTGCTTAGTGTCTGCGCGATCATCAGTGGAGCCGAGGGATGGCAAGGCATTGTCGACTTTGGACATGAAAAGCTGGACTGGCTGCGCCGTTTTGTACCGTTGCAAAACGGGGTGCCTTCCCATGACTGCATCGCCTATGTATTTGCTCGAATATCTCCGGAAGGCTTCAGGTCCTGTTTTATGGCATGGGTTGACGGGGTCAGAGAAAAAACAGCAGGTGAGGTGATTGCCATAGACGGCAAGACCTCACGCGGTTCGAAGGATC